>NZ_PDCP01000039.1 GCF_002553505.1 Mycolicibacterium agri | reverse complement strand
CAGCCGACGATCATCCGCGAGTAGGCATCGACGATGAAGCACACGTAAGCCACTCCGGCCCAGGTCGGCACGAACGTCAGGTCGGTCACCCAGAGCTGGTTCGGTGCGGTCGCGGTGAACTTGCGCTTCACCAGATCCGGGTGACGGGCCGCCGCCGGGTCGGGTTTGGTGGTGCGGACACGTTTGCCCCGGCGCACCCCCTGGATACCGGCGGCCCGCATCAGCCGAGCCACCTGATCGCGGCCGACGTCGTGACCGGCACGGCGGGCGGTCTTCCACAGCTTGCGGGCCCCATAGACGCAGTAATTGTCCTCCCAGAGCTGACGCAACGCGGGCCCCAGGACCGCGTCGCGCTGCGCCCGCGCAGACAGCGGGCGGGTTTTGGCGTCGTAGTAGGTGCTCGGGGCCACCTGCAGGCCTGCGCTGCGCAGGACCGTGCAGATGGGCTCGACCCCGAACTCCTCGCGGTTGGCGTCGATGAAATCGACTATTTCTTGTGTTGGCGGTCGAGCTCCGCCCCGAAGAAACTCGCCGCTCGTTTCAGAATCTCGTTGGCCCGCTTCAGTTCTCGGATCTCTTGCTCGAGCTCTTTGACCTTCGCTGACTCCGCGGTCGTCACACCCGGGGCGTGACCGTCGTCGATGTCTGCCTGGCGTACCCAGGAGCGCACCGACTCCACGCCGTAGCCGAGCTGACGGGCCACCCGCGCTACCGTGCCCTGCTCGGTGCCCAGCTCTTTGCGCAGCGTGCGGACCATCCGCACCGCAGCAGCCTTCTCCTCCGAGCTGTAACGGCGCGTCGTGGGCTTCCCAGGCGACTGTTCCTTCGGCATACCTGCATCCTCGTTTCCAAGGTCAGGAGCCTCCAGCATTTCCAGGGCGATTCACCAACATCCCCGAGGCCGCCAACCGATACGCGCTCGGCTCCCGTTCCGCGCTGGCCTGGATCATCGACCGCTACCAGGTCAAAACCGACAAGGCGTCCGGCATTGTCAACGACCCGAACGACTGGTGCGATGAACACGACGATCCGCGTTACATCGTCGATCTCATCGCCAAGGTCACGACCGTTGCGGTGGAAACGATGAAGATCGTCGACACGCTCGCCGAAAGCGGATAGGACCCGACGATTGGGCCATGTGTCGGATTGCGATTTGTTGTCGGTCCACCGCAATAGCTTCGAGCCATGGTGGTGTCCCTCAATGTCTTCAACTGCACGCATATTGCACGCATATGAACCAGGCCGTGTTCGCGTTCCGCCGGTACGAGGATGCGTCGCTTTTGTACACCGGAATCGACAGCCACGAAGGGCTTAGTCACTTCGGACTGTATGACACCGTCGTTGCACGCGAGTCGTAGGCGAAGACTTCGACTCCTCCTCACCGCTGGTTACGCTAGTCATCGACGGGCGACGACGGTTCACGTGTTTTCGCAGTCGACAAGTCTGAATTTGCCGCCACGTAGCGCCGTATTGCGTCCGCCGCAGATTGCGCAGCACCGCAAGCCTCTGCAAACGCTTGCCCCGCACCCTGCACTGCGCTAACGAGCTCGTTAGCCTGATCGAGATCGGGGATACGCAAGTGGAGGCGCGTCGCTAAAGCACCTAGCACGTCGGCTTCTGCCAATCCGATACCGGCAAGAGTTCGGAGGAGCGTGGCCACGACAAGCGGTTCACCCGCCTGCCATCCAACTTCGGTGTGGAGATCACCGGACAAGACATACATCCGCGTACGGATATTCTCGGCCTGGGCGATCAGCGGTGCGACATCTCCCCAGAGATTGAAATTTGGCACTGTCACTTCGGTTGGGTAACCAGGCTCCTGAGGCCACGGTTCTCTGATCGAAGGCACCGACCTGACAGCGAGTCCACGGCCCGAGGCCGGCACTAGAAGGCCCTCATCGCGAAGTTCCTGCACTGCTCGCCTGACCGTCATCCTCGCGACGCCAAATTGTTCAGCGAGTTTCGTCTCTGTAGGCAGTCGCTCACCAGGCGCCAGTTGGCGCGACGTAATCGCATGTCGCAACATCTGCGCGATCTGTTCGTACGGAGCCGCATCCTTCTGGCGGTCAATCTGACCGAACTGCAACATAAGCCCTCCTCGGACCAGCACTGGGCTAGTCAAAAGCTAGACCGTGCTACATACTACCGCCGCTCTGATCTCAGCATCCAAGACGCCTCGCCTCGCATTTTGGCGGAAGTGCATTCCCGCTGCTCACAGCCATCCCCGAGGCAGTTTCACTGGACACTGGGGCGTTATTCCCCTTATCTGCGGACGTGCGTGCACCTAGCCACTCCGGCTGCTATTGTCTAGTTTATGACTAGTCTTTGCCTAGTCATTGCATACGTCACCAGCTCGGTGACGGCCCGAAACATGCACAGAAGGAGCGAAACATGGCCATCCCTAAATGGCTCCAAATCAGCCACGACCAGGTGTTCTCCCTCGGCGCGTTCCTCGTATCGGAGGTGACGCCAATGATCGACTTCGACAAATCCTCCGGCGAGAACCGTGTGCAGGCGAGAGATCGCGACACTGGATTGCCGATGTGGCAGGTCGAAGTCCTTGACGGTGATCCTGCCGCGCCGAAGCGCAGCCGAACGGTGACGATCAAGTTTGCCGCGCCAACGCAGCCGTCGGCACCCGCAAATTCCAGCGGAACACCCTTCACCCCAGTGGTTTTCGACGGGCTCATGGCGCTGCCGTACATCGAGAAGTCGGGCGACTTCTCCAGGATCGCCTGGTCGTTTCGTGCCTCCGATATGAGGGCCCAAGGCAAGCCATCCGCCGGCGCAACGACCACCCGGGAATCGGCATGAATCCCGATCCGTACGCACCGCTCGATCTCGACACCCCGTTCCGGCTCGATCATGTCTTGAATTTCCTCGCCACTCTCGGCCTGTGCGTGGCGATCAGCGTGGGAGTCATCGGCGTTGCCCTCATCTCCTGGCGACTGCGCTCTCCAGAGACGTACGAGGAACGGTTCGCGGCACCGGCCCGACTTCTGCGCTGGCGAATGTGGGCTTACGTCTCCTGGCGCAGGCTCTGCAAACGGTGCGGTCTATCCGCCTCCGAACAGGTCACTCGCTGCAACAAAGAAGGCCAGCAGGTCACCTCCACCCGCTGGTTTCATCCAAAGCTACTGGGAACAGACGTATCTCACACCACCCTGCGCCTAACAGTGCGGGCACGGATGGGACAGACCGTGGAAGACTTGGAGCGCGCCGTTCCGGCGATTCGCGACGCTGCCGGCGCACACTCCGCGCGATCGGTTGTCGTTTCGCCGGGAACACTCCGAATCGAGCTGGTCATACGAGAGCAGCTGTCAACGGTAGGTCACGCTTCCCTGCCGACAGCGGTGGCGACAAAGCACGTTGCGCTTGGGCGGTGCGAAAACGGATCAGCCTGGAGTTTGCCATTGAGTGGTCGGCACACCCTAACTGTGGGCTGCTCTGGTGCAGGCAAAGGTTCCGTCTTCTGGGGCATCGCCGGCAATCTCGGCCCCGCTGTGGCCGACGGTGTAGTGCGCCTGGTGGGAATCGATTTGAAGTACGGCATCGAGTTGTCGATCGGATCCCGTCTGTTTACTAAGATCGCCACTACGGAGGCCGATGCCGTGGAAACCCTTGCCGCACTAGAGAAGTTGATGGACAAGCGCGGCAATGCGATGGCTGGTCGCACGCGTGAGCACACTCCAACCAAGGGCTCCCCGCTCGTGCTGCTCCTGATCGATGAGCTGGCCGGAGTGACCGCGTACATGAGCGATCCAGCCCTTCGGAAAGAAGCCGCCGCCTCGCTGTCGCGGATTCTCACCAAAGGCCGTGCGCTGGGCATCGTCGTGGCCGCGTTCCTGCAGGACCCCCGAAAAGAAGTCCTACCGATGCGAGGGCTCTTCACTCAGACCATTGCGCTCCGACTACGTTCCCGCGACGAGGTGACCATGGTCCTCGGCGACGGGATGGCCGACAAGGCCCCCGCACACCGGATCAGCCCCGGGCGACCGGGCACCGGCTACGTCATCGCCGAGGACGGCCAAGTGACTAAAGTGCGATCCGACTTCTGGAGCGATACCCAAATCCGATCCACCGCAAAGCAATACGGACATTCGTCCACCGGCGTCGGGGCATCGCAATGACCGATGACTGGTCCATCTTTGACCCACCCAACCCGGACGAATTGGCGCGGCACGCAGAAGACTTGATCCACCGTGCCGATCTCGTCCGCACACACGGATGGGACGACTACCGATATCGGTGGTCCTGCGGCGAGGTCTTGGGCACCGCTCTGGTCCTGGGCGACGAGAACGAACTCCAGCGATGCGGCGAGACAACGGATTCCGCATTGGAACGGTGGGCATATGACGTCTGGGGTATTACTTGCGGTCCATCTGACATTGATGCCGGATTGCAGCGCACCCGGGCCTGGTTCGACTCCATCCGTGCGGCGAGGTGAAGCGATGGTCACTCATGGCATTCGGGAAACGCTCGTCGCCGCGGGCAGCTTTCCTGAGCTACTGACCGCCGATCAGGTGTCAGTACTGCTCGGGGTATCCGCCGCAACGCTCAACCGCTGGGCGGCGATCCGCGAAACGACTGGCAAGCAGATCGGACCGCCCTGCTACACCCTGTCGGAGCGGGTGCGCCGCTGGGATTGCGCAGAAGTTCGGTCCTGGCTTAAGCAGGTGCGTCGGTAATGGCTGGCAACACCCCGCGCGGAATCCGGAAGCGCCTCAACACCGCTGGGGAGTCCCGCTACCAAGTCCGCTACCTGATTCGCGACCCCGAAGTCCCATCCGGCTGGGTCGAAACGTCCGCCACGTTCCCGACTCTGCGCGAGGCCAAGGCGTTCAAATCCGAACGCGACAACGAAGCCGCCCTCGGTGCGCGTCGGTTCGATCCCCGCCTCGGTCGCACACCGCTGCAGCGGATTTGGGCGCAGTTTTCCGACTCCAAGAAGCCAGCGGTGTCGCCGAAGACTTGGAGCGGCTACACCCAGCACTGGGAACTGCGTATCAAACCGCGGTTCGGCCACCTGCCAGTCGACGAAATCACCCGCGCCGACGTTCAGGCGTTCGTTGACGGCCTCAAAGTCGGCCCGTGGGCGAAGGTATCGACGCTGCGACTACTCCGGTCGATTCTCGATGTCGCTCACCAGGACGGCCGAATCCGCCAGAACCCTGCTACCGGCGTCTCGGCTGGCCGAATTCCCGAGCGGGAGCGTCACCGATACCTGACCGCTCAGGAGGTCCAGACACTCGCCATCGCGTGCGGAGATCAAGGCGACGTGGTGACGGTCCTCGCCTACACCGGCCTGCGCTGGTCCGAACTCGTCGGCCTGCGCGTCAAAGACGTCGACCTCGGGGCTCGTCGCCTCTATGTCCGGCGGGCAGCACCGGAGGTCGAAGGCCGCATCGTCATCGGGCCGCCCAAGACCCGAGCCGGCATTCGAACCGTCCCGCTCCCCCAAGTCGTCGTCGACATCTTCAAGGGGCGTATCACCGGGCGGGGACCTGACGAGCCCGCCGTCACGTCACCCAATGGCGCGATGCTGCGCTCCAACAACTGGCGTCGACACACCCACTGGAACAAAGCCCTCAAAAAGACCGACCTGGCGCCATTGACCATCCATGATCTCCGCCACACTTACGCCAGCCTGGCCCGCAAATCCGGCGCCGACCTCAGATATGTCCAGAAGACCATGGGCCACTCAACGCCGACCGTGACCGCGAACATCTACAGCGACCTCTACTCCGACGAGTTGGACCAAGTCGCGACGAACCTCGATCAGCTTCACGCGACCGAGATTCACACACCGAAGACCGGACAAGAACCGGACGAATCAAACTGACAACCGAGTGCAAGACCCGTGTCGATGCAGGTAAAGAATGGTGGCCAGGGCCGGGATCGAACCGGCGACCTTCCGCTTTTCAGGCGGACGCTCGTACCAACTGAGCTACCTGGCCCGACGGCACCGATGTCGCATGCTGCTCGCGTGCGCGACGTGCCTCGCCGCCGTGGCGACCCTGACGGGACTCGAACCCGCGACCTCCGCCGTGACAGGGCGGCGCGCTAACCAACTGCGCCACAGGGCCTCGCTGCACATCCTCCTCCGCGTTACCACGAAGCGGGTACCCCCTACGGGATTCGAACCCGCGCTACCGCCTTGAAAGGGCGGCGTCCTAGGCCGCTAGACGAAGGGGGCCAGAACCGAATCTCTCCGGGGTACTCGCAACGCCTTAACGCTGGGAGCCTCGATAGCTTAGGGTACCGCGCCCCGAATCCTCAAACGGGCTACGCTTCCGCGGGCAGTATCCTGATTCATCGCGCCCCTATAGCTCAGTTGGTAGAGCTACGGACTTTTAATCCGCAGGTCCCAGGTTCGAGTCCTGGTGGGGGCACCACAACCGCTTCGATCAGCGCATTTCCCTATCGCAGGCTCCGCCGACCGCCCTGTCGGCGCAACCGGGGTTCCTCGGAAGACCTCGTCACAACCACTGCGAAACCCACCACGGCCACTGTCGCGCTAGATGTCTCGGGCCTGTTGAATCCGATCCTTGATATCCCGATAGGCCTGTACCCGCGCCATCACTACGTCAGCGGCCAGGTCCCTTGGCGTCGTGTCCGGCGTTGCCTCGATCCCATAGAGCATCGCGCTCAACTTCGCATGCAGCTCCGCGCGTTGCTCAGCAGTTTGTGCATCCCTGCGTTCTTCGCGCAGCGACTGGTCGATGAGTCGAGCCTCCGTTGCGCATTTCCCAATCAGTTCCACCCGCTCGATCGCGGCAAGTTCGAGGCTCGAAGCCGTGGTTCTAGCCTCCGCGAGAATCTTCCGGTCATCGGGGCTCGGCTTATCCAGAGCGGATAGCTCCCGTATGAGCTTGCGCAGAGCGTGCGCTTTCTGGAACTTCGCGGTGATCTCTTGGATGTCGGCGGTGAAATCAACATCGCCGAGCCATCCCGTGCGGGCGGCTTCCGATGCCCTCACTTGTTGGACTGCAGCTAGCGCCGATTCGACAAGGTCGGCGTTCTCGCGGCCAAGAGTGGCAATCCGTTGTTGCTTCTCTCGACGAGCTTTCTCTTCTCGCTCCCGTTTTGCCGCAGCGGCTCGGGCTTTCTCCTCGGCGGCCAGCCGTGCCTCCACTTCAGCGCGGTGCTTGCTGTACGCGTTGATCGCCCATGCCGTGAACCAGATCAGCAGTGCGCCGCCGACAGCAACACCGATGGCGATCCATATCTCCTTCGGAATGACCGAAATCAGGACGATAACGAAGAAAATGAGACCGCCAATAGCCTTGGCGATCCCGTCGTCGGAACTTTGACGACTCATCTTTCGGGACTATCGGAGGCACCTGTGGACGGCGAGATACCAGGAGCAGCAGAAGGGGGCGCAATCGGCGCTGACGGCGCAACAGCTACCGGACGCTCCGTCGTCACGGTTTCAGCCGGCGGAGACGCAGGGCTCGAACAGCCTGCGATCATGACCCGTTGGGCCGCTGCAGCAACCGTAATTCGTTTGCTCATGTAATGGATAGTAACGGCGAATCCGACAAGATCACTCACATTTCAAGCGGTGATGGAGCATCCGCCGTTTACGAGTGACGCATGAATTCATTAGCACGTCGAACACCAAGTAGCTCCGGCGCGGGCCGGGCAAATCCTGCGGCCGCACTTTCGATACCATCGGTCCCGAAATCCGGGGAGGGAGGGCCCATGCTGATCGCCGTCACCGGCGGGACCGGCTACGTCGGCGCGCACTGTGTAAGGGCTCTGCTCGCCCAAGGCCACCGCATACGCCTGCTCGTCGCCCCAGATGCGAATGGTGCGCCGGTGCTGGAACGGCTGACCGAACTCGGCGACGTCGAGGTCTTGGTCGGCGACGTCCGCGAGGCCACCACCATCGACGCGCTGTTCAAGGGCTGCGACGCCGTACTGCACGGCGCGGGCGTGGTGGGCACCGACAGCCGTCGCACCCAGCTGATGTGGGAGATCAACGCCTACGCCACCGAGACGCTGCTGACCCGCGCCGTGCAAGCCGCACTCGATCCCGTCGTCCTCGTCAGCAGTTACAGCGCGTTGTTCCCGCCGCCAGACGGCGTCATCGGCCCCGACACGCCCACGGCACCGGGCCGCAGCGCCTACGCGCAGACCAAGGGCTACGCCGACCGCATCGCGCGTGGACTGCAGCGGCTGGGCGCACCCGTGGTCATCACGTACCCGTCGAGCGTCGTCGGCCCCGCCTTCCACACCGAGCCGGGCGTCACCGAACGCGGGTGGGCGCCGATCGTGCGGGCGGGCGTCGCGCCGCGGCTGCGCGGCGGGATGCAGATGATCGATGTGCGTGACGTCGCCGACGTCCATGCTGCGGTGATGTCGCCCGGGCGTGGGCCGCGACGCTATGTGTGCGGCGGCGTCCTCGTCGCATTCGACGACATGATCGACGCCCTTGAGCGCGGCAGGGGCCGGCGCATAACCCGAATCCCGGTGCCGCAGACGATTTTCCGCGGCGTTGGACGGCTCGCCGACGCGCTGTCGGGCATCGTGACACTCGGCGACGGCCTCAGCTACGAGGCGGCGATGCTGCTCACCGCGGCCACCCCGACCGATGACTCGGCCACCACCGCCGATCTCGGGATCGCTTGGCGTTCACCGACCGACGCCATCGTCGCGTCGTTCTCCAGCGACGGCGTCGCCGAGAATGTCGGCGATCCGCGCCTGTAGCGATATACCTCACCTCATGGGAATCAACGCGCCGCTGTTGCTTGTGCTCGATCTCGTCGGCACGTTCGCATTCGCCCTCAACGGCGCGCTGACAGCGGTGCGAGCCGAACGGCTCGACATCTTCGGTGTCATCACGCTCGGCATGTTCACCGGATTGGGCGGCGGCGCGATCCGCGACGTGCTGCTCGACGCGCTGCCGCCGGCCACCTTCATCGACTGGCGCTATCTCGCGCTTGCCGCCACCGGCGGGCTGATCGCGTTCGTGCTCACCCGCCGGCTGGACCGGATCGCCATGGCGATCACCGTCCTCGACGCCGTCGGGCTGAGCGTGTTCGCCGTGCTGGGCGCATACAAGGCGCTGGAGATGGGTTTCGGTGTGCTTCAGGCCGTCATCGTCGGCACCGTCACCGCCGTCGGCGGCGGAACGATCCGCGACGTGATGATCCAGCGCGTGCCCACCGTCCTGACAAGCGAGCTGTATGCCATCCCGGCGCTGATCGGCGCGCTGTGCGCGGCAGTGGCCTACGAAGCCGGCTATCAGGGCACGCTGGCCGCTCTGGCCGCGGCGGCGGTCTGCTTCGCGATCCGCATGGTCGGCGTCCGCTTCGACCTTCACGCGCCGCAGCCGCCCGGCCAGCACGACGACTGAGCGGCTACCGCAGGGTCACGCCATACGGTGACGGTAGCGCTGCAAGTAGACCATGCGAGCATGCTCACGCACGGTGCTGGACCGGTCGCGTCTGGCGCCCCGCAGGAAGCCCGTCACGCCGAGCACCGTCGTGATGAAACCGCCGACCCATGCCGTCACGGCGTCCGGCTGACCGGCGTATCCGACCACCCAAGGCGCGAGGAACAGCGCGAAACCGAAGGTGGCCATCAACAGATAGTCGAGGGTCGGGTCGGCCGCCTCCATCGACCACAGCGCGATGACGGTGATGAACAGGCCCAGGCCGGCGGCGACAGCCGCCCCAGCCGGCGACGAGTTCGTCACGGTCGTGCCGATCACGACGGTCAGCAGGCCAACGACCAACGCCGCCCTGCTGATCCAGCGTTCGACCGCAGGGGGCTTGTCGTCGCGGCTGGCGTACCTGTTGAAGCCGTACAGCGTCGGCGGCCTTCCGTTGAGCCAGCCGATGCAGCCCAGCGCCAGTGCCAGGGCGCCGGCCACGCCCGCCGTCCACGCCGCCCCGAGATCAGCAGTGAAGCCGGTGCTGAGCCACGGCAGGATGGTCGCCGCGAGCCCCACGACCACCAGCCCCCAGTGCAGGGGTGTCCGGTCAGGCACCGGCAACGACAGCAAGGCGAAGAACGTGATGAAGGCGCCGGCGGCGAGCGTGAGCCCGCGTCCGGCCGGAGTAGTTGTCACCGTCAGTGAGGCGGCGACCGTGCCGATGCCCACGGCCACCGCCAGATAGCTCACCCAGTTGCTAAGCGAACTCCTCATGTCTCACGCTCCTGAAGTCCCCCAGATCGTCGTCAAACACCGCGCCGCCCTCCGACTCCCACCTCTGCAGCGCGATTCGAGTCAGGTAGTCGTCATCAGGGCGGGTTTGGTTTCCATGCGGCCAAGCGGTACGCGGATCATCGAGGCCGCCTGCGGCCAGGACGTTTTCAGGTGTGACCAGCATGCGCTAAACCTCCTCTCACCGACCAAATGGCCGATTACCTCCATGCTGGAACACATTTGGGCGTGAGGCTTCCACCGCAGCGACAACAGCACTCGGGCGCATTGTCGCTGCGCTACAAAAACCCCTATTCGCCGGCGCCGGACAACTCGAAGGTGGCGGTGTGGACGCCGTAGGGCACGGCCTTGAGCAGGGTGACGGTAACGTTCGCGCCCGTGGGTGACGTGTAGGTGCGCTGCTCGCCGACACGCGCCCCCACTATTGCGGCACCCAGCGGTGAATTGACCGAATACACCTCGATGTCACCATATTCGGCGCCGCGCATGCCCAACAGGAATGTCTCCGTCTCGTCGGAGTCGTCGTAGCGGACCGTCACCACCATGCCCGGCTCGGCGACACCGTCGTCGGGTGGATCCTCACCCACGACAGCGTTCAGCAGCAGATCGTGGATCTGTTGGATCCGCTTCTGCCGCGCGTGTTCGACGGCCACCGCGTTCTCGTCGGTGTCGTCCTCGGAACGGCCCGCAGCGGTCAGCTCACGCAGCGTCGCCAGCTCTTGCTGGAGCCGCTCATGTGCCTGCGGTGAGATCCAGATGCGTTGTGCACTAGTCATGTTCAAAGTTCCTTCCGAACGTCTTCCAGATAGCAGGGAATCGTCGTCAGGGGCGGGCTCACTTGATGCGCCGCCCCTGACGACCCGTAGGCCCGTGTCGGGCGAGGTCTGCAGCGGGGTCCTGTCAGCGTCCGGTTCGACGCAGCGGGTTGAACTCCCGCAACAGGTCGGGCTGCTTGCCGGTGGTGATCTGCTCGGCCAGGAGCCGACCCGTCACAGGTCCGTGCGTCAACCCCCACATGCCGTGTCCCCCAGCGACATACATGTTGCGCGACAATTCGCCGATCAACGGCCTGCCGTCCGGTGTGACCGGGCGCGGGCCGACCCAGACGTCGGTGCGCTCGTCCCAACGGACACCGTCCAGCAGCGGCGCGGTCGAGGTGATGATCGCGCCGATGCGCTCCGACACGACGGGGTAATGCGGATCGCGGAACTCCATGGTGCCCGCAACGCGCAGCCCGCCGTTGTACGGCGTACACGCCACCCGCACGTCGGGAAGATAGATCGGTCCCGGTATCGGCCGATCCACCGGAACGGTGAAGGAATAGCCACGCCCCGCCTTGATCGGGACGCGCAGCTTCGGCGCGAGCCGCGGCAACCAGGCGCCCGTCGCGATCACGACGGCATCGGCGGTCAACGGGTCGCCGTGGAACGGATAGACCGTCACCCCGCTATCGGAGTTGTCGACTTGCCGGACCTCCTGCTTACCGATGGTGGCGCCGCGTTCGACAACCGCGTCGCCCAGCGCGTGCACGAAACGGCCCGGGTCGATGTAGCGCTGGCCGTTGACGCTGACGCCGGCCTTGATCGCCGACGATGCCAACGGCACCTGTTCGCGCAGCGCCTCACCCGACAGGCCGGTGACGTCGACGTGCTGGCCGGCGTTGCCGAGTTCACGCAACTCGGCCAGCAGATGCTCGGCATCGTTGGTGGTGCGGAACAGAGCGGTGATCGGGCCGTCGGTCACCGGCGCGTCCACCCCGTTCGCGACGAGCACGTCGAAGGCCTCGATGCACTCCTCGTTGAGCGGGACGTTGGCGCGCACGGCCCGCCGCCACCGCGACGGCCTGCAGTTGGCGGCGAACTGAATCAGGAACGACGCCAGCCCGGCATCGGCGGTCAGCGGAATGTGCAGCGGCGCGGAGGAGTCCAGCAGCGAGCGCAACCCGTAACGCAGCGCGGCGGGCGAGTTCAGCGGGATCGTCAGCGCAGGCGCCACCCATCCGGCGTTGCCCCAGGAGGCGCCGGCCGCGACACCGTCACGGTCGACGACGGTGACGTCGACGCCGCGCTCCTGCAGGAACCACGCCGTCGACAGTCCGACGATGCCTGCGCCGATGACGATCGCCGACCGCGGTCCGCCATCCATGCGCTCGCCACCCATCAGCTACCTCCAACAAAGACTGGATACGTTTGACATCTCCATGCTGGAGGCCGGGTCAGCGAACGCGGTTGCCCGAATTCGACAACCTGCCCTACGGCCGTTGTGGTGCCGCGACAACGAGAAATAGAGTTCGATGCGCTGCGATGCGTCAGCCCGCGTCGGTGGCGGCCAGCTCGATCATCATGGCCAGCCGCTTGCGGGGATCGTCGAGATGCAGGTCGGTGACCTCGCTCATCTTGCGCATCCGGTACCGCACGGTGTTCTCGTGCACGCCCAGTTGTTCGGCGGCGTCGGCGAGATCGCCCATCGCTTCCAGCCAGGCCCGCAGCGTCGCCACGTACTCGGTGGCGTGCGCGCGGTCGTGGCGGCGCAACTCCGCCACCGGCCCCCGGTCCGGCGAGCGGCCCGATGTCGCCGCCGTGCGCAACCGCTGCAGCAGAATCTCGTCCCACGACTCGTCGTAGACCGGTGGCGGCGCCGACGAGCGGGTCTCGTGCAACGCCAGACATTCGTCGGCTTCGTGCCGCGCGGCGACCAGGTCGTCGACCGACGCGGCTTTGCTGATCCCCGCCGCCAGGGTCATCGACTCCGGCAACGCGGCCTGCAGCGACGTCACCCAGCGGCGCGCCGTGACGGCCTTCTCGGCGGGAAGCAGGGTGTAGAGCGTGTTGCCTGCCAGCGCACTGCGACCCGGCCGCGACCAGCCGAACCCCGTGGTGGCGCGCTCGAAGGCCAACAGCAGCGCGGCGTCCCGGTCGGCGCCACCCGCAGCGCGGACCGCGATCACCCGCATCGGTGCGCCCTGCGGAAGCCCCAGCCTGCTCGCCGAGGCGACGGCGTCGGCCCTGCCCTCCAGCAGCCCGATCACCAGTTCGGATTCGACTTGGCGCTCCAAATCGGCGCTGGCCCGCGACCGCAGCAGGTGCAGGGCCACCGTGCGGGCACCGTCGGAGAGCGCGCTGCGCTCCTCGCCCTCCAACGGTTTCGAGCAGGCCACCCACACCGACCCCATGAGTTCTCGTCCCGATCGTACGGCGACCACCATCCGCCCGGTCATTCCGACGACGTCGTCGGGAGCGACAAAGAGCGGCTCGTCGGAGGCGGCCAAGTGCGCGAAAACGCCTCGGGATGCGAAGAATTCGCGCAGGTGCTCCGGCGCCTGCCGGTTCATGATCGTGGCCATTCGCGCCGGATCGGCGTTGTCCTGGTTCGTGGAATATGCCAGTACCCGCGACAGGCTGTCCTCGATAGTGACTGCGCCACCGGCCATTTCAGCAAGACTATCGGCCAATGCAAACAAATCCGTTGGCCCGCGGCCTGATTCGGTTTCTCGCCCTTCGAGCACCAACCCGTAGACGACGGCGGCGACCTCGCTCCAGAGCACCTCCGAGTCGACCACCATCACCGCCACGCCCTCTGCCATTCCCGCGAACGTGGTGTCGTCGCTGTTGTCCCGCAACAGCACAACGACGGCGTGCGCCGACACCGCCCACTGCACCGCTTCGTGCACGGACCGCGCGCCCATGGCCAGCAGGACGTCGCCGACGACGGTGCGCTCCCCGGCGACCTCGTAGATCACCACGCTGCTCAGTTCGGTCGACCGCGGCACGGGACAGTGGCGCAGCCGGACGCCGTAACTGCCCAGAACGTTCACCAGCCGGTCCAGCGTGATCACACGTGTCTCCTTACCCCACCAGACCCCCATCATCCCGCTGAGGCGGCGACAGCTACTCGTCTGGCTCGGGATTACCCCATCTGTGTCGAATCCTGCCCCAGGGGTCGGCATAGCGGCCGGGTTGCCGGTGATACGGGCCGCGCCGCCGCATCACCGGGGCCAACAGCGGCGCGATCATCTGCAGCCGACGCAGCTTCCGGTCGGCGCCGGCTCGGATCTCGTCGAAGGACTCCTCCCAGGAGTACCGCTGAAACGCCAACACCTGCTCAGAGCGCGCGGTATCCAGCCAAGCCAGCGGGTACCAGGCCTTGTCGTCGTCGGGATCACCCGGGCGGCCGGGTACGGTCAGCGCGGACAGCCCCATGGCCTCGTTGGTGGCGGCCGCAATCTCCCCCTGCAACCGCTTGTGCGAGTCGTCGCCGGCGATCATGAAGATCTCACGCACGCAGTGCGTGGTGATCGCCGCCGAAAACGCGGCGGCGACGTCGCGCGCGTCCACAGTGTGGCAGCGGTTGTCCTCGGGCAGTGACGCGCCGAAGTACAACGAGTCGAAGTCGCCGTAGTCGACCAACGGCTGAAGTGTGATGACCCCACCGAGCCGCAGAATCGACCATTCCAAAGGCGAATTGCGAACGGCGTTTTCGACCTCGAGCTTGTGGCAGCCATACAGATCCGACGCCGTTGGAGGGGTATCTGGGGTCAACAAGTCGGTGAAGCGGTGCGGGTTGCGCCTGCCGTAAACGGCCATGCTCGAGGCGTGCACGAACCGCGGCGGCGACGGCATCGCCGACGCTTCACGAACCAGGGCCGCGGTGGCTTCGACGTTCACGGCTCTGGCCAGCGTCCGGTTGGCGTAACACATCGGCGGGATGCACGCCGCCAGATGGACGATCGCCGACGGCGACACGTCGGCGATCAACGCGGCGATCTGATCCGGATCGGTGAGATCGACTGGGCGCACGTCGGCCTCGGCGGGCAACGCCGGTTTGATGGCTCGGTGTGCGGTCGCGACTACCTGGAAGCCGTCGGCGACGAGCCGAGCCACCACGGGCCTGCCGACCAAGCCGTAGGCGCCGGTCACCAGGACGCGATCCCCAGCGGCCATGGTGCGCTCCTTTTGAGAGCGTTGAAGAGCGTTAAACAGCGAAGGTTTCCGGAATGTAGTGCAGCCGTGAGCGCACCGGGCCGGATCTGCCAAAGCTGCGTCCACCAGTGGGTAGCATCGGCAAGGTGCTCTACCAGCAAGCTCGGCGGCCGTTCTGGCAGCGTCACCCCGTGGTGGCCGCCTGCGCCGTCGCCGCCACCGCCTGGTTGCTACTGAACGGGGCGCACGTCCTCGTCGCGGTCATCGGCATCGCCTGGCTGGCACTGGCCATCCGCCGACGCCGGCGCGCGATCGCCCTGCGCGATGCGGGGCTGCGTGCCCGCGCCGAATACGAGCATCTGTTGAGCCTGCGCGGCGATCCGCGCGGCATCTACGGGCGTTATCCGCCCGTGCAGCAGGGCTGGTATCCGGATCCGCGGAACCGTTGCCGGCTAAGGTATTTCGACGGCGCAATGTGGACGGGCTACACCGCCTCCGCCGGGCAGTAGTGGTGTCCGTCGCCGCGGTACTCGACCGGCGGCAGGTTACGCGCCGGGGTGTGCACCAGCGGGGCGTCCGCGGGAATGCGGCCCGTCGCGCGGTCCCACCCGCTGCGGGCGCGCGGATGCATGCGCCTGCGCTTGGGCAGCAGTTTGAACGTCAGGTTGACGAGCCGACCGAACAGGTGGTGCAGCCGCTCCTGGCGCGCCGACCACGTATAGCCCATCAGTTCGCGCACCGGCGGATCGTAGAGGCCGACGGTGACGAAGACGAAAAACCGCTGCGCGAGCTTGAGCTGGATGCGCCATAGCCAGTCGGGAATCCACTGAAGCGACGGATGCTTGGGCATGGTGGACAGGTCGAGCACCGCGCGCGCCGCCCAGTTGTTCTCTAACACGTTGCAGCACATGTGATCCCAGTACTCCTGGAATTCCTCCCACGTCTTCGGCACGGGCCGCATGCTCATCCCGTACATCCGGTACCAGGTGATGTGCTCATCGAACAGCTGGCGCTTCTCGTCTTCGGTGAGCCCGTCGCCGAAATGCTCGGCGGTCAGGATCGTGCCCATGAAGAAGGTGGAGTGCGCCCAGTAGAAGACGTCCGGGTTCAGTGCGCTGTAGCGGCGGCCCTGCTCGTCGACGCCCTTGATGCCGATGTGGTAGTCGCGAACCTCGGCGCCGGTCGCGAGCGCTCGGTCGCCGTCGAAGACCACGCCGCTGATCGGATACAACGACCGGAACAGCCGTGGCATGCGCTCCATGAAGAAGATCGAGTGGTCCTTGACCGCGGCGCCCAACTGCGGGTGCATGTTCTGCATCGAACCGGCCCACACCCCCTGCAGCACGCCGCGCCAGTCGCCGAAGAGCCGCCACGTCAGCGAGTCCGGCCCGAGCGGTTCCGGTGGGGCGTCGTATCCGCCGCCAGACACCGGGCAGCCCGCCGCCATGGACGCGCTCGTGCTGGTCACGGGGCATGCCTCGGACGTATCTTGAGTCACTGGGTGTTTCCGATCGGCTCAGATGGCATTCTGACTACGTACGTTGTCAACTGAGTCTAGGAGTGATGTGGCTTCCGGTCAACGACGGGGGCGCTGGTCGGGCGTTCCCCTGCAGGACCGCCAGGCGCTGCGCCGCGACGAACTGATCGCCGCGGGTGTGCAGTTACTCGGCGGCGAGGGCGGGCCCGCGCTGACCGTGCGCGCCGTCTGCCGGGCGGCCGGCCTCACCGAACGCTACTTCTACGAAAGCTTCTCCGATCGCGACGAATTCGTCCGGGCGGTCTACGACGACGTGTGCGCCACGGCCATGTCGACGCTGTCGACGGCCACCACCGCACGCGAGGCCGTGGAGCGCTTCGTCGCCCTGATGGTCGACGACCCGACCCGCGGGCGCGTGCTTCTACTCACGCCCACGGTCGAGCCGGTGCTGACCCGCTCGGGCGCCAGCTGGATGCCGATATTCATCGAACTGCTGCAGCGCAAGGTCACCCGGATCACCGAGATCGCCGACCCCGCCGCACAGGCGATGGCGGCCACGGGCCTGCTCGGCGCCCTGACCGCGCTGTTCATCGCCTATTTGGACGGCCGCCTCACGGCCACCCGCGAGGAGTTCATCGACCACTGCGTCGACATGCTGCTCAATCGGGTCTCGAGCCTATAGGCGCCGCCGCGAAGGATAAGTCGACTAGCCGGTCGGAATTTCGGGCTCAGTGTCACCGGGCAGTTCGCCCGCCTGAGTCAGTTCGTCCTGCTCGTTCTGTGCAGCCTCGGCTGCCGCCTCAGCCTTGGCCTGGAAATCCCGGCCTGCGGGGCTGCCCAAGGATGCGCCCGGCGTGGTGGCCGTCGCGGCGCCGCGGTTGCAGTTCAGTGTGAGCAGCACTTCGCTGTCGGCGTGGCCGAACTCGCCTTCGCTGTCGCGCACGAACGGAGCGTCGGTGGCGTTGGTGACCAGACAATCACCCATCGCGTCCTGGCGGTCGCCGACGGTCACTGCGATCTTGGCCGTGCCGCCTCCGTCCTCAATCTCCGAGACTGCGTCTCCGTACGTCATTCCCACCACATCGGGTGCCGCGGACGCGATGCCCGCGCCAAACAGTCCGAGCGCCCCGATGGCAACCCCGGCGGCGCCGACGGTGCTGGCCGAAACGATCATCTTCTTCACATGCCCACCTATGTCTGAGGTTTACGGTTGCGAGGAGTTTAGGCACGGTTCGTTGCCTGCGGAAACTGTACCGCCGAGAGGCGCGGCCCGCGAGCAGTACGACGATGTCCGACCAGCGAAGAGGCGGCGAAATCGTGACCATTCCGTCGCTGCGGACCCGGCGAGGCGAACTTGATGTCACCGGGATACACAGATATATTGAGTGCAACCCAGAGGTACAGATAAATGGATGATGGGTCCCCCGCACCGACATAAGAACGGAAGCTGATGCACGAGAACCTGACCGACCTGCACCTGCTGCATGAGCTCGAGCCAGTCGTTGAGAAGTACCTGAACCGTCACCTGTCGATGCGGAAGGATTGGAATCCGCACGACTACATCCCCTGGTCGGACGGCAAGAACTTCTACGCGCTGGGCGGCCAGGACTGGGATCCCGAGCAGTCGCAGCTGTCCGAGGTGGCCCAGGTCGCGATGGTGCAGAACCTGCTGACCGAGGACAACCTGCCGGCGTATCACCGCGAGATCGCGATGAACTTCGGCATGGACGGCGCCTGGGGCCAATGGGTGAATCGGTGGACCGCCGAAGAGAACCGGCACGGCATCGCGCTGCGCGACTATCTCGTCGTAACCCGTGCGGTGGACCCCGTCCAGCTGGAGGAACTCCGCCTCGAGCAGGTGACCCGCGGCTTCAGCCCGGGCCAGAATCACCAGGGCGATCTGTTCGCCGAGAGCCTGTTCGACTCCGTCATCTACGTGACGTTCCAGGAGCTCGCGACTCGCGTGTCGCACCGCAACACCGGTAAGGCATGCAACGAGACCATTGCCGACCAGCTGCTGGCGCGGGTCTCGGCCGACGAGAACCTGCACATGATCTTCTACCGCGACGTCTCGGAGGCCGGCTTCGAGATCGCGCCGGACCAGGCGATGCACTCGCTGCACCGCGTGCTGCGCAACTTCAAAATGCCCGGCTTCACGGTGCCGGAGTTCCGGCGCAAGGCCGTGATCATCGCCGTCGGCGGCGTGTACGACCCGCGCATCCACCTCGACGACGTGGTGATGCCGGTGCTGAAGAAGTGGCGCATCTTCGAGCGCGAGGACTTCACGGGCGAGGCCGCGCGGATGCGCGACGACCTCGGCAAGCTGGTCGAGGAGCTCGAGCAGGCCTGCGACAAGTTCGAGGTCGCCAAGCAGAAGCGCCTCGAGCGTGAGGCGAAGAAGGCCGAAAAGCTGACTGCGAAGAGGGTTCTGGCGACATCGCCGTCCTGACCGGATCCCGCGCGCAGTTGCGGATCGGACCCATCACCCTGGCCAGTCCGGTCGTGCTGGCCCCCATGGCCGGGGTCACCAACGTCGCGTTCCGCACGCTGTGCCGCGAACTCGAACAAGCCCGGGCCGGAACGGTCAGCGGGTTGTACGTCTGTGAGATGGTGACGGCCCGCGCGCTCGTCGAGCGCCACCCCGCCACCATGCACATGACGACGTTCGGGCCCGACGAGTCACCGCGCTCGCTGCAGCTGTACGCCGTCGATCCTGACAACACCTACGCCGCGGCCAAGATGATCGCCGACGAGGGCCTGGCCGACCACATCGACATGAACTTCGGCTGCCCCGTGCCGAAGGTGACGCGCCGAGGCGGAGGCGCCGCGTTGCCGTTCAAGCGCAAGCTCTTCGGCCAGATCGTGGCCGCTGCTGTGCGCGCGACGGAGGGCTCGAACATCCCCGTCACGGTCAAGTTCCGCATCGGCATCGACGACGAGCACCACACCCATCTGGACGCGGGCCGCATCGCTGCGGAAGAGGGTGCGGCCGCCGTCGCGCTGCACGCCCGCACCGCGGCGCAACGCTATTCCGGTGCCGCCGACTGGGACCAGATCGCCGCGCTCAAGGCGCATGTCACCAGCATTCCGGTGCTCGGCAACGGCGACATCTTCGAGGCCGACGACGCACTGGCGATGATGGCGGCGACGGGCTGCGACGGCGTCGTGATCGGCCGTGGCTGCCTCGGCAGGCCGTGGCTGTTCGCCGAGCTGTCCGACGCGTTCGCGGGCCGCCACAGTGTGACACCGCCCACACTCGGCGAGGTGGCCGCGATCATCCGCAGACATGGCGAGCTGCTGTCGGCCCACTTCGGCGAGGACAAGGGCATGCGCGACATCCGCAAGCACATCGCCTGGTATCTGCACGGTTTTCCGGCGGGTGCCGAGCTTCGCCGCGCGCTTGCGCTCGTCAAAACCCGCGATGAGCTCGACGTGCTGCTCGACAAGCTGGATCCGGACGTGCCGTTCCCGCCCGAAGCGGCCGGACCACGCGGCCGCCAGGGCTCGCCCGCCTCGGTGGCGCTGCCGGAGGGATGGCTGGCCGACCCGGACGATTGCACCGTGCCCGTCGGGGCCGACGTGATGCATTCCGGTGGATAAACCGAGACCGTCTCGAGATTACGTCTCTCAGGTTCTCTCAGTACGATATGGATCTTGTCGCATTCGGCCTCAGCCGTGGGGCCGATGGATATTGCCGCTGTAAACCAGGGTTTTGGCAGCGCAGCGATTGATGCGCATTTGCGTGCCCGCTGCTCGTAGGGTCGGAGGCAGAGAGGGACATGAGTGACGGCGATAACGCCACTCCTCGTCGCCCGCGCGCGTCTGACGTAAACGACGCCAATCAGTGGCTTACCCGATCCCCGCGGCCCCCGCGAGCCGCCGCGCCGTGGGAGCGTGGGGCGGCCGCCGAGCCCCCTGCCAACGATCCCGACAAGCCCGAGGAACAGGACACCCCACCGCCCACCGGCAACCACACCGCGGGTGTGACGGTGGCCGACCTGATCGCAAAGATCACCGGTTCGACGCCCACCGACCTGCCCGGCAGGCACGCCACCGCCGAACCGGAATCATCGGAACAGCCGGAACCACCGGAAGCTCCGGAGCCATCAGAGCCTCGCAGGCCCGCGCCGGCGCCCGAGCAACCCCGCCCTGCGCCGTCGCCCAGGCAACAGAAGCCACCACGCCAGCCGCGGCTACTGCGACCCCCCAAGCCGCAGTCCGACGACGACGCGCCCCGCGTGCCCTACATGGCGGATCCCGACACCGAGGTCATCCCCGCGGTCTCCTACGCCGACGAGCTCCCCGATCTGGAGGAGCTGCGGCAAGCCCGGGATGAACGCGTCGGCCCGCAGCGGGTGGGCGAGCCATCCGACGAGCCGGTCGAGGCGCCGAAGAAGCGCAAGTCGACCCGGCGGGCCGTGATGGCCGGCCGGTCGCTGGCCGCGGCGCTCGCGGTGCTGGCGCTCGTGATGACCGGCGGGGCCTGGCAGTGGCAGTCGGCCAAGAACAACATGCTCAACCGGGTCTCCGCACTGGATCCCGACTCGCGAGACATCGTCGACCCCAATGCGCAGTACGGCGACGAGAACTTCCTGATCGTCGGGATCGACAGCCGCTTCGGCGAGAACGCCGAGATGGGCGCCGGCGACACCGAGGACGCGGGCGGCGCCCGCTCCGACACCGTCATGCTGGTGAACATCCCCGCGAACCGGGAACGTGTTGTGGCCGTGTCGTTTCCGCGTGACCTGGCCATCGAACCGATGAAGTGCGAGGCCTGGAATCCCGAGACCGGCGAGTACGGCCCGCTCTATGACGAGCAGTCCGGAACCTACGGCCCCGACGAGGTGTACACCGAGACCAAGCTGAATTCGGCGTTCGCCTTCGGCGGCCCCAAGTGCCTGGTGAAGGTCATCCAGAAGCTGTCCGGCCTGTCCATCAACCGCTTCATGGCCGTCGATTTCGCGGGGTTCTCCAAGATGGTCGACGCGCTCGGCGGCGTCGAGGTGTGCAGCACCACCCCGCTGGAGGACTACGAGCTGGGCACGGTGCTGCCCAACGCGGGGCGCCAGATCGTCGACGGGCACACCGCGCTGAACTATGTGCGCGCCCGGCAGGTGACCACCGAGACCAACGGCGACTACGGCCGCATCAAGCGCCAGCAGCTGTTCCTGTCGTCGCTGTTGCGCTCGCTGATCTCCAAAGAGGTCTTCTTCTCGCTCAACAAGCTCAACAACGTCGTCAACCAGTTCATCAACGACAGCTACGTCGACAACATCGGCACCAAGGACCTGGTGCAACTCGGCCAGTCGTTGCAGAACGTCAACGCGGGCCGCATCACGTTCTTGACCGTCCCGACGACGGGCTACATGGACGAGTGGGGCAACGAGCACCTGCGGGAGGAAGACACCCGCGCCATCTTCGACGCGATCATCAACGACGACCCTTTGCCGGAGGAGAAGAACCCCGACGACACCCCGGTGCCGGGTACGCCGGAGTCGATGGCCAGCCAGACGCCGGAGTCGCCGACGAGCGAGGCGCCGGCCGCACCGGAATCTGCGCAGCCCGAGGAGAGCAGCGAGATCGTCGACGCGGTCACGACCGACCCGGCGTTGGTGACCGTCCAGGTGTCGAATTCCACCGGGCAGGACGGGCTCGCCTCCGCTGCGGCAAGCGAATTGCAGCAGCACGGCTTCAACGTGGAGACACCCGACGACTACCCGGGGCCGCTGGAGCAGACGACCGTGTTCTTCTCGCCGGGCAACGAGCAGGCTGCCGCCACGGTGGCCTCGGCGTTCCCCGAGCCGACGATCGAGCGGGTCAACGGCAAGGGTGACACCGTCCAGGTGGTGCTCGGCTCCGACTTCTCCTCCGTCGGCGCGCCCAAGCCGAGCGGCTCGCCGGTCCAGGTGGAGGTGATGCACGGCAGCCACAGCAGCCCGACCCAGCTGCCGGAGGATCTGACGGTCACCAACGCCGCCGACACCAGCTGCGGATAGCGTCGGTGGACCGACGCCATTTTGGCAGGTGGCATTCACCTTTCGTTCACGTGCGCGTCGTGACCATTCACCTGATCAGCCGTAGGCTGGCCGCATGCGTACCGCGTACCACGAGCAGCTTGAGGCGCTGACCAACCAGCTCGGCGAGATGTGCGGGCTGGCAGGCGCCGCGATGGAGCGCGCGACCCAGGCCCTGCTGCAGGCCGATCTAGTGCTGGCCGAGCAGGTGATCACCGACCATGAGCAGATCGCGGCGATGAGCGCGAAAGCCGAGGAGCAGGCATTCGTCCTGCTCGCCCTGCAGGCGCCGGTGGCGGGCGACCTGCGCGCCATCGTCAGCGCGATTCAGATCGTCGCCGATGTCGACCGGATGGGCGCGTTGGCCCTGCATGTCGCCAAGATCGCCCGGCGCCGCCATCCCCAGCATGCGCTGCCCGAGGAGGTCAACGGCTATTTCGCCGAAATGGGCCGGGTCGCAGTCGAATTGGGCAACAGCGCCCAGGAGGTGCTGCTGACCCGCGATCCCGAGAAGGCGGCGCGTATCCATGAGGAAGACGACGCGATGGACGACCTGCACCGGCACCTGTTCAGCGTGTTGATGGACAAGGAGTGGAAGCACGGTGTCACCGCGGCTGTCGATGTGACGCTGCTGAGCCGCTTCTACGAACGCTTCGCCGACCACGCCGTCGAGGTGGCCCGCCGCGTCATCTTCCAGGCCACCGGCAAGTTCCCCGACGACGAACAGCTACCGGCACGCTAATCACCCGGGGTGAGCCGGACGCCGACCTTGCGCGCCGTCATCAGATCGGCCAGCACCTCGGTCAGCACCGCCAACTCGGCGTTGGTGTAACGCGACAGGAAGTCACGAAGGCCTGCGGCAATCTCCTCGTGCATTTGACGGTGCACCTCGGCGACCAGTTCACCGTCGGACGTCAGGCGCAACTCGATCTCCTTGCGATTCCCCGGAACCGGCGAGCGCACCACCAGGCCCGCATCGACTAGTCGCCGCACGTGTTTGGACACCGTGCCCTTCAGCTGTCCCGACCTCGACGCGAGGCCGACGAGGCTGATGGGCCCCTCGGCGATGCCGGCTAGAAGATGCACGGACAATTTCGGCAGCGTGCGCACAACGGGTTCCAGCCGTCGCGGGCAGCGCTGCGCGATGTAGTCCCGCTCGGCGTCGCTCTCGTCGGCGCTGAACTTGTCGCCCACGGCGCCGATCAGCTCGGTGATGTCCGATATCAACGCCGATTTAGTTTTCACGGAAACCATCTTGTCATCCGCTGCAAGCCTGTCTAGATTGTTTCCATGGAAACAATAGTCTGAGCTCGAAGGAGCCGCATGAAGGCAGCCGTCGTCGACGAATGGGGCGCCGTCCCCCGCTACACCGACTTCCCCGACCCGGATCCACGCAACGGAGACGTCGTCGCCACCGTTGAAGCAGCGGCTCTGACCAACCTGACGCGCGGGATCGTGTCGGGAACACACTACGCCAGCAAGGACTTACAGCTGCCCGCCGTCCCGGGGTTCGACGGCGTCGCGCGCCTCGACGACGGCCGCCGGGTCTACACCAGCGCAGTGGCCCGGTACGGCACGATGGCCGATCGCACCCTCGTCAACCCGAACGCTGTGGTGGAGGTCCCCGAGGGTGTCGACTCGGTCACCGCTGCGGCCGTGCCCAACCCCGGCATCTCGGCATGGACGTCGCTCGAATACGCGGCCGCGGTGAAACCGGGTGACCACGTCCTGGTGCTCGGCGCGACCGGGGTGACCGGATCGGTCGCGGTGCAGCTGGCCAAGTCGGAGTTCGGGGCGGGACGGGTGGTCGCGGTGGGCCGCGACGTCGCGCGGCTTCAGTGGCTGCGCACTGTCGGCGCCGACGCCACGATTACCCTCGGCGACGACGACTTCACTGCCACGCTCGGCGCGATGCACGCCGAGAAGCCATTCGATGCGGTCCTCGACTACCTGTGGGGCAAACCCGCCGAAACCGTGCTGGAGACACTGGGCTCGAGCCAGGCGGAGGCTTACCACCTGACGCGATACATCGAGATCGGGTCGATGGCAGGTACGAACATCACCCTGCCGTCAAGCTTGCTGCGCGCCACCGCGATTCAGCTGTCGGGCGTGGGTCTGGGCAACATGCCGCCCGATGTGATGGCACGCGTGCGTGCCGAAGCGCTGCCGCGGCTGTTCGACATGGCGGCGGCAGGCAAGCTGCAGCTGCGCACGGCGACGCGGCCCCTTGCCGAGGTGGAGCAGGCGTGGACGGCCGGCGAGAAGTCCGGCACGCGGCTGGTGCTCGTCCCCTGAGCCGACGCGGGTTCAGCCGAAGCGGCCGGAAATGTAGTCCTCTGTCGCCTTTTTCGTCGGGTTGGAGAAGATCTTCTCGGTGTCGTCCATCTCGATGAGCCTGCCCGGCTTGCCCGTCGCCTCGAGGTTGAAGAACGCGGTCTGGTCGCTCACACGCGCGGCCTGCTGCATGTTGTGCGTGACGATGACGATCGTGTAGTCCTGCTTCAGCTCGGCGATCAGGTCTTCGATCGCCAGGGTCGAGATCGGGTCCAGCGCCGAACACGGTTCGTCCATCAGCAGCACATCGGGCTGAACCGCGATGGCGCGGGCGATGCAGAGACGCTGCTGCTGGCCACCCGACAGCCCGCCGCCGGGTTTGTCCAGCCGGTCCTTGACCTCGTTCCACAGGTTGGCGCCCCGCAGCGAGCGCTCCGCCACCTCGTCGAGGACCTTCTTGTTGCGCACGCCCTGCAGCTTGAGTCCGGCCACCACATTGTCGCGAATCGACATGGTGGGAAACGGGTTCGGCCGTTGGAAGACCATGCCGATGGTCTTGCGCACGCCGACCGGGTCCACTCCGGGGCCGTAGACGTCCTCGCCGTCGAGCAGGACCGAGCCCTCGACGCGCGCGCCGGGGATGACTTCATGCATGCGGTTCAGCGTGCGCAGCACGGTCGACTTGCCACAACCAGACGGACCGATGAACGCCGTAACGCTTCGCGGTGGGATCGCCATCGAGACGTCCGCCACGGCGTGGAACGACCCGTAGTAGATGTTGACGTCTTTGAGGTCGAGGCGCTTGGCCATTGCGGTGGTCTCCTAGGCCTTTTTGGGGGCAAAGAACTTGGCGAGGAACCGCGCGCCCACATTGAGCAGCGCGATCAGCACGATGAGGGTGAATGCGGCACCCCAGAGCCGGTCTGTCGGAACGGGATTGGCGCCGGCACCCGCCGAGGTCTGGTCGTACATCATGCCCGGCAACGACCCCATGAATCCGTGGAACATGTCGAAGTTGATCGCCTGGGCGTATCCGACCAGGATCAGCAGCGGCGCCGTCTCCCCCATCACGCGGGCCAGCGCCAGCAGAATGCCGGTGACGATGCCCGACAGCGCCGTGGGAATGACAATCGACACGATCGTCCGCCACTTCGTCACGCCCAGCGCGTAGCTGGCCTCGCGCAGATCCATCGGCACGATCCGCAGCATCTCCTCGGTGGAGCGTACGATCACCGGAATCATCAACAGCACCAACGCAAGTGACACCGCGAAGCCCGAGCGCTGGAAGCCAAGGGTCGCGACCCACAGCGCGTAGATGAACAGCGCCGCGACGATCGATGGCACCCCGGTGAGGATGTCGACCATGAAGGTGGTCAGCTTGCCGAGCTTCGTTCCACCGCCGTACTCCACCAGGAAGATGCCGACGAACACGCCGATCGGAATCGAGATGAGCGCGCACACCAAGCCCTGCAGCAGGGTTCCGACAATGGCGTGATAAGCGCCGCCGCCGGGCTGAAACGCCGTCATACCGGCCTGCGAATTCCACCACCAGGTGACCGATGTGACGACGCCGATGCCCTTGGTCACCACGGTGTAGAGCACCCACAGCAAGGGAATCAACGCGATCAGCACCGACAGCGTCACCAAAACCGTTGCGACGTTGTCGAGGACCCTGCGCCGCAGGCTGAGCTTCTGAAAGGTCGGCGCCTTGACAGGACGGTCCAATGTGGCCGTCATGACTTGCTCCTTCCCGCGACAGCGGCACGCGCCAGCGAGTTCACGATGAACGTCAGGATGAACAACACCAGGCCGGCGGCGATGTAAGCCCCCGCCTTGTATTGGTCATTGAATTCCGAAGCGGCAGCGGCGATCTTGCTGGCGAAGGTGTAGCCGGCGTCGAACAGCGACCAACCGAACGCCTGCTGCGTGCCGCGCAGGATGATCAGCAGCGCAACGGTTTCGCCGAGTGCGCGGCCGAGGCCGAGCATGGCACCGCTGATGTAACCGGACATTCCGAACGGCAGCACCGTCGTCTTGACGACCTCCCACCGCGTCGCGCCGAGCGCCAGCGCCGCCTCGATCTGGCCGCGCGGCGTCTGCACGAACACCTCACGGGTGACCGCCGTGATGATCGGCAAGATCATCACCGCCAACACAATTCCGGCGGTGAAGATGGTTCCACCGCCGGCCACCGATGCATTACCGGTCTTGAAAAGAAAGATCCAGCCCAGGTTCTGGTTCAACCACTCGGCGACCGGTTTGAGCACCGGCGCAAGGACATAGAGCCCCCACACGCCGTAGATGATCGACGGCACGGCGGCCAGCAGGTCGACCGTGTACGCCAGCGGGCCTGCCAACCGCCGCGGCGCGTACTGGGTCAAAAAGATCGCGATGCCCAGCGCCACCGGCATCGCCAGCACGAGCGCGAACACCGACACGTATACCGTGACCTGCAGCATGTCGAGGATGCCGAAGTGCATCGCCGAGGTGTCGGTGGTGACCCAATTGCCGCTGTAGAGAAAGAAGTTCTCCTCGTTGCGCGCCAGCGCCGGGATGGCCCGCCACAGCAGGAACGCCCCGATCGCCGCGATGATGACGACGATGAGAACACCGGACCCCTCGGCCAGACCGCGGAAGATGCGGTCGGCCAGGCGAACCTTGGCGCCTTTCGAGGGATTGGTGGAGATGGGCGTCGGCGCGGGATGCGGCGAAGCGATCGCCTCGCCCGATCCCGCTTCCGTCGGATCAGGTAGCCCGCTAGCTTCCGTCACATCGAGCCTATCGGTCATCGGTTTCGGCACCCATCCTCACCGCATTCCCGCTCATCCGCCAGTGACTACGCGATCGCGTCGATGGCTTCGATCGATCTCTCGAGACGCTGTTTGAACGCGTCGGGCAGCGGCACATAGCCCGCCGCCGACAGATTGGCCTGGCCCTCGTTGGCCGCGACGGTCAGAAACGACTTGACCGCGGCGGCGGTGTCGGGGTCGTAGCCCTTCGAGCAGACGATCTCGTAGGTGGCCAACACCAACGGATAGGCGCCGGGCTCCTTGGTGCCATACAGCGAATCCAGGTCCAGCGTCAGGTCGTTGCCCTCGGCGGAGAACTTCGCCGCGTCGATCGCCTTCTTCGCCGACTCGTCGGTCAGCTCCACGGGGCCTGCGCCGCTGTCGATTTGGGCGAACGGCACACCGCCCTGCTCGGCGAAGCCCTTCTCCACGTAGCCGATCGCGCCCGGCGTGGACTGCACGGCCTGCACCACGCCTGCCGACTTCTGCGCGCCCTCACCGGCGCCGCCCTGGAACTCGCTGCCCGAACCCTTCGTCCACGTCTGGGGCGCTGCGGCGGTCAGATACTTCTGGAAGTTGTCGGTGGTGCCCGACGAGTCGGAGCGGTAGATCGGCTTGATGTCGATGTCCGGCAGGGTCGCGCCGGTGTTCAGCGCCGCGATCGCCGGGTCGTTCCACTTCTTGATCTGCCCGGTGAAGATCTTGGCCAGCACGTCACCGGTGACCACGAGCTTGTCGACACCGTCGAGGTTGTAGGCCATCGCCACCGGCCCGAACACCAGCGGCAGGTTCCATGCGGGGTTGCCGCCGCAGCGGTCGGCGGCCTGCTTGACCTGGTCGTCCTTGAGCGGGGAGTCGGAGCCGGCGAAGTCGACCTGCCTGGCGATGAACTGCTCGCGGCCGGCGCCGGAGCCCGTCGGGTTGTAGGACAGGTTCTTGCCGGGGCACACCTGCCCCCAGGCCCTGTTGAACTCCGCGATCGCGTTCTGCTGGGCCGTCGAACCCTCGGCGGTCACCGAATTCTTGCCGCCGCAGTCGGCGGACGACGACGCGGTGCCGGTGCCCGACGCGCCGGTGGTCGGCGCGTTGTTGTCGCTGCCGCACGCCGAGAGCGTCAGGGCGATGAGCGCCGATGCGGACAGCGTCGTAGACAACGCCTTGCCGATGCCGTTGAGCTTCACTTGGTCGAATTTCCCTTCAGGACTCCTGCACGCTTGCGACTCCCGGCAACGTATGCGGCCACGATGGACGAACGGCGGATGGGACGTGAACGAGGGGTGAACACGTACAGCTAATTTGCAGCTGACGCCTCGTAGGCCACATCGACGCTGTACACCTCGAAGCCCAGGCGCCGGTATGTGTTCACCGCCGCCACGTTGTCGGCCTCGACGTAGAGCATCACCGTCGGCTCGGAACTGGCCGCCAACCGCTCGGCGAGATGGTGCAGGCCGACCAGCGTCAGGGTGGCGCCGATGCCGCGGCCCTGCGCGCCCGGGTCGACGCCGACGACGTACACCTCGCCGAGGTCGTCGTTGTGCACCTTGGTCCAGTGAAAACCCAGTAACGCGCCGCTGTCCTCGTCGAAGGCAAGAAACAGCCCGTCGGGGTCGAACCACGGCTCGGCGCGCCGCTCCGCGAGGTCGGCGGCGGTCCAGCCGCCCTGCTCCGGGTGCCAGGCGAACGCGGCGTTGTTCACCCGCAGCAGTTCGGCGTCGTCGTCCTCGCCGCGGTAGGTGTCGATCCGCACCCCGTGCGGCGGTGTCAGCGGGGGCAGGTCGGTCAGGGGGCGGCGCATCTGCAGCAGTTCGCGCGCCGGCCGCAGGCCGATGGCCTGAGCCATCTGCTGGGCGGGTTCCAGATTGCCGTGCGCCCAGATGCGGGTGTCAGGCCCGCCCTCGGCCAGCGCCGTGCGTGCCATCGCCGAGCCGACCCCGCGTCGGCGCCACTGCGGATGGACGACGAGTTCGGCCATCGGCGGGTTGTCGTCGGCGGCGGGCGCGAGGTTGAGGTAGCCCACGATCGTCTGGCCGTCGGTGGCCAGCAGATGCCTGGTGCGGTCGTGGCCCAGTTCGCGCAGTCCCTGGTCACCGACGGGTGCGACGCCGTCGGCCTTCTTCGCCTCGGCGATCATGGTGCGGATTACGCGTTGTTCCTCGTCGGAAAGCTCAGCACGCCAATGGATTTCGGGGCGGGCGTGGTCGGCGCCGGACGGTTCGGTCACTGACTGCGCAGCGGGTCCACCAGCTCTTCGGACAAGCCGATGGACGCGTCGTAGATGTCACCGTCGTCGACGTCGTCTGGCGTCTCGGACGGCTCGGACGGGGTGCGTCCGCGCGCGGGCCGCACCGCCTTGTACCCGACGTTGCGCACCGTGCCGATCAGCGACTCGTATTCGGTGCCGAGCTTGGCCCGCAACCGCCGGACGTGGACGTCGACCGTGCGGGTGCCGCCGAAGAAGTCGTAGCCCCACACCTCCTGCAGTAGCTGTGCCCTGGTGAACACCCGGCCCGCGTGCTCTGCGAGGTACTTCAGCAGCTCGAACTCCTTGTAGGTGAGGTCGAGCGGCCTGCCACGCAGCCGGGCGGTGTAGGTGCCCTCGTCGATGACGAGTTCACCGAGGGTGACCTTGCCCGCGTTCTCCTGGTTCGCCGAGCCACCGCGGCGGCCCACCAGCAGCCGCAGCCGGGCGTCGATCTCGGCTGGGCCGGTGCTTGGCAGCAGGATCTCGTCGAGCCCCCACTCAACGTTCACGGCGACCAGTCCACCCTCGTTGACCACGGCGACCACGGGCACCGACGTGCCGGTCGAGCCGAGCAGCCGGCACAGTCCGCGCGCGGCGGCCAGATCCGTGCGCGCATCGACGATCGCGACGTCCGCGCTGCCCGCCTCCAGCAGCGACGACACCTCGGTCGGCGCCGTGCGAACGGTGTGGGCCAGTAGCGACAGTGAGGGCAGCACCGACTCCGGGTGCGGGTCTGCGGTCAGTAGCAGTAGATCCAAGGGGCCCTCCAGCGTGCCGGGCACAGATTTCGAACGGACAGCGCTGTCTGTTTCGGATACCTTCCAGATTCGTCACCGACATCTGGGCGTTACCGGTGCATCAACGATAACCCGTCATCAGGGCTTTAGCCGCGCCGAGCGGGGTGGCTGGGTCTGGTGGGGAAGAATGTGCGGGTGCGCAAGCTGCTGATCGGGGTGGTTTCGGCCGTCGCCGTGCTGGTGGTCGCGGCGGTCGGCGTCGACTTCGGCGCCGCCATCTACGCCGAATATCGCCTGGCCAGGGCCATCCGCAGCGAGGCGCGGCTGACCTTCGACCCGTATGTCGGCATCATCGGATTCCCCTTCGGTAACCAGGCCCGCGACCGGCGCTTCAAGCAGATCGAGATCCGCGCCAACGGCGTCGACCACCCGATTGCCGGGAAGGTGTCGTATGAGGCCACGCTGTATCAGGTCGGCGTGCCGGCGCAGTCGTGGCTGATCAACGGCGACACCGAGCTGTCGGTGGGCAAGGTGGAAAGCCGCATCATCATCGACTCCACCCATGTCGGGCGCTACATGGGCATAGCTGACCTGCTGGTGGAGGCGCCGCCGAAGGAGACCAACGACCCCACCGGCGGCACCACCGAATCGGGCATCTCGGGAAACACGGGCTTGGTGTTCACCGGCACCCCCAAGGCGGCCGGATTCGACAAGAGGGTGAGTGTCTCGGTGGATCTGTCGGTCGTCGGCCCGGACAAGACCACGCTGGTGTTCACCCCGACGGGTGTGCTGACCGGCGCAGGCACCGCCGACGAGCCGGTGCCCGAGGACAAGAACGACGCCGTGCTCGATGCCTTCAGAACGGCGCTGCCCGGCCAGAAGTTGCCGTTCGGCATCGCTCCGACCAGCGAAGGGGTTCGCGGTTCGGATGTCATCATCGAGGGCATCGCCGAGGGAGTAACCATCACGCTGGACGAGTTCAATCAGTCATGAGCCCCGAGCTGGCCATCGTCGTCGTCGTGCTGATCGCTGCGCTGGGAATCGCGTATGTGATCAACCGGCTGCTCGCCCTGCGCGCGGGCCTGGTCAGCCCGACTCCACAGTCCGACCAGAAGCCGATCGACACTTCCGACCTGGGGCTGTCGCGCACCGGGCCGACGGTTGTGCATTTCGGCGCACAGTGGTGCGGGCCGTGCGAAGGGCTGCGCCGGGTGGTCGAGCAGGTGTGCGCCGAACTGCCCGCGGTGGCGCACGTGGAGATCGACATGGACGCCAATCCTGACGCGGCCCGGCGTCTTTCGGTGTTGTCGTTGCCGACGACGTTCATCTTCGACGCCGATGGCCGGCAGCGCTATCGCGTCAACGGCGTCCCAACCGCCGCTGACCTGCGGTCGGCGCTGACACCGCTGTTGGCTTGATGCCCGTGTCATTGGGTAAGCTGTCCGGCGTGTCCGCCCGCCTCGAGGTGATGCTCACCAAGCGTCGCGCAGTCGATCTGTGCCGCGTCGCGGGCTCTTGCTGTTGTTGTTGTAGCTGCTGAGCGCAGCTGCGCAGTCCGCGCGCTCGCTCGGAGCAGCCCCCGTGTGGCCTGCTCGCAACCAGCCCTATCCAATGCAACAGGAGTGTGACTTCCAGACATGACATCGCAACTGGGACGGCCAGGCGAGGCCGCCGTGCGGGTCGATCAGGTCGACGTTCGCGGACCGCGCTTCGCCGCATGGGTGACCACGGCGGTGCTCATCGTCGCCTTGTTGGCGTCCAGCGTCAGCCCCGCCGCGGCCGCGGTGATCCTCGGGCTGCAGGCCGTGGTGTTCGCGATCGGCGCCTACGGCGGGCCGCGCAGGCACCCGTACGGGCTGCTCTTCGCCAAGCTCGTCGCACCGCGGCTGGGCCCGGTGCGCGAAAAGGAGCCGGTGCCGCCGCTGAAATTCGCGCAGCTGGTCGGGCTGGTCTTCGCCGTCGCCGCTGCGGTTGGATTCGCAATCGGCCTTACCGCACTGGGCCTGACCGCCACGGCGTTGGCGTTGGTGGCGACGTTCCTCAACGCCGCGTTCGCCGTCTGCCTTGGCTGTCAGCTCTACCCGCTGGTGGCGCGCCTGCGCCGCTCCCCCACCCCCGCGTAAGTCTGAAACAGCAAGCAACTGAAAGGAATTCGTTCATGGCTCGCTCCGATGTCCTGGTCACGGCTGACTGGGCCGAGAGCAATCTCGATGCGCCGAACACCGTCTTCGTCGAGGTCGACGAGGACACCTCGGCCTACGATCTCGGCCACATCCCCGGCGCCGTCAAGCTGGACTGGAAGACCGACCTGCAGGATCCGGTGAAGCGCGATTTCGTTGACGCGCAGCAGTTTTCGAAGCTGCTCTCCGATCGCGGCATCAGCAATGACGACACCGTGATCCTCTACGGCGGCAACAACAACTGGTTCGCCGCCTACGCGTACTGGTACTTCAAGCTCTACGGCCACGAGAACGTCAAGCTGCTCGACGGCGGCCGCAAGAAGTGGGAGCTCGACGGCCGTCCGCTGTCGAAGGACCCGGTGAACCGGCCCGCGACCAGCTACACCGCCAAGCAGCCCGACAACAGCATCCGGGCGTTCCGCGACGAGGTCATCGCCGCGATCGGCACCAAGAACCTCGTCGACGTGCGCTCGCCCGACGAGTTCTCCGGCAAGATCCTCGCCCCCGCGCACCTGCCGCAGGAGCAGAGCCAGCGGCCCGGGCATATCCCCGGCGCGATCAACGTTCCGTGGAGCAAGGCGGCCAACGAGGACGGGACCTTCAAGTCCGACGAGGAACTGGCCAAGTTGTACGCCGAGGCCGGCCTGGACGGCGAGAAGGAGACCATCGCGTACTGCCGCATCGGGGAGCGCTCGTCGCACACCTGGTTCGTGCTGAAGGAGATCCTCGGACATCAGAACGTCAAGAACTACGACGGCAGTTGGACGGAATACGGCTCCCTGGTGGGGGCCCCGATCGAGTTGGGAAATTGATATGTGCTCTGCACCCAAGCAAGGACAGACGCTGCCCGCCGGCGTCGATCTCGAGAAGGAGACGGTGATCACCGGACGCGTCGTCGACGGTTCCGGTCAGAGTGTCGGCGGGGCGTTCGTGCGCCTGCTCGACGCCTCTGACGAGTTCACCGCCGAGGTGGTCGCTTCGGCCACCGGCGACTTCCGCTTCTTCGCCGCCCCCGGCACGTGGACCGTGCGTGCGCTGTCGCCGGTCGGCAACGGCGACGTCAGCGTGGCACCGTCGGGCGCGGGCATTCACGAGGTCGACGTCAAGGTCGCGTGATAGCGGTTCAGGCGGATAGGGAGCAACACCCGGTCGCGGACTAGACTCGCGACCGTGGTGTTGTTCTACGAAATCCTGCTTGTCGCGACCGTCGTGCTCATCACCTGGTTCGCGCTGTACGCGCTGTATCGACTCATCACCGACGAATCGTGACCGATGAGCAAGGACCCGTCGCCGGTACTTCAGGCGACCGGGCGGTAGCCGCGGCGGCCGAGCGCGCCAAGGTGACGGCCGTCCGCAACATCCCCGTCTTCGACGATCTGCCTGCGCCCGCCGACACAGCGAACCTGCGCGAGGGCGCCGAGTTGAACGAGTCGCTGCTCGCGCTGCTGCCGTTGGTCGGCGTGTGGCGCGGCGAAGGCGAAGGTCGCGGAGCCGACGGCGATTACCGGTTCGGCCAGCAGATCGTGGTGTCCCACGACGGCGGCGACTACCTGATCTGGGAGTCCCGCTCGTGGCGGCTCACCGAGACCGGCGAATACGAGAGGCCGGGGCTGCGGGAGTCGGGGTACTGGCGCTTCGTCAACGACCCGAACGATCCGACCGAATCGCAGGCGATCGAACTGATGCTCGCCCACTCCGCGGGCTACGTCGAACTGTTCTACGGCAGGCCGCGCAACCAGACCTCGTGGGAACTCGTCACCGATGCGCTGGCGCGCAGCAGGTCCGGGATGCTCGTCGGCGGCGCGAAACGGTTGTACGGCATCGTCGAAGGGGGCGACTTGGCCTACGTGGAGGAGCGGGTCGACGCCGACGGCGGGCTGGTTCCACATCTTTCGGCGCGGCTGGCGAGGTTCGTCGGCTGATGCGCATGCTTCGACTGGCCGCGGTCGTGGCCGCGGCGACGATCGCTGCGGGCTGTTCGTCGAACGACACCACGCCGGAGGAGTCGTCGACGCCGCAGGCGCCCAACGGGCACGGCACCTACGCGAATTGCCTTCAAGAGCACGGTGTTTCGGCTCCGCCAGGACCCGTCGCGGGCCCGCCTCCCGGCACCGACCAGGAGGCGTGGCACAAGGCCACCAAGGCCTGCGCATCGCTGGCGCCCGGCCCCTCGGCGGGCTGATCAACAGCCGGGCAGCCCGGCAGCGGGCTAACCCAGGGCGGGCGCCTTACCCGCTTCCGCAAGCCAGGTCTTCTGCAGCGCCGCTAGAGTGCCGTCGTCGCGTAGCGAGTCCACGGCGGCCGTGACGCACGGCGTCAGCGTGCTGCCCTTGGCAAGCACCAGTCCGAACTGCTCGACATCCTCTGCCACATTTGGCAATTGGCCCAACATGAGGCCGTCGGACAGTTCGTTGGCGACGGAGAACGCGGTCGGCAGATCGGCGACCAGCGCATCGATCTCGCCGGTGTTGAGCGCCAGTTTCGCGTCGCCGTTGGTGTTGTAGACCGCCACCGGGTCGAGGCCGTCGATCGACGTCGCCGCGGTGTAGCTGGTGCTGCCGACCTGAACGCCGATCCGCAGCGGCTTGAGCGCGTCGATGGTCCTGGCGTTGGCCGCGCGGGAGGACTTGACCGTGACGACGGCCTGCGTGACGTCCAGATACGGCGACGAGAAGTCAACGGCGGCCTTGCGCTGGTCGGTGATGGAGAACTCCGCAATGCCGGCGTCGAACTCCTTCCGGCCGGGCTCGAGCGCCGCGTTGAACGGCACCCGCACCCAACGCACGTCCTCACGCTGGTAGCCCAGTTTGCGTGCGACGGCGTAGGCGACGGCGGATTCGAATCCCTCACCGTTCTCCGGATTGTCGCCCATGTACCACGGGGGATAGACGGGTTGGTCGGTGCCGAAGGTGAAGACGCCCTTGTACAGGGTGTCGAGCTTGTCCGGATTGCATTGCGACAGATCCGTCTGCGCGGACTCGGCCGCCGGTGCGCAGCCGACCAGGAAGGCAGCCAGCACCGGGACGATCCGCCGCAGTGAGGGCACGAGCCGCATCATCGCGCACCAGGGGCCAGGAACGCCACCACGGGCGCAAATCTGGGGTGCAGAAATCGGGCGTAGATATGGAGCGGCCCCCGAGCCGCTGATCCTGGTCGGACAAAACCGAGGGGCTCGGGGGCCGGGTGACTGCGGGGAATTCGCCAGCGCGCGCAGGTGACTCCCCGGCGCTGCTAGCTCGCAGCCACCTCACATGTCCATAAGTCAATCAATTTGTCGGACCACCTCCTTCCCTGTGTACGGCTGACCGTACTCGCGCATGCTTAGTGCGACAAGCGATTTTCGGGCGTTGCGCGCTCAGCGATCGCTGACGATAGCGGCGTCGACGAGTTCGGCCAGTTCTGCGGCGATCGGAGACGGCGGCAGAAGCCTTCCGTCGAGGGTGTGCACGCGGGCGGCGAGTGTGATGCTCGACACCAGCCAAACTCCTTGTGCGGCAAACAGATCAGCGGGCTTGAGCGCGCGGTAGTCGCAGTCGTAGCCCTTGTTGCGCGCCACCTCGAACAGCGCCTGCTGTGTGGTGCCGCGCAGGATCGGATACCACGGCGGAGGCGTGAGCAGCCCGAGCCTGCCGTCGATCTCGGTGGCGATCACCACCGTCGAGCGTGGCCCTTCCAACACGTGGCCCTCGGAGCTGATGAAGATCACATCGCCTGCGCCGTGCCGTTCGGCGTGCCGCAGCGCGGCCATGTTCACCGCGTACGACAGCGTCTTCGCGCCGGCCAACAGCCACGGCATATCCGTCGCGCCGTCGGCAGGCAGGTGACGCGCGAGCGTCAGCGCCGCGACCCCGCGAGTGCGGGCGGCGGCGACCCGGCTGGGCACGGCACCGACCATCACGAACGCTGTCGGCTCCGACCCGCTCTCCCGGCCGCGGCTGTAGATCAGCCGCATCACGCCTTCCCCGCCGCCGGCCTCGGTCCAGCGTGCCGCCGCCGTAGCGGCTGCCGCACGCCAGCGCGCCAGGTCCGGCTCGGGCAGGTCCATCAGCCGCGCCGAGTGCGTCAACCTGGCGAGGTGCGCCTCCAGCAGGCATGGCCGCCCGTCCCGCACCAGCAGCGACTCGAAGATCCCGTCACCGCGCACGACGGCCAGGTCGTCGACATGCAGCAGAGGGGTCTGCGGGTCGTGCAACTGCCCGTCGAGCGTGACCACTACGCCCGGTCCGCCCGCCATGGGCCAACAGTGTAGCGCCGTACGATTGGAGCCATGTCAGCAGTTCCCGCGCCCGAATCGGGGCCCGACGCCGGCGTCGCATGGCACTACGGCGATCCGCTCGGCGAGCAGCGGGCCGCGCTGACCGAGGCCGTCGTCATCGACCGATCGCATCGGGCGGTGCTCGTGCTGACCGGCAGCGAGCGCAAGAGTTGGCTGCACAACATCTCCAGCCAGCACGTCAGCGAGCTGCCCGACGGAGCCGTGACGCAGAACCTCAGCCTGGACGGGCAGGGCCGCGTCGAGGATCACTGGATCCAGACCGAACTCGGCGAACGCACCTACCTCGACACCGAGCCGTGGCGCGGCGAGCCGTTGCTGGCCTACCTGCGCAAGATGGTGTTCTGGGCCGACGTCACGATCGAACCGGCGGACATGGCCGTCGTGTCGCTGCTGGGCCCGGCGCTCGACAGCGCGCCCGTGCGGGCCGCGCTCAGCGTCGATTCGCTACCGGCTGAAAACACCGCGGTGGCCCTGCCGGACGGCGGTTTCGTCCGCCGGCTCGGCGGGCCCGGCTTGGAACTGGACCTCGTCGTGCCGCGCGCCAAGGCCGCCGACTGGCTCGAGAAGCTGACGGCGGCAGGTGTGCGGAGGGCAGGGGTATGGACCTATGAAGCACTGCGGGTGGCCGCGCTGCGGCCGCGGCTGGGCGTCGACACCGACGAGCGGACCATTCCGCACGAGGTCGGGTGGATCGGCACCGCGGTGCACCTCGACAAGGGCTGCTACCGCGGCCAGGAGACCGTCGCGCGGGTCCATAACCTGGGAAAACCGCCCCGAATGCTGGTGATGCTGCACCTCGACGGCTCGACCGATCGGCCCGCGGCAGGCGATCCCGTGCTGGCCGGAGGCCGCGTCGTCGGCCGTCTCGGCACCGTCGTCGACCACGTCGACCTCGGGCCCGTCGCCCTCGCTCTGCTCAAGCGCGGGCTGCCCGCCGACACCGCGTTGACAACGGGCGGCGACGTCGAGAGCACCGCCGTGATCGACGCCGACACGGTGCCCGCCCTCGACACGGTCGGCGCGGGCCGGCTGGCGGTCGAGCGGCTGCGCGGCGGCGCACGCTGAGACGATGCGTGGGAGCCTAGGGGCTGCCAGCGGAGCCGAGCCGGGCACGGTAAAGTGTTGGCAGGACAATAAAGACACTCAGATCGGAGCCGCCTGTTATGAAGGCCGCTCCGTTATTGCGCGAGGGGGTCCCCCCATGGGCCGCGGCCGGGCAAAGGCAAAGCAGACCAAGGTTGCTCGTGAGCTCAAATACAGCTCACCGCAGACTGATTTCGAGCGGCTTCAGCGTGAGCTGTCCGGGTCGAGCAACAGTGACACCGACGACGATCTGAACGGCGCCGACTGGGTCGACGAGGACGACTGGCGGCGCTAGCTCGGGTCTTCTCTCGGTCTTTAGGCGGCGCGTACCGTCAGAAGCGCGGGTGCTGCCCCACCAGGTGGGCGCGAGCGCCATCCTTGCTCCCCTTTTTCACGGTGCCCAAAATCCAGCAGTCCAGGTGCCGCGCGGTGAGGATGGCCAGCGCGCGATCGGTGTCCTCGGGGGCGACGACGGCGATCATGCCGACGCCCATGTTGAACGTCTTCTCCATTTCGGCCCGGTCGATGCGGCCGCGCTGGGCGATCATGCCGAACACCGGAGCGGGCGTCCACGTGCCGCGATCGACCTCGGCGACCAGCCCGTGCGGGATAACCCGCTCCAGGTTTCCGGCCAGCCCGCCCCCAGTGACGTGGCAGAACGTGCGCACCTGCGTCTCGGCGGCAAGCGCTAGGCAGTCCTTGGCGTAGATCCGGGTGGGCTCGAGCAACTCTTCGCCGAGCGTCCTGCCGAACTCCTCGACATGGCCGGCCAGATTCATCCGGTCGATCTCCAGCAGGACCTTGCGCGCCAGCGAGTACCCGTTGGAGTGCAACCCGGTCGAGCCCATGCCGATGATCACATCGCCGGGCTTGACCCGGTCCGGGCCGAGCACGTCGTCGGCCTCCACCACGCCGACCCCCGTCGCGGACAGGTCGTAGTGGTCGGGCGCCATCAGCCCGGGATGCTCGGCCGTCTCGCCGCCGAGCAGCGCGCAGCCTGCCATCACACAGCCGTTGGCGATGCCCTCGACGAGCTGGCTGATCCGCTCCGGCACGGTGCGCCCGACGGCGATGTAGTCCTGCAGGAACAGCGGCTCCGCACCGCACACCACGAGATCGTCGACGACCATCGCGACCAGGTCGATGCCGACGGTGTCGTGCTTGTCCATCGCCTGGGCCACCGCCAGCTTGGTGCCGACGCCGTCGGTGGAGGACGCCAGCACCGGCTCGCGGTAGCCGCCGCGCAGTTCGAACAGCCCCGCGAAACCGCCGATTCCGCCGCGTACCTCAGGCCTGGTTGCCTTGTCCGCCAGCGGTTTGATCAGTTCGACGGCGCGGTCACCAGCTTCAATGTCCACCCCGGCCGATGCGTATGAGATGCCGTGTTGTGCGGCGCGATCGGTCATCGCGACCAAATCTACCGGTCGGGGCGATGACGCGGTATGCGCCGGTGACTGTGCGTTTTCTGACCGATCCTGTCCCGGGTTTGCTCGGGCACCGAAACGGTCATGTCTCGGTGGAGCCTTTCGCATCCGCGGGGCAAAAACTCGAGGAGGATCCTGTGGGCGGCACTGCTCGCTGCCTGGTGACGGGCGCGACCGGCTATATCGGGGGTCGACTGACACCACGCCTGCTCGACGCGGGTCTGTCGGTGCGCGCGCTGGCGCGCAACCCGGACAAACTCGACGATCGACCGTGGCGCGCCGACATCGAAGTCGCCCGCGGCGACCTGGGCGACGTCGAATCGTTGACCGCGGCGTTCGACGGCGTCGACGTCGTCTACTACCTCGTGCATTCGATGGGCAGCGCGACGGACTTCGCCGCCGAGGAACGCCGCTCGGCGCAAAACGTCGTCGAGGCCGCCAAACGCACCGGCGTGCGGCGGTTCGTGTATCTGGGCGGTCTGCATCCGCCGGGCGCCGAGTTGTCGCCGCACCTGCGCTCTCGCAAGGAGGTCGGCGACATTCTGCTCGCCTCGGGCATCGAGACCGTCGTGCTGCAGGCCGGTGTCGTCGTCGGCTCCGGGTCGGCCTCGTTCGAGATGATCCGCCACCTCACCAACCGGCTGCCGGCGATGACGACACCGAAGTGGGTGCACAACCGCATCCAACCCATCGCGATCCGCGACGCCCTGCACTACCTGACGGCGGCGGCCACCGTCGAGGTGCCGTCGTCGCGGGCGTGGGACATCGGCGGTCCCGACGTGCTGTCCTACGGCGACATGATGCAGGTCTATGCGCAGCAGGCCGGGCTGCGACGGCGCTGGATGGTGGTGCTGCCGTGGCTGACGCCGACGATCGCCAGCTGGTGGGTGGGGTTGGTGACGCCGATGCCGAAAGGCTTGGCCCGCCCGCTCGTCGAGTCGCTGGAATGCGACGCGGTGATTCGCGACCACGACGTCGACACGATCATCGCGCCGCCCGACGGCGGGCTGACTGGTTACCGGCAAGCAGTCGACGAGGCCTTACGCAACGGCCCGCTGCCGTTCGACCCGCACTGGGCCAAAGTAGGCAGAAAAGTCAATAATGTTTCGGCCGAATCGGATTCGCGCGGCGCGGCCTAGGGTGCGCGCGGTCTAGGGTCGGCGCAGCGCCGACGCGTTGTCGTTCTCGGCCTGCACGGGCATGCCGGTGCGCGCCGCGGTCGCCAGCATGTGCTCGATGACGTTCTTGCCCAGCGCGGTCTCGCCGGGCAACTCGATCGGGTACTTGCCGTCGAAGCATGCCGAGCACAACCGCGACGCGGGCTGCTCGGTGGCCGCGATCATTCCCTGCTGCGAGATGTAGCCCAGGGTGTCGGCGCCGATGCCATGGCGGACGGCCTCGACCATCTCGTCCTCGTCTTCGACGGCGTTGGCGATCAACTCGGCCGGGGTGGCGAAGTCGATGCCGTAGAAGCACGGCCACTTCACCGGCGGCGACGCGATCCGCACATGCACCTCGACGGCCCCGGCCTCACGCAGCATCCGCACCAGGGCCCGCTGGGTGTTGCCGCGCACGATGGAGTCGTCGACGACGATGAGCCGCTTGCCGCGGATCACCTCGCGCAGCGGGTTGAGCTTGAGCCGGATGCCGAGCTGACGAATGGTCTGCGACGGCTGGATGAACGTGCGCCCGACGTAGGCGTTCTTGGTCAGGCCCTGCCCGAACGGGATGCCGGACTCCTGCGCATAGCCCACCGCGGCGGGGGTGCCTGACTCGGGTACGCCGATCACCAGGTCGGCGTCGACCGGCCGCTCCTGGGCGAGCCTGCGCCCGATGTCGACGCGGGTCTTGTGCACCGATCGGCCGCCGATCGTGCTGTCCGGCCGGGCCAGGTAGACGTATTCGAAGACGCAGCCCTTCGGCGAGGGCGGGGCGAACCGGCTGGACCGCACCCCGTCGGCGTCGATGGCCAGCAACTCGCCCGGCTCGATGTCGCGGACGAAGGATGCGCCGACGATGTCCAGCGCGGCGGTCTCGGAGGCGACGACCCAGCCGCGGTCGAGACGCCCCAGCGACAGCGGCCGCACACTGTAGGGGTCACGCGCGGCGTACAGCGTGTTCTCGTCCATGAAGGTCAGGCAGAACGCGCCGCGCACCGTCGGCAGCAGCTCCAGTGCCGCCTGCTCGAGCGACGAGTCGGCGGCGCCGTGGGCCAGCAACGCGCCCAGGATGTCGGAGTCGGTGGTGGCGGCGCTGGTGCCGCGGGTGTTGAGCAGGCCGGCCTCGCGGGCCCGCGTCGCCAATTCCGTCGCGTTGACCAGGTTGCCGTTGTGTCCCAGCGCGACGCCGGTGCCCGCCGCCGTGTTGCGGAACACGGGCTGCGCGTTCTCCCATGTGGTGGAACCGGTCGTGGAGTAGCGGCAGTGTCCGATCGCTACGTGGCCCTCCATGGCGGCCAGCGTCTGCTCGTCGAAAACCTGGCTGACCAGGCCCAAGTCCTTGAACACCAGCACCTGCGAGCCGTCGGCGACGGCGATACCTGCGGCTTCCTGGCCGCGGTGCTGCAGGGCGTAGAGCCCGTAATACGTCAGCTTGGCGACCTCTTCACCCGGCGCCCAGACGCCGAATACGCCGCACTCTTCTCTTGGTTCGGTATCGGTCTCGTCGCCGGTCACGATATGGCTGCTCCAGGGGGCGATGGGTGACGACGCCAGTCTACGGTCACCGGCGCTTGATCACGGAATTGCAGGGCAGATGTCGCGAATCGATAAACGCTTGCTGCCTGGACCGCGATTCCCGCAAGTGGCGTCCGTCACGCGCCCAGCGGCACGACGGGCAGCACCCCGGCGATCTCGGGGGCGCGGGCGCCGGAGAGCGCCAGCGCGCCGCTGGCGGCGGCGTCGTCGACGCCGAGCAGGCCCGTCGCCAGCAGCAGCCAGGTGCGCGGATCGGTCTCGACGACGTTGGGCGGCGTGCCGCGGGTGTGCCGCGGCCCCGAAATGCACTGCACCGCAACAAACGGCGGCACCCGCACCTCGACGCTGGCGCCAGGCGCGGCAGCGGCGAGAGTGCGCGCGGTCAGTCGGACCGCTTCTGCGAGCGCGGATCGCTCAGGCGCAGGCCGGTTCTCGTCGCGCAACCACTCGCCGAGCGCGACGACTGCGGCGCGAGTCTTCACCGGATCGGCGGTGCGGCGAGCGGGCATACTTTAGTGTCTCAAGGTGTTTGTCGATCGCGATAAACCCCCTTACAAGGTGGCCGGCGCGATCTCGGTGGTGCTGATGGCCGTCGCGGCAAGCCTGCTCTATCTGCAGTTCCGCGGCGAGCTCACCTCGAAAACACAGCTGACCGTGCTGTCTTCGCGGGCCGGGCTGGTGGTCGATCCCGGCTCGAAGGTCACGTTCAACGGCGTGGAGATCGGCAAGGTCGACGGCGTGCACCACGTCGACATCGACGGCACGTCGAAAGCCGCGCTGACGCTCAACGTCGAAGATCGCTACCTTCGGTTCATCCCGGCCAACGTCGTAGCCGACATCAACGCGACGACCGTGTTCGGCAACAAGTACGTATCGTTCAACTCGCCGAAAAATCCTAGTGCGCAACGTATTTCGAATGGCGATGTGATCGAGGCGGCGTCGGTGACCACGGAGTTCAACACGGTGTTCGAGACGGTGATGTCGATCGCCGAGCAGGTCGACCCCGTGAAGCTCAACGCCACGCTGACCGCCACCGCTGAGGCGTTCACCGGGCTGGGCGCGCGGTTCGGCGACTCGCTGATGAACGCGAACACGATCATCGACGACCTGATGCCTCGGATGCCGCAGATCCGCACGGATCTGCGGGCGCTGGCGGACCTCGCCGACGTCTACGCCGGCGCCTCGCCCGACCTGTGGGGCGGCCTGCAGAACGCCGTCACCACCGCGACCGCCCTCAACGACCAGCGCGGCAACATCGACCGCGCGCTGATGGCCTCGATCGGGTTCAGCGACACGGCCGCCGAGAGCTTCGAGCGCGGCGGCCCCTATTTTGTGCGCGCGGCCGAGGATCTGCTGCCGACGACGAAGCTGCTCGACGAGTACCGCGGCATGATCTTCTGCACCACCCGCAACTACGCCGAGGTCGGCCCGCGGCTGGCGAAGGTGTTGGGCGGTGACAACGGCTATGCGCTCAAGTCGTACGGGACCGTGCTGCTGCCGGGCAATCCGTTCATCTATCCCGACAATCTGCCGCGGGTGAACGCGCGCGGTGGGCCGGAGGGCCGTCCAGGCTGCTGGCAGAAGGTCACCAAGGATCTGTGGCCGTTCCCGTATCTGGTGATGGACACCGGCTACAGCATCGCGCCGTACAACCACTTCGAGATCGCCACACCGCTGGTCAGCGACTACGTGTGGGGCCGCCAGATCGGCGAGGCCACCATCAACCCCTAGCCCGCGAAACGGCATTCCGGCAGGAAAAGTGCGAGTGGAGGCCTGCGAGGTTTCCGTCTCGCGGAGAACTACGCGCGGGGCTCGCGCGCCACTAGCGCGGCCTGCGTTGCACGCCGATCGCGGCCAGCGCGCCGGCCTCGTTGATCGCTAAATGCGCCAGCATCGGTGCGGCCAGGCTGCCGCTGCGCTCGGCCAATACCGCGAAGAACCAGCCCGCGAGGCCCGTGCCGAGCACGGTGCCGACCACCGGCGCGCCGGTGGCGCGGGCGTCGGCGATGTGCGACAAGCCGAACGCCAGCGACTGCAACAATCGCCCGCCCGTCGGCCCGAACGCCTCGGCGGCGACGGTGGCCAGCGCCCCGCGGAACGCCGCCTCCTCCGACCACACCGTGCCGACGGGGATGCCCAGCAGCAGCCAGCGGGCCTGGTGCGGCGGCAATTCGCGGGCGGCCATCGCCGCACGCACCCGCGTCAGCGGCGTCGACGCCGCCACCCCGGTGAGCACCGGTGCCGCGACAGCCGCTCCCGTCCGCAGCCCCGACAACAGCCGCGGCGGCCGAAGACCCAGCGGAGCGCGGGTGGCCGCCGCCAACGCCGCGCCCAGCGTCGCGTGCACCAGCGGGTGGGCGCGCGGCGGGATCCGCGGCCCGATCACCCCGTTCCACAGCACCAACGCCGCCGCCAGCGCTATGGCACGAAATCGTTTGGCGCGCACTAGTATTCGGGTCCGTCCTCGGCCGCCGTCTTCTCCAGCGCGAGCCGGATGCGCTCGGTGTCCTCCGACGTCCAGCCGTCGGGCGGTGCGACGGCGGCCCAGCCGTCGAGGATGAACTCGCCGTAGTTGTGGCCGTGCCCGCCGGGCACCGAGCTGGCGTTGGTCATGTCGGCGGCCACCTGCCAGAACGTGACGATGGGATACCACCGCATGGTCGGCGTTCGGTCCAGGCCTGGCGGCTCGCGCAGCCAGTCCGGGCGGGTGAACAGCAGATCCTCCGACCACCAGACGATCGGGTCGGATGCGTGTTGCATGAACAGCACCCGCGTGCCCTGCCACGGCGCTTCGGTGTCGCGAACGATCTGTTCGCTGTTGTTGGCCTGGGTGAACCGCACGGTGCGGCCGTTGTCGTAGCGCGGCGCCACCTCGGGCGTCCCCGGATCGCGGCGCTCGGTGATGGCTTTCCACAGCGGGCTGGCGTTCGGCGGCCCCACCCACAGCACCGACTCGAAGCCCATCCGCGAGATGTCGGGCAGCCAGTTAAACGCGGCCTGCCCGGCCATCGAGCCCAGGCTCTCGCCGTACAGCATCAGCTTGGGCCGCCGGTCGGCGGGCAGCCGCGCCCACCGCTCGTGGATCGAGTTGATCAGCAGCCGACCGGCGTGCATCGACTTTTCGCGGTCGCCGAGGAACGAAATCCAGCTGGGCAGATAGGAGTACTGCGACGCCACCAGCGCGGTGTCGCCGTTGTACATCAACTCGATCGCCCGCGCCGCGATCGGGTTCACCCATCCGGTGCCCGTCGTCGGGATGATCACCAACACCTTCCTGTTGAAGGCGCCGGTGCGTTCGAGTTCGCTCAGCACCACGGCCATGCGTTCTTCGGGCGTGTCCGCGGTCTGCAGCCCGGCGTACACCCGGATCGGCTCCTTGGCGGGCACGCCGTTGATGCGGGTGAGCTCCTCGGCGTCCGGCCCGGTCGCGACGAAGTTCCTGCCCTGATATCCAAGCGTGTCCCACTGGGCGAATGACGCTGGGCTGCCGGATCTTTCGGGCGCCAACGGCTGTGTTACGCCCGGCCTGGTGGTGGTGTTCTGCGGCTGGAACACCCGGTTGGCGCCGGCCAGGAAGCCGCGCACCAGAACGCCGTTGATCAGCGTGATCACCAACACGACGACGATCGCGGTGCCGATGAACAGCGCCACCTCGTCGTGCAGGCGCCATCGCCGGATGAAGTACCGCGCCATCGTCCTGATGATGTCGATCAGCAGGCGCGTCACGGACACGCAGACCGCCATGACCAGCGCGGCGATGATCAGCGTGCGCAGATAGCCCGGCGTCTCCGGACCCTCCAAGCCCATCTCTTCGGAGACCCGCCGCTGCCACGCCGCCGCGGGCACCAGCATCAGCAGGCAGGCGGCCGTCGACAGCGACACAATGACGGCCTTCAGTGCGTAGAGGATCCGCTTCGACGGCGGCCACCAGGCGCGACGACGTAGCACGAAGCGGCGCACCATCTTCCCGATGAACACGCCGATGCCGTACCCGATGGCCGCGTTCAGCCCGCCGATCAGGCCCTGAAATAGCCAGTCGCGCGGCAGCAGTGACGGCGTCAGCGACAGGCAGAAGAACAGCGCACCGAACGCCACCCCGACGAAGTCGAGTCGCACCAGGCTCCACGCCCAGGACAGCAGCGGATGCCGGTGTTTGCGTTCGTGGGTGGCGGCGACGTGCTCGCCGGTGATGGCCTCGGTGGGGACACTCACCCGAATAACCCGGGCAGCACACCTTCCGACGTGCTGCGCAACTCCTCCAGCGACACCGTGAACTGGTCCTGCACTTCGACGGCGTCGCTTCCCTGATCCACCACGCCGATACGCGTCACGGGCAGGCCGCGCGCCTCGCACATGGACCGGAACCGGCTCTCCTCGGTGCGTGGGACGGCGACCAGCACCCGGCCCGCGGATTCGGAGAACAACGCGACGAACGGATTCTGGTCTTCGGGAATGATGATGCGGCAACCGGTTTCGCCCGCCAGCGCCGCCTCGACGACGGCCTGGATCAGTCCACCTTCGGACAGGTCGTGTGCGGCGGACACCAGCCCGTCGCGGGACGCGGCGGCCAGCACCTCGGCGAGCAGCTGTTCCCGTGCGAAGTCGACCTGCGGCGGGAATCCGCCAAGGTGGTCGGCGGTGACCTGCGCCCAGATGGAACCGTCGAACTCGTCACGGGTTTCGCCGAGCAGCAGCAGGGTCTCCCCCGGCTCCGTGCCCAGCCCGGAGGGGATGCGGCGATGGACGTCGTCGATCACGCCGAGCACACCGACGACGGGGGTGGGCAGAATGGCCGTCGAACCGGTCTGGTTGTAGAAGCTGACGTTGCCGCCGGTGACCGGAACGCCAAGAGCGACACAGCCATCGGCCAAACCGCGGACCGCTTCGGAGAACTGCCACATCACGCCGGGGTCTTCAGGGGATCCGAAGTTCAGGCAGTTGGTGACGGCGATCGGGGTCGCGCCGGTCACCGCGACGTTACGGTAGGCCTCGGCCAGCGCGAGCTGCGCGCCGGTGTAGGGATCGAGTTGGGTGTAGCGGCCGGAGGCGTCGGTTGAGATCGCGATGCCGCGGCCGGTGACCTCGTCGACCCGCAGCATTCCGGCGTCGGCGTGCTCGGCGAGCACGGTGTTGCCGCGCACGTAGCGGTCGTACTGCTCGGTGATGAAGGAGCGGCTGCACAGATGCGGGCTGCCGATCATTGCCAGCAGGGTGTCGCGCAGCTGCGCGCCGGTTTCCGGTCGCGGCAGCGTGTCCGATGTGTCGGCGTTGAGCGCGTCCTGGGTGTGTGGGCGCGCCACGGGCCGCTCGTACACCGGGCCCTCGTGCGCGACGGTGCGCGGCGGCACGTCGACGACGGTCTGGCCGTGCCAGGTGACCTTGAGCCGGTCGCCGTCGGTGACCTCGCCGATGACGGTGGCCAGCACCTCCCACTTGCGGCACACGGCCATGAACGCGTCGACGTTCTCGGGTGTGACGACGGCGCACATCCGTTCCTGCGATTCGCTGGACAGGATCTCCGCCGGGGTCATGTTGGCCGCGCGCAGCGGCACCTTGTCCAGTTCGATCGCCATGCCGCCGTCACCCGCGGAGGCGAGTTCAGATGTCGCACAAGATAATCCGGCTCCGCCGAGGTCCTGGATGCCCACCACGAGGCCGGCGGCGTACAGCTCAAGGCAGCACTCGATGAGCACCTTCTCCATGAACGGGTCGCCGACCTGAACGCTGGGCAGCTTCTTGCGGCCTGCGCCTGCTTCATCGCCGCCGAAGGTGTCGCTGGCCAGCACCGACACCCCGCCGATGCCGTCGAGGCCGGTGCGCGCGCCGAACAGGATGATCTTGTTGCCGGTGCCCGACGCGAACGCCAGGTGCAGGTCCTCCTTGCGCAGCACCCCGACGCACAGCGCGTTCACCAACGGGTTGCCGGCGTAGGAGGCGTCGAAGACGGTTTCGCCACCGATGTTGGGCAGCCCCAACGAGTTTCCGTATCCGCCGATGCCGCGCACGACGCCGTCGACGACGCGGCGGGTGTCGGGCGCGTCCGCGGCGCCGAATCTCAGCTGGTCCATCACCGCGACAGGCCGTGCGCCCATGGCCATGATGTCGCGGACGATTCCGCCGACGCCGGTCGCGGCGCCCTGATACGGCTCGACGTAGGACGGGTGGTTGTGCGACTCGACCTTGAAGGTGGCCGCCCAACCGTCGCCGATGTCGACCACGCCGGCGTTCTCGCCGATGCCTGCGAGCATCGCCGAACGCATCTTCTCCGTGGTGGTCTCGCCGAAGTAGCGCAGGTGCACCTTGGAGGACTTGTAGCTGCAGTGCTCGCTCCACATCACCGAATACATCGCCAGTTCGGCGTCGGTGGGCCTGCGGCCGAGGATTTCGCGGATGCGCTGATACTCGTCGTCCTTGAGGCCCAGCTCCCGGAACGGCTGCGGCTGGTCCGGAGTCACCGCGGCGTGCTCGACGGTATCGACGACTGGGCTCGCGCCTGCGGGGTCGGTATGGCTGAGCTCCGAGGTCACGCGGCCAGTCTAGTTTGCGACCTTCGATATGCGCGTGCAGCCGCGGACGCGGTCGCGCCGTGCAGCACCACGCTGGCCAGCACCGCGAGAACCATGGTGACCAGCGCCACTCGTTCGGGGTCGCCGGGCAGCACATTGAATGCCAGCAGGCCGAAGACGATCGAGGTGGTGCCGCGCGGGCCGAGCCAGCCGAGCAGAAGCCGCTCCGGCCACGGAAACGACGAACCGAGCATCGCGATCACCACCGGCGCCAACCGCACCACCGTCAACGCCAGCAGGCAGAACAGCACCATCCCCCACGACACGCCAAGGCTCAGCGCCAGCACCGCGGTCGCCCCGAATACGAACCACATCGCCGCCGACAGAAGAAAGCCGATGTCGTCGAGCAATTCCAGCTCGGCTCGCAGCGCAGCCGAGTGCCTCAGGTAGTTGAACGCGATGCCGCAGACGAACGCCGAGACGAAGCCGTTGCCGTCGACGGCCAGGCTCAGCCCGAACGCCAGCAGCGGGGCGGTGACGAGGATCAGCCGCTTGCTCTGCTCGGTCATCACGCCGCGCGCGGCGGCGCGGTTGGTCAGCACTGCCAACGCCGCGCCGACGGCGACACCGACCAGGATCGCCTTGATCGCCTGCGGCACCGCCGAACCCAACGCCGCCATCGGCGTCGTGGCGTGCGTCCGGTCACCCGCCAGCGCGAGCGCGAAAATGAACAACGGCGAGACGATGCCGTCGTTGTAGCCGGCCTCGACGTTGAGCACGTTGCGCACCCGCTCCGGGACGCGGTGGTCGCGCAGAATAGAGGCGGCGGGGGCGAAGTCGGTGGGCACCACCACGCACGCGATGATCAGCAACACCGCCCACGACTGGTGCGGCAGCAGCCACAGCCCCAGCGCGACCGCCGACGCCAGGCTCAACGGCATGGCGATGAAAAGCACCCGCATCGCGGCGCGCGGCTGGCTGCCGAACAGTCCACCGCGCACATCGGTGGCATCGACGAAAAGCAGTACGGCGAGCACGATTTCGGCGATATGCTGCACAACCTCGGTGTTCAGCGACTCGGCCAGCACGTCCTGGGTGGTGAACCCGACGGCGATGCCGGCCAACACCAGCACCATCGGCGCGGTCAGCCGCATCCGCTCCAGCCGGCCCGCGCCGAGCGCCCAACCGGCCAGCACCAGCGAACAGGCGATCAACGACAGCAGCACGACCGGGGTCTTTCCAGCGCCGACGCCTGCCGCGCTGTACGCCTACATCTGGCGCGTCGTCATCCGACTCTTGACCGGGCATACCGGCGGTTCTAGGGTGTGTATTCAATATTTCGAATTCACAATGCAATATCTCGTCATCGAACGGAGTGCCGATGGACGATTCCACGAAGCGCGCGACCCCAGTCACGTTCGAATACGTCGGCACGCCACCGCCGTTCAACGCGCCAAAGAAGCACTTCCGGCTATGCCGTACTCCTCTGCTCGACGCCGACATACAGGTCCTCGGCGAGACGGGCGCCAACAACCTGCACAGCCATACCGGCAATGACGGATTCTGGTTCGTGCTCAAGGGCCGTGCGAGGTTTTACGACGAGAACGATCAGGTGATCGGGGACCTGGGCCCGATGCAGGGCATCCTGATCGAGCACAACTTTCCGTACTGGTTCGAGGGTACCGGCGACGAATTGCTCGAAATTCTTCACGTAGCCGCCCGCGATCCACGCGTCGATCCCGATGAGCGCATCGACCATCGTCCGCGCAAGTTCAAGGGCTCGCAGTTCTCGAATACGACTGCCTGACAAGGCTTCCTATCCCACACCGTTGGAGAGAACGATGATGGTTCGCGGTTCCATCTCGCAGCGAGGGCTATTCGGGTTCCTGCTGTCGGCTGCACTCTTGATGGCGGGTTGTTCTGCACCCGGCGGGTCGGAGTCCGGATCATCGGATCCGTCCGGCGGATCAGACAAGTGTGCTGACAGCGCCATCGTGGCGTTGCAGGACAAGCTCAAAGGGATGCCGCCGCAGGATCGGGAGAAAACGCTTCTCGATGAGGCCAAGAATTCGAACGACGGAACGATCAACCTCTACGGCGAGGTGAACGATCCGACGATCATCACCGATCCGTTCGAAGACAAGTACGACGGGCTACATGTCAGCGTGTACCGGGCGGGCAGCGAGCAGATCCGCGAGCGGGTGCTACAGGAGTCGCAGGCCAATTTCGCAGGCGCCGACCTCATCGAGCTCGACTCGCTCGAGATGGCGATACTCGACCAGAACAAGCTGCTCGCACCTGCCGACTCACCCTTCATCGACGGCGTGACCGAAAGCGCACGCTTCGACAACTTCACCGGCGACCGGCTCAGCTACATCGTGCCGGTGTGGAACACCAACGCCATACCCGCCGATCAGTCCCCGAAATCGTTGGAAGATCTCAAAGACCCCCGGTTCAAGGGCAAGCTCGCCCTCGAGGGCAGCGACGTGTTCTGGTTCGCCTCACTGGTTAATTACCTTCAGACACAGGGCATGACAAAAGATCAGGCGGTGCAGTTGTTCAAGGATATTGCCGCCAACTCGGCAATCACCGATGGCCACACCGCCACAGCCGACCTCGTCGTCGCCGGTCAATATGGCATTGCCGCCAACATCTACATCGCACGCATTCGTGAGTTGCAGGCCAAGGGCGCTCCGTTGGAGTTCACGCCCGTGCAGGTTCCGGTGGTCGCCGAAGTGACAACCGTCGCTGCGACATGCGACGCGGCCAACCCGGCCGGTGCGCTGCTGCTGCAGGACTTCATCCTGGGCCCTGAGGGGCAGCAAGCCTTCATCGAAGACAGCCGCACCCCCAGCAACGAGGCGCTCGCGGCGGAAAGCTTCGGCGGTGTGAAAATCGAGCCGATCGACTCTGACGTCGAGACCATTTCCGAGCAGTACTCGGAGTGGTCCGATCTCTGGCAGAGCGTCGTCCACAACGGCAACAAGGGCTGACTGCGTCGACACGTGCCGCGGCTGTACGCCTCCTGTCGCGTCGTCAGCCGTCGGCAGGCGCCACGCAGAACGCGTGCCCGTCCGGGTCGGCGAGCACCACCCAAGAGAAGTCGCCGAAGCTGTGCCTGCCGGTCTCCGTCGCGCCGAGCTCGACGAGCCGCTTGACTTCGGCCTGCACGTCGTCGGTGCTGAAGTCGATGTGCACCCGGTTCTTGCCCGGCGTTGGATCCTCGACCTTCTGGAAAGCCAAACCGGGACCCTCCGCACGGGTCACGGCGACGAAAAACGGTGGTGCGATGGGATTTACCTGTCCGTCGAGCGCGCGCGCCCACCAGTCGGCGAGCCGCTCGGGGTCGGTGGTGTCGAACGTGATGTTCTCGGTCTTGAGTGCCATGCGCCGACCCTAGATCAGCGCGGTGACACCCCGACCCGCGTCGCGGGTGTCATTACCTGGCGCGTAATTGAATAGGCACGCTCCCACCCGCAGGCTTTGGCGTAGCGCGTCCACTCCCGGACGCAGCCACTGAAGGAGGAAGCGTGACGAACACCGAAACCAGGCCGACTTTCAGCGCCGAGATGTGGGCGGCGTTCTGGGCGGCGCCGACCGTCGACCGCATCGGCGACATCCTGGCCGACGACATCGTCGGCTACTGGCAGGGTGAACCGGAGCCGGTCAGGGGCCGAGAGGCCTACGCCGACAGGATCGCCGCGCTGGTGAAAGCCGTCCCGGATCTGAAGCTCGAGCTGCTCGACAGCGCCACCGTCGACGGCGACACGCCCGGCGAACAACGGGTGTATCTGCACTATGTGGGCCGGGGCACAGGGCCGGACGGTCCGTTGGCGATCCGCGGACTCGACCGTGTCCGCACCCGCGACGGCGTCGTCGTCGAGAACGTCATCCGCTACGACCAGGTCGACCCGGCGAGCATCTGAGCGCTCAGGCGGGCGACAGGAACGCTTGCAGCGCAGCGGAATACGCCGCGACGTCGTGAGCGCCCATCACCTCGCGCGCCGAATGCATGGCCAGCTGCGCGGCACCGACGTCCACCGTCGGGATGCCGGTGCCCGCAGAGGTCATCGGCCCGATCGTCGACCCGCACGGCAGGTCGGCGCGGTGTTCGTAGCGCTGCAGCGGCACCCCGGCCTGCTGGCAGGCCAGCGCGAACGCCGCTGCGGTGCGGCCGTCGGTGGCGTAGCGCAGGTTCGGCTGGACCTTGAGCACCGGCCCGGCGTTGACCTCGATCAGGTGATACGGCTCGTGGCGCTCCGGATAGTTCGGGTGGGTCGCGTGCGCCATGTCGCCCGACGCCACCATCGAGTCCGCCAGCCTGCGCAGGAAATCCTCGCGGCCGCCGCCCGCGGCCAGCGTGATCCGCTCGAGCACGGTCGCCAGCAGCTCCGACTGCGCGCCGTGGTCCGATTGCGACCCAACTTCCTCGTGGTCGAACAGCGCCAGCACCGGCAGCTGCCGCGACGACTCGGCGGCCAGGAAGGCCTCCAACCCCGCATAACAGGTGCACTGGTTGTCCAGCCGCGGCGCGCTGACCAGGTCGCCGTCGGCGCCGGCCAGCATCGAGGGCGTCAGGTCGTGGGTCATCAGGTCGAAGCCCAACAGGTCGTCGACGTGCACCCCGGCCTGCTCGGCGATGTAGGCCAAAAAGCTGCGCGGCTCGCTGCCCACGCCCCAGACCGCGTTGACGTGGCGCTGCGGGTCCAGCGACACCGATTTGCGGTCCTCGGCCAGGTGGATGGCCAGCTGCGGCACCCGCAGGACCGGCTCGTCCACGCGCACCAACCGATGCTCGACGGTCGCGCCTGCCCGCACCGACAGCCGGCCGCTCACCCCGAGGTCGCGGTCCAGCCACGAGTTCAGCCACGCGCCGCCGTAGGGCTGCAGCGCGACGATGCGCCACCCGGACACGAACCGATCGGGATGCTGTTTGACGCGCAGGTTGGGGCTGTCGGTATGGGCGCCGACGACGCGGAACGGCGTGCCGCGCGACTCCTTGCCCGCGCGCCACGCGATCATCGAGCCGGCGCGAACGGTGAAGAAATCACCGAATTCCGGCCACGGATCGCGTTCGGACAGCTCGCGGAAACCCGCAGCTCGCAGCCGCTGCGCGACCGTCGCGCACACGTGGAACGGCGACGGCGACGCGTCGATGAATTCGCACAACCCCTTGGCACTTGCCGACATAGTTGACCATCTTCGCCGACGACCCGTGTTTTAGGGTCAGAGCGTGCCCGCGCCATTGCCTCAACCCGTGTTGGAGCCGCTGACACCCTCGGCCATCTTCCTGGTCGCCACGATCAACGAAGGACCCGAAGCCGCCGCCACCGTGCACGACGCGCTGCCGGACGTCTCGAGTCTGGTGCGTGCGATCGGCTTCCGCGATCCCGCGAAACGTCTGTCGGCCGTCGCCTCCATCGGCTCGGACGCCTGGGACCGACTGTTCGCCGGGCCCCGCCCGGCCGAGCTGCACCCGTTCATCGAGCTCGACGGCGGACGCCACCGCGCGCCGTCCACACCGGGCGACCTGCTGTTTCACATCCGCGCCGAATCCATGGACGTGTGTTTCGAGCTGGCAGGCAAGCTCGCCGAGTCGATGAAGGGCGCCATCACGATCGTCGACGAGGTGCACGGCTTCCGGTTCTTCGACAACCGTGACCTGATGGGTTTCGTCGACGGCACCGAGAATCCCGACGGCCCGCTGGCCCGCAGCGCGACGCAGATCGGCGACGAGGACCCCGACTTCGCCGGCGGCTGCTATGTGCACGTGCAGAAGTACCTGCACGACCTGGACGCGTGGAACTCGCTGTCGGTCGAGGAGCAGGAGCGGGTGATCGGCCGCACGAAACTCGATGACATCGAACTCGACGACGCCGACAAGCCGCCCAATTCGCACCTGGCGCTCAACGTGATCGAGGACGAGGACGGCAACGAGCTGAAGATCGTCCGGCACAACATGCCGTTCGGCGATATCAGCAGGGGCGAATTCGGCACCTACTACATCGCCTACTCGCGCACGGCGTCGGTCACCGAGCGAATGCTGGAGAACATGTTCATCGGCGACCCGCCGGGTAACACCGACCGCATCCTGGATTTCTCGACCGCCATCACCGGCTCGATGTTCTTCACGCCGACGGTCGACTTTCTCGATGACCCACCGCCGCTTCCGGATTCGGTTTCCACACCCGAACCCGAGCCGGAGCATGAACCCGAATCTGAGCCTCCCGCAACACCTTCGGGTGACGGATCACTTCGCATCGGCAGCCTGAAAGGAACATCTGAATGAACAACTTGTACCGGGACCTCGCGCCGGTCACCGAAGAGGCGTGGGCGCAGATCGAAGAGGAGGCGACGCGAACGTTCAAGCGGCACATCGCAGGACGCCGCGTCGTCGACGTCAGCGGGCCGAGCGGTCCCACCACCGCGGCGATCAGCACCGGGCATCTGATCGACGTTCCCGCGCCAGGCGACGGCGTCGTGGCGCGCCTTCGCGAAGCGCGGCCGCTCGTGCAGTTGCGGGTCCCGTTCACGGTGACCCGCAGCGCCATCGACGACGTCGAACGCGGGGCGCAGGACTCCGACTGGGATCCGGTCAAGGATGCCGCCAAGAGGCTGGCGTTCGTCGAGGATCGCGCGATCTTCGAGGGCTATGCGGGCGCCTCCATCGACGGGATCCGCGCCTGCAGCTCGAATCCGGCGCTCAAGCTGCCCAGCGACCCGGGCGACTATCCCGAGGTGATCTCGCAGGCGCTGTCGGAGCTGCGACTGGCCGGCGTCGACGGCCCGTATTCCGTGCTGCTGTCGGCCGATGCCTACACACTGGTCAGCGAGACCACCGAGCACGGCTATCCGCTGCGCGAGCACTTGAATCGGCTTGTCGACGGCGACATCATCTGGGCGCCCGCGATCGACGGCGCGTTCGTCCTGTCGACGCGCGGCGGAGATTTCGATCTGCAACTCGGCACCGACGTGTCGATCGGCTATTTGTCGCACGACGCCGACACCGTGCAGCTCTACCTGCAGGAGACGCTGACGTTCCTCTGCTACACCGCCGAAGCCTCGGTAGCCCTCACCACCTGAGTTCCCCGAGCCCCCTTTCGGTGAGCCCCTCACCTTCTCGGCGAGCCCCTCACCTTCTCGGCGAGCGAGCGTGTCTGCAGGCGACACGCCGTCGAAACTCGCGCGTTTGCGCACGCTCGCAAGGCCGTCGGCGGCGCCACGCACAGCCCGCGGAATAATCGGGACCCTTCACGCCTTCTGGTGACATAACTTTTTCCAAGCCAGGAGGCGGGTCAGATGACCGACACATTCGACGGCAGCACAGCTCTGGTCACCGGGGCGACAGCGGGGATCGGCTATGCCATAGCCGTCGAACTCGCCCGGCACGGCGCGGAGGTGATCGTGCACGGGCGCAACGCCGAGCGCGGCGCCAAAGCCGTCCAGGACATCGAAAACCTCGGCGGCAGAGCGCATTTCGTCGTCGCTGACCTGTCCGACGCCGACGACGTCCGCAGGCTCGCAGTCGAAGCGGGTGACGTCGACATCCTGGTCAACAACGCGGGCATCTATGGCTTCGCGTCGACGTTCGAGACCGGCGATGCCGACTTCGACGCCCATTTCGACATCAACGTACGGGCGCCATACATCCTGGTGCAGAAGCTGGTGCCCGGCATGATCGAGCGCGGGGCAGGCAACGTGGTCAACATCAGCACGGTCGCGGCCGACACGCCGGCGGCGGGCGCGGGCATCTACGGCGCCAGCAAGGCGGCACTCGACCTGCTGACGAAACTGTGGGCCGACGAATTCGGCGCCTCGGGCGTGCGCGTCAACGGGATCGCGCCGGGGCCGATCCCGACCGAAGGCAGCGCCGCACTCGGCGACATCGTCGACGGACTCGGCCGCACCAGGGCACTGCAACGCGTCGGTGAACCCGACGAGATCGCGCGGGCGGTCGCGTTCCTCGCTTCACCCGCAGCGAGTTACATCAACGGCGTCGTGCTCCCCGTCGACGGCGGCAAGCGCGCCGACCGGCCTGCCGCGTAAGCGCGCTACGCCGCGGCGAGCACCGCGTCGAGCACGGACAGGAACAAGCCGAGCCCGTCGTCGGACGGTCCGGTGAGCGCCTCGGTCGCATGTTCGGGATGCGGCATCAGCCCTACCACGCGGCCGTTCGCCGACGAGATGCCCGCGATGTCGCGCATCGACCCGTTCGGGTTGTCGCGATAGCGGAACACCACCCTGCCGTCGCCCTCGAGCTCGTCGAGCACGGCCTCGGAGGCGACATAGCGGCCCTCGCCGGACTTCAGCGGCACCAGTATGTCGGCGCCGAGTTCAAAGCGCGTCGTCCACGCCGTGGTGTTGTTGGCCACCTCCAGCCACACGTCGCGGCAGACGAAATGCAGACCTGCGTTGCGGGTAAGCGCGCCCGGCAGCAGGCCCGCCTCGCACAGCACCTGAAAGCCGTTGCAGATGCCCAACACCGGCATGCCGCCTTCGGCCGCCTCGACGACCGACTTCATCACCGGCGCGAACTTGGCGATGGCGCCGCAGCGCAGGTAGTCGCCGTAGGAGAAACCGCCGGGCACGATCACGGCGTCGACTCCCTTGAGGTCGGCGTCGGCGTGCCACAGGCTGACCGCCTCGGCGCCGGACAGCCGGACCGCCCGCGCGGCGTCGACGTCGTCGAGTGTGCCGGGGAACGTGATAACCCCCACGCGTGCTGTCACGATGGCTCCCTGCTGACTGACCAGTCTTCGATCACGGTGTTCGCCAGTAGCGATTCGGCGATTTCGGCGACCGTCTCATCGGTGACACTGTCGTCGACTTCGAGCTCAAATCGCTTGCCCTGCCGCACATCTGATATTCCCTTGTAGCCGAGGCGGCCGAGTGCACCGACGATCGCCTGCCCTTGAGGGTCGAGGATTTCCGCTTTCGGCATTACGTGTACGACCACCTTTGCCACGGACACACTCTACCGGCGCAGCGGCGGCAACCGCCTCACCGGCACGAATCGATGTACGCGGTGCACAGCGGGGCGTTCATCGCGTCGAGGATCTGCGCGTCGGGCACGATCGGCCATGCGACGCGCGGCGGTGACGCAGACCACATCGCCAGCTCGACGATCGTGCTGTTGTACGGGTTGATCAGCAGGTATTCATGCAGCACCTGTTGCCCGGGAAGCACCCCGCTGATCACCGCGGCGATCTGGTTGGGGGTGTCGGTGGTGAACGACGGCGACGTCAGCGGCGACGTCATCTGACAGCTACGCAGCGCGGCCACGGCCCTGTCGAACACCGACGACGCCAGCTGGCCGCCGCGCCACACCTCGCCGCGCCAGTGCAGCACCTGGACCTGCAGCTGCCACTGCCCCTCCGGCTGGAAGACGACGGCCTTGGCGGCGACGGCGAAGCTGCGGGGATCGTCGGCGACGGGAGGGCTGCTGCAGGCCTCCTCGAAGCGGAAGCGCGGATTGGTGGCCGTCACCGCTATGCCGGCCAGTCCCGGCCAGCGGTACGTCGGGTACAGCGGGATCGCCGTCGGATCGATCCAAGCCGAGTCAGGAATGCGATCGCAGTTCGGCGGGCAATCGAGCGGATCGGCGTGGGCAGGGCCAACCGCGAGCGGGGCAACGGCCAGCCCCCAGGCGGCCAGAACTGCCGCTAGCAACAGTCGCATACGGCACCACCCCCGAGCGCACAATATAGGCATGCAATTGACGCATTTCGGACATTCGTGCCTACTCGCCGAGTTCAAGAAGGATTCCGAATCCACCGCGGTGCTGTTCGATCCCGGAACCTTCTCGCATGGCTTTGAAGGGATCACCGGGCTGGACGCGATCCTGATCACCCATCAGCATCCCGATCACGCCGACACCGAACGCCTTCCCGCGCTGGTAGACGCCAATCCTCAGGCGGCGCTGTACGCCGATCCGCAAACCGCCGAACAACTCGGCGCGCCATGGCAGCCCGTGCACGTCGGCGACGAGATCAGCATCGGTTTCCTGCGGGTGCGCGGCGCGGGCGGCCGACACGCCGTCATCCATCCGGAAATCCCGATCATCGACAACATCTCCTACCTCATCGGCGACGGTGAACATCCCGCCCGCCTTATGCATCCCGGCGACGCGCTGTTCACCCCGGGCGAGCCGGTCGACGTCCTCGCCACGCCCGCCGCCGCGCCGTGGCTCAAGGTGTCCGAGGCCGTCGACTACCTGCGTGCCGTCGCCCCCGCGCGCGCCATCCCCATCCACCAGGCCATCATCGAGCCCAAGGCCCGCGGCATTTATTACGGCAGGCTCTCGGAGATGACGAGCACCGACTTCCAGGTCCTCGACGAGGAAAAGGGCACCGAGTTCTAAGGGGACCTTTCTCTCGCGAGCAGACACTAATGCCCGCAAAAGCCCAGGCGATTTCTGGGGGTGATTGCAACAGCCACCTTGTTGGAGGTTGTTGTGTATCTGAAGGCTTATCCCTGGATTATG
>NZ_PDCP01000038.1 GCF_002553505.1 Mycolicibacterium agri | reverse complement strand
GAGCTCGATATCTACTTCTGCGATCCGCACTCGCCATGGCAACGCGGCAGTAACGAGAACACCAACGGGCTGCTGCGTCAATACTTTGCTAAAGGCACCGACCTATCAGTGTTCCCGGCCGACTACCTCGACTACGTTGCCGCCCAACTCAACACCCGACCCCGCAAAACCCTCGGCTGGAAGAAACCCGCTGAAGTCCTCGACGAGCTACTCTCAAACCCGCCAAAACCACCCGCTGTTGCATCCACTGCCTGAAATCGCCCCAGGCACGGGCGGACATTTGCTTCTGCTCGCCGGAGGCCGCCGGAGTTAGGCGGTGTCGCGCGCGGCCGCCCGCCCCGCCGATCGGCCGGAGAATATGCAGCCGCCGAGGAACGTGCCCTCAAGCGAGCGATAGCCGTGCACGCCGCCACCGCCGAACCCGGCCGCCTCTCCAGCCGCATAGAGCCCTTCGACCACGCTGCCGTCGCCGCGCAACACGCGCGAGTCCAGATCGGTTTCCAAGCCGCCCAATGTCTTTCGCGTCAGGATGTGCAGTTTCACCGCGATCAGCGGTCCGGCCTTGGGGTCGGTCAAGCGGTGTGGAGCGACGACGCGGGAGAAGCGGTCGCCGACGTAGCCGCGGGCCGCGCGGATCGCCATTATCTGCGTGTCCTTGGTGAACCGGTTGGCTACCTCGCGGTCGCGCGCGGTGACCTCCTCCTCCACGGCGGCGTAATCCAACGGCATCACGTCGGGAATCTCGTTCATCGCAGATACCAACTCGCGCAACGTCCTTGCACTGACAAAGTCGACGCCCTTGTCTACGAACGCCTGCACCGGCGGAGGCGGGCCCGGCTTGACGCGCGACAGCACATCGCGCACGCTGCGCCCGGTCAGGTCGGGGTTCTGCTCCTGCCCGGACAGCGCGAACTCCTTGGAGATGATGCGGGCGTTCAGGATGAACCACGTGTAGTCCTGGCCCGTTCGGGCGATGTGCTCGAGCGTGCCGAGGGTGTCGAAGCCCGGATACAGCGGCGCGGGCAGTCGCTTGCCGGTGGCGTCGAGCCACAGCGACGACGGACCGGGCAGAATCCGGATTCCGTGCTCGGGCCAGATCGGGTCGTAGTTCGTGATGCCCTCGGTGTAGTGCCACATCCGGTCGCTGTTGATGACGTGTGCGCCGGCCGACTCGCTGATGCCGATCATCCGGCCGTCGACGTGCGCGGGCACGCCGCTGAGCAACTGTTCGGGCACACGGCCCATCCGCTTCGGCCAGTTCTGCTTGACCAGGTCATGGTTGCCGCCGATGCCGCCGCTGGCGACGATGACGGCCTGGGCGCGAAATTCGAACTCCCCTACGGTGTTTCGTGACGACGCCACGCCGCGCGCCGCGTTCGTGGGCTCCAGGACGACGCCGCGCACGCCGACCGCCGCACCGTCGGCGACGATCAGTTCGTCGACGCGGTGGCGGTATGCGAACCTCACCTTGTCGTTACCCAGCAGCCGCCGGGCGAAGATCTCGACGATCGCGGGCCCGGTCCCCCAGGTGATGTGGAAGCGCGGCACCGAATTGCCGTGGCCGCGGGCGTCATAGCCGCCGCGCTCGGCCCACGCGACGAGCGGGAAGGTCCGCAGCCCGCGGGCCCGCAACCAACTGCGCTTCTCCCCGGCGGCGAAGTCGACGTAGGCGTGCGCCCACTGCCGCGGCCAGTGATCCTCGGGGCGGTCGAAGCCCGCCGTGCCCAGCCAGTCCTGAAGCGCCAATTCGTGGCTGTCGCGGATGCCGAGCCTGCGCTGTTCGGGGCTGTTGACGAAGAACAGGCCGCCGAACGACCAGTACGCCTGCCCACCGAGGTTGTTCGCGTTCTCCTGGTCGACGATCAACACCCGACGGCCACGTTCGGCCAGTTCACAGGCGGCTACCAGGCCCGCCAACCCCGCACCGACCACGATTGCATCAGCATCAGCCATGGCCGCCAATGTAGCGGTCTTTCATGCCGCGTCGGTCAAAGCCGGATACGGCCGCCACTCGTAGACCGTCGGCACGCAGCGATGCATCAGCGCCAGGTCGACGGCGTCGATCACGGCCTGACGCGGCCCAGGCTTGCGCAGGTGCCTGGCGGCGACGGCCACCCGGACGATCCCTCGGCGACGGCCCGTGCGCTCGGCGGCGAGCACCAGCGTGCGGCACCACCACGGCTCCGACAGGAAACCCTCGCCGATGCCGAGCACCCGCGCGCGCACCGTGGTCCGTCGCACCAGATCGGAAACGCCAGCCAGACCGGCGAGGAGCCGAAAGCCGTTGCGCGGCAGTACAGTCACCGTGCCCTGCGACACCGTCCAGCCGGGTGCCGCGAACAGTCGGGTCCGCAGGCCGACGTGTTCGAGGACGCGGTCGGCGCCCATCAGCCGCAGATTCGCCTCATGCGCGGGCAGCGTCGCGAACTCGCCGCGGCGCTTCTTCGTCGCGGCCTCGTCGAAGCCGTGCAGCACGATGGCGTCGCCGCGAGCGCGCCGCGCGGTGAGCCACGCGACGGTGCCTGCATCGTGATCAAGCCGATAGTCGCCCTTCAGGCGGGGCGCAACGAGAAGTGACGACGGCACGCCCCGCCCGTCCAGTTCCGCGCAGAACGCCGCGACGTCGGGCAGGGTATGGCGACTGATGCCCGATATCGAGACGATGAGTTGTCCAGCCACACCGGCATTGTGGCAATGCCAGATGTCTCGACGGTTGCGAAGAGCCTTACAGCGGTTGCCTTTTCGGCTACCGCGGTAAGACGGCTTCGATGGCCTCGATGACCTCTGGCGCATCGGGTTCAGTGCGCGGGCGGAACCGTTTCACCACTGTGCCGTCGGGTGCGATCACGAATTTCTCGAAGTTCCACTGCACGTCGCCGGCTTCGCCATCGGCGTCGGGCGTCTTCGTCAACTCGGCGAACAGCGGGTGCCGATCCGGCCCGTTGACGTTGGTCTTGGCCAGCAGCGGGAACGTCACCCCGTAGGTGGTCGAGCAGAAGGTCTGAATCTCCTCGGCGCTGCCGGGCTCCTGGCCCATGAACTGGTTGCACGGCACGCCTATCACCGTCAGCCCGCGGTCGCCGTAATCCTGCGCCAGCTTCTCCAGCCCGCTGTATTGCGGTGTCAGGCCGCATTTCGAGGCGACGTTGACGACCAACGCGGCGCCGTCGGCGAGCTTTCCCAGCGTGGTCGGCTTGCCGTCGAGGGTGGTGAGTGGAATGTCGGCGATGGGCTGATCCGTCATGCCCCGCAGAATACCGATGCCGGCGCAGGGCGCACGGCTAGGTCCCGAACAGCATGCCCGCGACCCGCTGCACGATCGGGTCGGTGTCCTTGTCCGGGTCAGCCTCGATGGCGCCGTTGAGCCACAGCAGCGAAAAGCCATGCACCAGAGACCAAGCCGCGAGCGCGGCGGCTTGCGGGTCCTGCTTGGCGCGCGGATCGTCGAGGGTCCTCACGCCCGCCGCAAGCTCATTGCCCGCCGCGGTTTCGGCGGCGACGAGGTCGGCGTCGGCGGCGTTGTACAGCGATTTGTCGAACATGACGGCGTAGTGGCCCGGATGGGCGATGGCGAACCGGACGTAGGCCAACGCCGCATCGAGGAAGTCCGGCCGCGCGTCTTTCAGTGCGTCGGCGAGCATGCGGAAGCCCTCGGTCGCCAGCGCCGTGAACAGCCCACGGCGGTCGGTGAAGTGATGCGCAGGCGCCGCGTGCGACACCCCGGCGGCGCGGGCGAGCTCACGCAGCGACAGGCCGTCGGCGCCGCGCTCGGCGACCAGCACCGCCGCATGGGCCAGGATCGTGGCCCGTAGATCGCCGTGGTGATACGTCGCCCTGCCGCTGCTCATGTACCGATCATAACTTGGAATCTTGACAGTGCCTAGATTGTTGCCTACGTGCATCTTGCCACTGTCTAGATTGGGAGTCCGTCATGGCACCACTCATCGCCCTCGTCCTCGGAACACTCGCCGCCCGGCTGGCCGGCTGGCTGGGCCTGGACTACGTCGACGGCTGGCCCACCGCGATCGCTGTCGGCTTGGCGACGATGCTCGTCGTCACCGGCGTCGCGCATTTCGTCAACCCGCTGCGCCGCGACATGATCGCGATCGTGCCGCCGCGGCTGCCGGCGCCGACGCTACTGGTCACCATCACCGGGGTGCTCGAACTGCTCGGCGCGGCCGGGCTGCTGTATCCGCCGGCCAGGCCGGCCGCCGCCGTGTCATTGGCCGTGCTGATGCTGGTCATGTTCCCGGCCAACGTATATGCCGCGCGGATGCCGTCGCCGCCGAAGTCGATGACGACGCACCTGCCGTTACGAACCCTCGAGCAGCTCGTCTTCGTAGGCGCCGCCCTCGTGGTTGGCCTTGGCAGTGTCCAGTAGCCACGCGTACTGGAACGCCACTTCCTTCCACCGCTCGTAGCGGCCGCTGATCCCGCCATGGCCGGCGCTCATCTCCGTCTTCAACAGGACGGGGTTGGCGTCGGTCTTGGTGTGTCGAAGTGCCGCAACCCATTTCGCCGGTTCCACGTACAGCACCCTGGTGTCGTTGAGCGACGTCATCGCCAGTATCGGCGGATAGTCCTTGGCCTCGACGTTCTCGTACGGCGAGTACGACTTCATATACTCGTAGACTTCTTTGTCGGCCAACGGGTTTCCCCACTCATCCCACTCGGTGACGGTGAGCGGAAGCGACGGGTCCAGGATCGTCGTCAACGCGTCGACGAACGGCACCTGCGCAAGGAAGCCGGCGAACAACTCCGGCGCCATGTTGGCCACCGCCCCTATCAGCAGACCGCCCGCGCTGCCGCCGAGCGCGACGAGGTTCTCCGGCCGGGTGACATCGGTGTTGATGAGATGTCGTGCCACCGCGATGAAGTCGGTGAACGTGTTCTTCTTCTCCAGCAGCTTGCCGTGCTCGTACCACGGCCGGCCGAGCTCGCCGCCGCCGCGCACATGCGCCACGGCGAACACCATTCCGCGGTCCAGCAGCGACAGCCGGGCGATGGAGAACCGCGGGTCCTCGCACGACTCGTAGGCTCCGTAGCCGTAAAGCAGTGTCGGAGCGGGGAATTGAAGACCGACGCGGTGGACGATCGATATCGGCACGCGTGCGCCGTCATCGGCGACGGCCCAGTCACGACGTTCGACGTAGTCCTCGGGGCGGTAGTCGCCAAGCACGGGCTGTTCGCGCAGCAGCGTGCGCTCGCCGGTGGCGAGGTCGATATCGTAGATGCGCACCGGCGTGACGTACGACGTCGCCCCGACGCGCAGCTTGGGCGAGTCCCAATTGGGGTTGCCGGCCAGGCCCGCCGACATCAGTTCCGACTCGAAGGTCAACTCCTCCGGACGGCCGTACTCGCCCTGCGCGTAGAGCGGCCACAACTGGATACGCGGCAACGCCTCGCGCCGATAGCTGACCACGATGTGGCCGACGAACGCGTCGACGGCTTCGAGGCGGACGTCGTCGCGGTGTTCGATCAGTGTGCGGGTCGCGGTGGGGTCGGCGACCGGAGCCTCGACGAGCGTGAAGTTCACTGCGCCGTCGTTGTGCAGAATCAGGAAGCGGTCCTCGCCGCCGACGACGGCATGCTCGACGGAGTACTCGACGAGGTCGCGTCGCGGCCACACCGGAGTGAACTCGGCGCCGGGATCCGCCGCGTTGGCGTAGCGGACCTCCGAGGTCACGGCGCTGCCCGCGGCGATGAAGATGTACTTGTCGCTGCGGGTGCGTCCGATCGCGAGCCAGAAGCGTTCGTCGGGTTCGTGATACACCCGCTCGGCGGGCAGACCCGCACCGACGCGGTGACGCCACACGGTGTCGGGCCGCCATGCATCGTCAAGCGTCGTGTAGTAGATGGTCCGGTTGTCGGCGGCCCAGGTGGCGCCTGCGCCGATGCCGACGATCTCGTCGTCGTAGAGTTCGCCCGTGCGTAAGTCCTTGAACCGCAGGGTGTATCGCTCGTTGCCGACGACGTCGACGGAGTAGGCCAGCGTATTGGCGTCGATGCTGACGGTGGCGGCACCCAACGCGAAGAACTCGTGGCCTTCAGCTTCGACGTTCTCGTCGAGCAGCACCTGCTCACCGGGGATGTCGGTGTCCTCGTCGAACTGCGGCGGCGTCCAGTCGTCGGGACCTGCGACCGGGCAGCGGCAGTGCACGTGGTACTGCTTGCCCTCGAAACTGCGCGCGTAATACCACCAGTCGTTGCGCCGGACGGGCACCGACAGGTCGGTTTCCTTGGTGCGGGCCTTGATCTCATCGAAGATCTTCTGCCGCAACGGAGCAAGGTGTTCGGTCATCTTGTCGGCGTAGGCGTTCTCGGCCTTGAGGTATTCGATGACCTCGGGGTTGTCCTTGTCGCGCAGCCATTCATACGGGTCGATGAAGACGTCGCCGTGGTGCTCGCGGCGGTGCTCGACCCGTTTCGCGACGGGTGGTACGGGTGTTTGGCTCATGCCTCGGGTCCGATCCAGTCGGCGAAGCACAGCCCCGAAATGCGCTCGTAGGCTTCGATATAGCGTTCGCGGGTGGCGGTGACGATGTCGTCCGGCAGCGGCGGCGGTGGATCATCCCCGCCGCGGTCCCAGCCCGACTCGGGGCTGGTCAGCCAGTTGCGGACGAACTGCTTGTCGAAGCTGGGCTGCACGACGCCCTCCTTATAGGTGTCGACTGCCCAGTAGCGCGACGAGTCCGGCGTGAAGATCTCGTCGGCCAGCACGAGCCGGCCGTGCTCGTCGACGCCGAATTCGAACTTGGTGTCGGCGATGATGATTCCCTTCGTCAACGCGTGGTCGGCGGCGCGACGATACGTCTGCAGGGTGAGGTCGCGCAGTTCGTTGGCGCGCTCGGCGCCGACCATCTCGATCACGTCGGCGAACGAGATGTTCTCGTCGTGCGCGCCGAGTTCGGCCTTGGTGGCCGGGGTGAACAGCGGCGTCTCGAATTTACTCGCCTCGGTCAGCCCCGGCGGCAGGGCGATACCGCTGACCGCGCCGGTGGCCTGGTAGTCCAGCAGGCCGGAGCCCGTGAGGTAACCGCGCGCGACGCACTCGACGGGGATCATGTCGAGCTTGCGCACCACCAGCGCGCGGCCCAGCACCTCGCCCGGGATACGGGGGTCGTCGGCTGGGCCCGCGAGGTGGTTCGGCGTCTCGACGAAGTCGAAGAAGAACACGCTCATCGCGGTGAGGATGCGGCCCTTGTCGGGTATCTCGTTGGCGAGGATGTAGTCGAACGCCGAGATGCGGTCGCTGGCGACGAACAGCAGGTGATCATCGTCGATGCGATAGATCTCGCGGACCTTGCCGCTGGCCACGTGCTGGTAATCGGACAGAGCGGGGCGCATCCGGCCAGCCTAACGGTCGATGTGTGCTGGGATCGACGGCATGACTTCGAGGTATGTGCCCTACGCCACAACGCCCGCGCGGCTGTTCGGTCAGCTGATCGCCGACATCGTCATCGCGGTCTGGATAGCGATCTGGGTCGTGGTCGGCATGGCGGTGCATGCCGCAGTCGCGACCATCGCCGAGTTCGGCGCCGACGTGCAGAACGGCGCCACCGGGATCGCGGGCAATCTCGATTCCGCGGGCGAGAATGCCGACAAGGTGCCGCTGGTCGGCGACGCCCTGAGCGCGCCGCTGACGGCCGCCGGTGGCTTCGCCCGCGATATCGCGGGCGCCGGTGAGCAGTTGAACACGACGGCGAGTTGGCTGGCGTGGCTGTTGGCGCTCGCGGTGGCCGCGCCGCCGATCCTGGCGATCGCGATGCCGTGGCTGGTGCTGCGGTTGCGGTTCTTCCGGCGCAAGTGGGTGGCGCTGACGCTGGCGGCGACGCCGGCAGGCGAGCAGTTGCTGGCGCTGCGGGCGCTGGCGAACCGGCCGCTGGCGAAGCTCGTCGCCGTCAATGCCGACCCCGTAGGGGCCTGGCGTCGCCAGGACGACACGGCGATCAGCGGCCTGGCCGCATTGGAATTACGCGCCGCAGGCATCGCCCGGCGCCGTACCTAGCGATTTCGGCGCGCTAAACGGCGCTCAGCGCACGTTAGCGCGCCGAAATCGCACAAGGAGGAACCGTCGCGGGTCCTCTCGCGTCAAACCCTGATGTGCTCGACGATCTACTGCGCAGACATGACGGCGTCATCACGCTGGAACAAGCCCGCTGCATCGGCCTCAGCAGCGACGCCGTCAAGCGCCGCGTTCAATCCGGCCATTGGCGACGGTGCGCGAAAGGGGTGTACTTCGTCGACGACCGGCCGTTCGACGATGCCGCGCGCATTCGCAGTTCGGTATGGGGCTATGGAAGCCAAGCGGCCGCGAGCGGGCTGGCCGCCGCATGGTGGCATGGGTTGACCAAGTACGCACCCGACCTCGTCGAGGTGACAGTCCCACGAAACAGTCATGGCAGATGCCATCCCGGGTGCCGGGTTCGGCGAAGAGACCTTCAACAAGCCGACATTGTGCAGCGAAATGGCCTGCGCGTCACAGCACTACCATTGACCATTGTCGAGGCGTCGGTCCGCCAGCGCGGCGGCGCCAAGATCATGGATTCGGCGTTGCAGCAGCGCGTCGATCTACGCTCGCTGTGGAACGCGCACCTTCGCAACAAGGGTCGTTACGGCTCGCCAGCCGCCCGCATCCTGCTACAGGCCGCCGACGACGGCGCCCGCTCTGTAGCCGAGCGACTGTTGATCGCAATTTTGAAATCGGCACGCATCACAGGTTGGAAGGCCAACCATCGGGTGGGCGGCTACCGCGTCGACGTCGGCTTTCCCGACGCGAAGATCGCTCTCGAGGCCGACGGCTTCGCCTATCACAGTGGGCCTGAGGAATTCCAGATCGACCGCAAGCGCCAAAACGCCCTGATGCTCATGGGTTGGCAGGTGCTGCGCTTCACCTGGCTGGACCTCACCGAGTACCCCGACCGGGTCATCGCCGAGATCAAACGCGCGATTTCGGCGCGCTAAACGGCGCTCAGCGCACGTAAGCGCGCCGAAATCGCAAGGAGCCAGGCGGCCAAGGCGATCCAGCAGAACACCGCCGATATCACCGCCAGCGCGGGCCAGCCCATTTCGACCGAAGTCGCAAACGTCGCCGACGAGTACATGCCCAGCGGGAATACCGCCGCCCACCAGTTGCCGCTGCGCAGCCGCACACTCCACGCCGCCAACAGCGGGATCCACGCGCTGGCGACGACCCACGTCACGACCGTCACCGGCTTGATCGCCCCGAGGCCTGCCTTGTCGATGTGATCGCCTGCCAGCGTCGCGATCGCCGCGCCGCCCATCAGAATCCAGACGTCGGGCTGCCGAAGCTCGGGCGCCGAGCGCGAATGCAGCGCCCGCCACAGCACCAGCCCCGTCATCGCGCAGTACTGACAGATCGCCAGCGCGAGCAGCGCAACGGCAGGCCAGGGATGCCCGGCATCGGCGGCGACGATCGCCAGCCCCGACGTCGCCACGCTCGCCAATTCCCAAGCGCCGCGGGCACGGTCGCGCAGCCCGGCCCAGCGGTGCCGCCACATCAGCCGCACCGTCAGCGGCACCAGGCTCAGCCACGCGAGCGCGGCCGCGATCCCCAGCAGCGTGTGCGTGGTCGACGAGAACTCCAGCCGCGTGGCCACGACGGCGCACGCCGCGACGAACGTGAACAGCTGCAACGGCACATTCACGTCCTCGAAAGAGGGCCGCAACCGCGCAAGCGCCCAAACCACCAACAGCGCCAACAGGATTGCCGCCACACACGCCAGCACCGAACTGACCAAACGATAGCCGTGATCGGCCGCCGCGATCGACACGATGCCGGTCGCCATCACCGCCGCGAACGCGTCCGGCTTCACGCGTCCGTTTCGACGACGAGGTGCCGGATTCCGGTGTGCCTGTTGCTGCGCGTCCACTCCACCGGCTCGACGACGCGGACCGCCGAGAACCTGCCAAGCAGCTCTTCGAACAGCACCCGCAGCTCGAGCCGCGCGAGGTTGGCCCCGAGGCAATAGTGCACACCCTGCCCGAAACCCATGTGTGGGTTCGGCTTTCGCGTAATGTCGAACCGGTCCGGATCGGTGAATGCCGCGGGATCGCGGTTGGCCGAGCCCTCCCAGATCTGCACCTTCTGCCCCGCCTTGATCGCGCAGCCGCCCAGCTCGACGTCGCGGGTCGCGGTGCGCCGCTTCGACGGCGACGGCGACGTCCAGCGCACGATCTCCTCGATCGCGGTCGGCAGCAGCGACAAATCCGAGCGCAGCTTCGCCAGCTGAGAAGGATGCGACGCGAGCGCCAACAGCCCGCCCGCCACGGCGTTGTGGGTGGTCTCCGCGCCCGCGCTGAACAGCAGGCTGAAGAACAGGTAGAGCTCCAGATCCGACAGTTCCGCAGATGAGGCGTTCGCCACCACCGACAGCATGTCGTCGGTCGGCGAGGCGCGTTTGGCCGCGATCAGCGACTGCCCGTAGGCGTACATCCGCGAGCCGGCTTCCTCGGCGGTCAGCTGCCTCACCGACGCCTTGCGCGAGCCACCGAAGTCGAACTGCGGCTCGATCGCCTCGAACAGCCAATGCCGTTCGGACTCAGGCACTCCCAGCAGAATGCAGATCATCTGCATCGGCAGCTCCGCAGCGACCGACACGACGAAGTCCACCGGCGAGCCCGGCGAAATCCCGTCGAGCAGCCGCCGCGCCCGCGCCCGCAGGTCGTCCTCGACGCGGCGGATCATTCGCGGCGTCAACCCGGAACTGACCAGCCGCCGGATCTGCGAGTGCCGCGGGTCGTCCATCATGTTGAGCACCTGGCCCGCGATCGCCAGATCCTGCAGCAGCGTGCCGCCGTACGGCCGCGAACCCCCGGTCACCGACGAGTACGTCGCCGGATCTCGCAGCACCTCAAGCGTTTCCGCGTGCGTGGCCACCGACCAGAAGCCCTCGCCGTCGGGCGTGTGCTCGGTCGGCTCATGCCAGTACACCGGGGCCTCGCGACGGTGCACCTCGAACAGGTCGTGCGGAAAGCCGTTGGCGAAGTTGTCCAGATCGGTGAAGTCGATCCCGGCCAGCGTGCCCGCCATGGTCACAGAATCGCACCTGAGGTGTACTTGGCCGCCTCGGGATAGCGGCTCACCAGTTCATCGACGGCGGCGACGACGGTGTCGATCTGGCTGCCCGCGGCCCCGACAAACGCCTGCTTGTCGGCCAACGCCGCCTCCAAGGCGGGCCGGTCCAGCGGCAGCCGCCGGTCGGCGGCCAGCCGGTCGAGCAGGTCCGGTTCGGCGCCCTGCTCGCGCATCGCCAGCGCGACCGCGACGGCGTTCTCCTTGATGACCTCGTGCGCGGCCTCGCGGCCCATGCCCGCACGCACCGCCGCGATCAGGATCCGGGTCGTCGCCAGGAACGGCAGATAGCGGTCGAGCTCACGCTGGATCACCGCGGGATAGGCGCCGAACTCGTCGAGCACCGTCAGGAACGTCTCGATCTGCCCGTCGATGGCGAAGAACGCGTCGGGCAGCGCCACCCTGCGCACCACCGAGCAGAACACGTCGCCCTCATTCCATTGCGAGCCAGCAAGTTCGGAGATCATCGACTGGTATCCGCGCAGCACAACCTGCAGGCCGTTGACCCGTTCACACGAGCGCGTGTTCATCTTGTGCGGCATCGCCGACGAGCCGACCTGTCCCGGCGCGAACCCCTCGGTCACCAACTCGTGGCCCGCCATCAACCGGATGGTCTGCGCCAGCGACGACGGGCCCGCCCCGACCTGCACCAGCGCCGAAAGCACGTCATGGTCGAGCGAACGCGGATACACCTGCCCGACGCTGGTCAGGATCTCCGTGAAGCCCAGAAACTCCGCTACGCGGCGCTCCAGCTCGGCCAACCGCGCCGGGTCGCCGCCCAACAGGTCCAGCATGTCCTGCGCGGTGCCCATCGGCCCCTTGATGCCGCGCAGCGGATAGCGGTCGATCAGCTGACGCAGCCGGGTCAGCGCGATCAGCATCTCCTCAGCGGCCGACGCGAACCGCTTGCCCAGCGTGGTGGCCTGCGCGGCGACGTTGTGGCTGCGGCCTGCCATCACCAGGTCGCGGTAGCTGATCGCCCGCTCGGCCAGCCGTGCGACCACCGCGATGCCGTGCGAGAACACCAACTCCAGCGAACGCCGAATCTGCAGCTGCTCAACGTTTTCCGTGAGGTCGCGGCTGGTCATGCCCTTGTGCACGTGCTCGTGGCCGGCCAGCGCGTTGAACTCCTCGATGCGCGCCTTCACGTCGTGGCGCAGCTTGCGCTCCCGCTGGGCGATCGAGTCGAGGTCAACGTCCTCGATCACCCGCTCGTAGTCCTCGATGACCCCGGCAGGCACGTCGACGCCCAGCTCCGCCTGCGCCCGCAAAACAGCCAGCCACAGCCGGCGCTCGCCGATCACCTTGGCCTCCGGCGACCAGATCGCCACCATCTCGTCGCTGGCATACCTGCTGGCCAGTACGTTCGGTATCGCCACGAATACACAGCTTACGTTCCGGTAGGGCAGGCTTGGCCCTATGCACTTCGTAGGGCTCGATCTCGCCTGGGGCGAGAAGAACCAGACCGGAATCGCGGCGATCGACACCGACGGCCGACTGCTCCACGTGGGCGCTGCCCAGGACGACACCGAGATCCTCGCGACGGTAGCCCCGTTCACGCGGGGTGACTGCCTCGTCGCGTTCGATGCGCCGCTGATCGTCAACAACGCGACGGGGCACAGGCCCGCGGAGACGGCGTTCAACAGGGACTTCCAGAAATTCGATGCGGGCGCGCGGCCGGCGTTCGCGGAGAAGCCCGAGTTGAGGGACCCGCGCGCCGCCCGCCTGGCCGCCGCCCTGGACCTGGAGCTTGACCCCACCTCGACGGCGGCCCGGCGCGCGATCGAGGTCTACCCGCACCCCGCGACCATCGTGCTGTTCGGGCTGGACAAGACGCTCAAATACAAACGTGGTCCGTTCGGCGATCGCCAACGCGACCTGCTGAAGTTGATGACGCTGATCGAAGGCCTCGACGACGCCACACCGCGGCTGCGGGCCAACCGCAGCGTGGGCTGGGTGGAGCTGCGCAGGCGCGTCGAGGCGGCCACCCGGCCGGTGCAGCTCGACCGCGACGAGGATCCCGTCGACGCGGTGCTGTGCGCCTACATCGCGTTGTTCTCCTACCAGCGGCCCGACGACACCACGATCTACGGCGACGTCGACACCGGCTACATCGTCACGCCGAGCCTGCCACCCGACCGCACGGCGGCACCGCGCCGACGCGTGGTGCCCCCGCCCAATGACGAACTGCACGAACGGCTTTCACATCTGGAGGAACTGCTGGCGCAGGCGCAGTACGAGGCCAAGACGATCCGCGAACGCCTCTACCGTCTATAGCTAGTCCGGCGTCTCCGCGAGCTTCGTCGGGTCGGTGATGCCCGCGTCGCGGATGCCGAGCCGACGATTGATCGCCATCGTGATCAGGAACAGCACGATGCCGACGACGATCAGCACCCCGGCCAACAGGTACTGCTGACCCGGCCGGCCGGACAGCGGCGTCACCAGATACAGCGACACGAAAAACCCGATGATCGGCAGGGCCGTCGGCGTCGTGAAGTTCCCGCCTGCCGCCTTGACGTCGCGCCGCAGCACCAGCACCGCAACATTGACCACCGCGAACACCGCGAGCAACAACAGTGACGTGGTGCCGCCGAGGATGGAAATCGCGTCGCTGCTGGCGAACACGCTGACATAGAGGATCAGCCCGAACGCGATCGCCGTGGTGAACGCGATGGCCACCCACGGCGTCAGACGACGCGGGTGCACGCGCCCGAACACGGGCGGCAGCACATGCTGACGCGACATGCCGTAGATCAACCGGCTGGCCATCAGCATGTTGATCAGCGCGGTGTTGGATACCGCGAACATCGAGATGAACGGGAAGATCTCCTCGATCGGCAACCCGGGCGCGCCCGCCTTGACCACCTCGACCAGCGGGGTCTCGCTCTCTGCGAGGGTGCCCACCGGAACCAGTGCGACAGCGACGATCGCCACCAGCATGTAGACGAACCCGGCGATCGTCAGGCCGGACAACAGGACCTTCGGGAACGTCCTGACCGGATCCTTGGTCTCCTCGGCCATATTGACGGAGTCTTCGAAACCGACCATCGCGAAGAACGCCAGGGACGTGGCAGCCGTCACCGCCATGAAGGCGTTCTTGTCGGATTCGGTGTCGAATGCCACCACCCGGCTGAAGTCGACGTCACCGCCCCGGGTGAACGCCCACAACCCGACGAACAGCACCAGCATCAAGCCGGTGGCTTCGATGATCGTCAGGACCACGTTGAGCTTGACGCTTTCGCCGACACCCCGCAGGTTGACCGCGGCGAGTAACGCCATGAACAACAACGCGATGGCGGCGACTCCGGTTTTGCCCCAGTCCAACCCGAATCCCTCGACAAAGTTCGCGCCGAAGAAGCGCGACGCCGTCGATGCCGACGTGATCCCGGAGCACATCACCACGAACGCGACGAGGAAGGTTACGAACTGAATGCCAAAAGCCTTGTGCGCGTAGAGCGCAGCACCGGCGGCCTGCGGGTATTTGGTGACCAGCTCCAGATAACTGAATGCGGTGACGGTGGCGATCAAGAATGCCACGAGGAACGGAACCCATGCCGCCCCACCGACTTCGGCGGCGACATCGCCGGTAAGCGCGTAGACACCGGTGCCGAGGATATCGCCGACGACGAACAACAGCAGCAGTCCCGGACCCATGACCCGCCGGAGTTCCGGCTGAGATTCGACGGTGTCCCCCTGCGCCATGTCCCCTCCCGGCCCTCCGTCGGCTGCGACAACTCCATCATCGAGCAGTGCTACGAGTCTCGCACCCGGATTGGCGCAAAGACACGGCCGACGCGCGGCCCCTCAGCCCGAGGCGGCTGTGAGCACCGGCGTGGGAATCGGCGTCAACAGGGGCGCCAGCACGTCGATGACGTCGATCAACGTCGCGCGTGCGGCGCTTCGGGGACCGTCGCCGTCGTCGATGAGGGCGGCCACCACCGCGCCGTCGACCGCGCACACCAACGCGGGCACGAGTTCGGCGCGCACCGAACGGCCGCAGCGTTCGACGACCTTGACGACGGCGTCGGTTCGTTGCTGCAGGATTCGCCGCTGCACCTCGCGCAGTGCCGGTTGCCGTGCGCAGGCGATGTAGCGCTCGTAGCGCGATATCAGTTGTTCGCTGACTTGGGTGTCCGGGTCGTCGCCGACGAGCAGATCGACAAGCACGTCGACGGTGGCCTCGGCACCCCTGCGCCTTCGCGAAAGGCTCGCGACGCGCTCGCGCAACTGTTGCGCTTCGAGCGCACCGACGTGTTCAACGGCCTTCACGATCAGGTCGTCGAGCGAAGAGAAGTAATACGTCGTCGCCGCCAACGGAAGGCCGGCCCGTCGTGCCACGGCGCGATGGCGCACGGCGTCGAAGCCGCCTTCGCACAGCAACTCGGCAGCCGCGCTCACCAGCGCGTACTGCCTACGTACTCCCTTCGGAGTCACAGCTGCCGTCACGCATAGCACTCTGCCAGCCGCGCGACGTTGACATGTGTCTTTCGGACAAAGCTAAGCCATTACTCAGGAAGTTGGTGACGCCAACCGATTTGGATGCAATGCTCAACCGCGGTCGATCTGGGTTTGCGAGCCGATGGCATGATGGCGCGCATGCGTGAGCTGTCCCGCCGAGCGATGTTGCGCTTCGGTGCCAGTGCGGCCGCGGGTGCCGTCGGTGCGTTCGCACTGGGCACTCTGCGCGACACGGGCCCGTCGGTCGCGGATCCGCCGGTCGAAATGACCGGCGCAGGAACCCCGCTGGCACCACTGGCACCACCTGCTCCACTGGAGCCTGCCCCGACCGCGGCACCGACGTATGTCAACGGCTCGTTCACCTCGGCCGCTCGCGGTGGCAGAGAAACCAATTGGGCAATCGCACGGCCACCGGGACAGACTGAAGCGCTGCGGCCGGTCATCGCGCTACACGGCAAGGGCGCCGACGCGGCCCAGGTGATGGCGGGCGGCGTCGAGCAAGGCCTGGCGCAGGCGGTCGATGCGGGGTTGCCGCCGTTCGCGGTGGTCGCCGTCGACGGCGGCGGAGGATACTGGCACAAGCGCGCTTCCGGCGAGGACTCCGGCGCGATGGTGCTCGACGAACTCATCCCGATGCTCGACTCGCAAGGCCTCGACACTTCGCGGGTGGCGTTTCTCGGCTGGTCGATGGGCGGCTACGGCGCTTTGCTGCTCGGCGCTCGCCTCGGCCCGGCGCGCACCGCCGCAATCTGCGCAGTCAGCCCGGCGTTGTGGACGTCACCAGGCGCCGCGGCACCCGGCGCGTTCGACAGCGCCGAGGATTATGAAGCCAACAGCGTGTGGGGTTTGCCCACACTCGGCGAGATACCGATCCGGATCGACTGCGGCAACAGCGATCCTTTCTATTCCGCCACCAAGCAATTCATCGCGCAGCTGCCGAATCCGCCCGCGGGCGGTTTCTCCCCCGGCGGACACGACGGCGGCTTCTGGAGCTCGCAACTGCCCGCCGAACTGGAGTGGATCGCGCCGCTGTTGACGGCCTAGCCGGTCGGCAGGCTGATCCGGCCCTCGGCAGCCGCCAGCGCGATGTCGCTGCGAAAGTGGCTGCCGGGCAACTTGATAGCGCTGATGCGGCGGTAGGCGTCCTCACGCGCGGCCGCCAGGTCTGGCCCGGTACCCACCACTGACAGCACCCGCCCGCCGGAGGAGACGACGGCTCCGTCGTCTCGGCGCGCGGTGCCCGCGTGCAACACACCCTCGGTGTCCGCGCCGGCGATCACGTCGCCGACGCGTGGCCTGCCGGGGTAGTTCTCGGCGGCCAGCACCACCGTTACCGCTGCGCCGTCGCGCCAGCGCAGCGGCGGATGCTCGGCGAGGTGCCCGGTGGCGGCGGCATACAGCAGTTGACCGAGCGGTGAATCCAGCAGCGCCAGCACCGACTGCGTCTCGGGATCACCGAAGCGGCAATTGAATTCGACTACCGCCGGTCCTTGTGAGGTGATGGCCAGCCCGGCGTAGAGCAGACCGGAGAACGGGCTGCCACGTTTAACCAGTTCCGCGGCAACGGGTTTGACGATCTCGCCGACGATCTGGCGCACGACGTCGTCCGGCAGCCACGGCAGCGGCGCGTAGGCGCCCATGCCGCCGGTGTTGGGCCCGGTGTCGCCGTCGCCGACCCTTTTGAAGTCCTGGGCGGCCAGCAGCGGCACCACCGTCTCGCCGTCGACCACGCAGAACAGCGATACCTCGGGCCCGTCGAGGAACGACTCCAGCAGCACCGGATGGCCGGCGTCGAGCAGGCTTGCCGCGTGTGCCCGCGCCGCGTCCCGGTCGGCCGTCACGACGACGCCCTTCCCGGCGGCCAGGCCGTCGTCCTTGACCACCCACGCCGCATTGCCCGCGTCGGGTCCGAACCGGTCCAGCGCGGCGTCGAGGCGCCCCGGGTTGTCGATGATCTCACTCGTGGCGGTCCGCACGCCCGCCGCCGCCATCACGTCCTTGGCAAACGATTTGGAGCCCTCGACGCGCGCGGCTTCCTTCGTCGGCCCGAAGCAGGCGATGCCGACGGCCCGCACGGCGTCGGCGACGCCGACGACCAGCGGGACTTCGGGGCCGATCACCACCAGGTCGGCCTCAATCTTTCGGGCCAGCGCGGCGACGGCGTCGCCCGAGGTGATGTCGACGTCGTACTGGTCGGCGATCGCGGCGGTACCGGCGTTGCCCGGCGCGATCGCCAGCTCCTTCACCTCGGGGTCGTTGCGCAGCGCCAGCAGCAGGGCATGTTCACGGGCTCCAGCTCCGATCACGAGAACGCGCACGGTTGCCAACCCTAGTGCCTGCGACTGCGAAACCTTAAGGCCATACACTTGACAGCAGAGTGTATGGTCAATGCATGGCGACGACGCAGACCGGAATGCAGGCCTGTCCCTTCGGCCAAGGATTTGACTTCACCGACCCCGACGTTCTGCTCGAGGGCATCCCCGTGCGGGAGTTCGCGCTGCTGCGCAAGACGGCGCCGGTCTGGTGGAACGAGCAGCCGGAGTCGATCTTCGGTGACGGTGGGTACTGGGTGGTCAGCCGCCACGAGGACATCAAGGCGATCTCCCGCGACGGTGACCTGTGGTCGACCAACCGCAAGGGCGTCGTGATGCGGATGCCCGAGGGCACCACGCCCGATCAGCTGGAGCTGACCAAGGCGCTGCTGATCAACCACGACGCGCCGGAGCACACCCGGCTGCGCAAGTTGGTGTCGCGGCTGTTCACCCCGCGGGCCGTCGCCACGCTCGAGGAGAAGCTCGCCACCGCTGCCCGCGAGATCGTCGCCGCCGCAAAGGAAAAGGAGAGCGGCAACTTCGTCGACGACATCGCGATGCGACTGCCGCTGTTGGCGATCGCCGACCTCATCGGGGTTCCTGAGGCCGATCGGGAGAAGCTGTTCCACTGGACGAACTCGATCATGAACACCGATGACCCCGACTACGCGACCGACTACACCGCGGCCAACGCCGAGCTGATGGGCTACGCCTATTCGATGGCCGAGGAACGTCGCCGCTGCCCGGCCGACGACATCGTCACCCGGTTGATCGAGGCCGACATCGACGGAGAGTCGCTCGACGACGTCGAGTTCGCGTTCTTCGTCATCCTGCTCGCGGTCGCGGGCAACGAGACCACCCGTAACGCGATGACCCACGGCATGAACGCGTTCTTCGACAATCCCGACCAGTGGGAGTTGTTCAAGCGCGAGCGCCCTGAAACCACCGCCGACGAGATCGTGCGCTGGGCCACGCCGGTGCACTGCTTCCAGCGCACCGCGCTGGCCGACACCGAGTTGGGCGGGGTCACCGTCCGCGAGGGCCAGCGCGTAGGCCTGTTCTACAGCTCGGCCAACTACGACGAAGCGGTGTTCGACGAGCCGTTCCGGTTCAACATCCTCCGCGATCCCAATCCGCACCTGGGCTTCGGCGGCAACGGCGCGCACTACTGCATCGGCGCCAACCTGGCCCGCATGGAAATCAAGCTGATCTTCAACGAGATCGCCGACCAGATCCCGAACATCGCCAAACTCGGTGAGCCTCAGCGGCTTCGCTCGGGCTGGATCAACGGTGTCAAGGAGCTCGCCGTCTCCTACCGGGGCTAGCAGTAGTATTCCGGCGTGCGTACCCACGGCTGGTCGGGCGCAGCGCCTGCCAGCGACGAAGAAGCCATCGCGCGGATACTCGACGCGGCGGGCAAGACGATCGACGCCCGCGGCGCCGACTTCTCCATCGCCGACGTCGCCCGAACCCTCGGCGTGACCCGCCAGACGGTCTACCGGTACTTCCCCAGCACCGACGCCCTCCTGGTGGCCGCCGCCGTGCACAGCGTCAGCGGCTTCCTGGACCGATTGGCCGCCCACCTGCAGGGCATCACCGACCCGGCAGAGGCAGTCGCCGAAGGTGTCGCGACCGCGCTCGAATGGCTGCCGAAGGACAAACGTCTCGGCCTGTTGATCGAGCCCGGTCGGCCCAACCCGCATACCGAGTCGGTGACCGGTGACGTCGCACTCGATTTCGCGCACTCAATGGTGCGCCGGTTCGACGTCGACTGGGCCGCATTCGGTTACAGCGACGCCGATCTCGACGAACTCGCCGAGCACCTGCTGCGCGTCATCCAGTCGTTCGTCATCGATCCCGGGCGTCCGCCGCGCCGCGGCGAGGAACTGCGGGCCTATCTGCGAAGGTGGGTGGGGGCGGCGATACGCCCAATCAAACAACCGTCGGCCGAGCCGACAATAAACAACCGTCGGCCGAGCCGACAATCAAACAACCGTCAGCGGTAGCGACTTCCTCGGCTCGAACACAAACGTCGAGCCACCGCTGACGCGCACCACGGAGACCTCGGAGAGTTCCTTTGCTGCCGTGTCGTTTTCGACGATGCGGGCCGTCCAGTCGGTGTCGGTGCCGGTGATCTCCACATCGAAGTGCGGGTCGATCGCCGCGACGGCGGCCTGCAGCGGCCGCTTCTCGCGGGGGCCCACCAACGACACCCACGCACCGTCCTCGTGCGCGGGCGACTTGTGCACATGCACTGTGTCGGGCCCGAATTCGGCCGACACGTACGTCTGCGGGTTGAACATCGGGTGCAGCTGCAACATGCGGACGGCACCCTCGATGCCGCCGGGCAGCTTGAGCGCGCGGTGGATCCGCTCAGCAGCGATGCCTGCGACACCGGTGAGCTGCTTGGTGCAGATCTCGGTGGCCAGTTCGGTGTTGGTGCCCGCGCGCTTGCCGACGGCGATGACGAAGGACAGGTTCAGCAGGTGCATCTGCAGGCACACCTCGTCGGCGATGCGCACCAACGCCGAGCGCGAGAACGCGGCGAAGTCGAGGTCCGACATCAGCTCGCCGGAGTAGTCGCACCCCCCTTCGTCGTCGGGGTCGATCGGATCGAGTTCGGTTCGGGCGGCGCGGGTTCGGCGCACGACGTCGAGCACCGGATGGTCGTCGACCTCCTGGTGCGATTCGTCGATCACCACGGTCCACGCGCAGTGCGGGTGCCGGTCGGCGGGTGTGCGCGGCGGGCGGTGGATCGGCCGGATCTGCGCCTTGCGGTTGGTGGCCACCGCGGTGGCGTCGAAGGTGGGATCCTCGATGTCGTGGCACATTCCGCGGACGTACTCCTCGCCCATCGGTTCGACGTCGAGCAGGGCGCCGCAGTGGTCGAGGTGAAACTCGCCGTGCCAGCGGTCGTGCACCGTATAGCGGAAATCCATGAACTGCGGGGGCGCTCCGATGTCGAGCTGGAGGCCCTTGAAGATGGTGATGACGTCGTCGCCCTCGTAGCGCAATGCCTTCTGCATCCGCTTGGTGTAGATCGGGCTGGCGCCCATCCACTCCTCGATCGCGATCTGCAGCATCTCGGCGCGGCCGAAATTGCTGATGCACCAAGCCATGCCGGATCGGTCGATCAACTGACCGATCAACAGCAGCTCGGGCACCAACGCCGCCAGCTGCTCCCGCGTCAGCGAGGCGTACCTACTTGTCATGTTCCTCGTGCACCGTCCCACCGGAGTGCATCTTCACCGCGGCGTTGACGTTGGCTCGCCGTTCTGCGGCCGTGTCCTTGCCTGCGCCCTTCCTGCGGTTCTTGATCACCTTGCTGACCGCACCGTCCAGCTTCGATCCGAGCGGGAACCCGAGGTAGTGGGTCAAAAACACCGCCATCTCCTTGAGTTCGTCCTCGGTCAGCTCGCCGTTGGCCAGCGCCGCGTTGGCCTGGATCTCGGCGAGTTCGGAGCTCCCCACCGCGGTCACCGCGGTGAGCGTCATGATCCGCTTGTCGCGCATCGACAGGCCGGGGCGGGTCCAGATCGTCCCGAAGAGGTGGTCGACGGTGAGGTCGAAGTACGGATCGCCCTCGATGTTCGGCATCTCCCAGCCGTAGACTTCGTTCATCTTCTCGAGGCCCTTACGGCGCAACTCGTCCATCTGACTCACTCCTCCGTGTGCGGTACGCCAAGGCCGGCGGCCAGGTTCTTCAACGCGACCTCGGCCAGCGGTAGCTCGACGCCGGTCCTCTTGCCGAGCGAAAGTGCCAGGTTCAAATCCTTCTCCCCGAGCCCGCGGGTATGCACGAACGGGTCGTGCAGAAAGTGGTCGGGCGGCAGCGGTTTTGTGTCGTCGCGGTACATGATTGCGCCGGGTCCCCCGCTCTGCGCGTCGCTGTGCCGCACCACTTGGCCGAGCTTCTGCAGGTCGATGCCGGCCGCTTCGGCCAGCACCTGCGCCTCGCAGGCGGCGGCGAACCCGATGAACGTCAGCATGTTGCGGGCCAGCTTCATCCGGGTACCCGCGCCGGGCCCGCCCGCCCGCACCACCAGCGACGCCCACTGTTTGAAGACGGGTTTGACCGCGGCGTAGGCCTCGTCGTCGGCACCGACCATCACGGCCAGCTCACCCTTGTCGGCCGCCCCGGCGCCGCCGCTGACAGGGGCGTCGACGATGTGAATGCCCTTGGGGCGCAGCTGATCCGCCAACTCAGGCGCAGTGTCGGGCTCGATCGTCGAGTGGATCGCGATCACAGTGCCCGGCTTGGCGTGCTCGGCGAGCCGGCCGATCACCTCGCGCACTTGTTCGTCGTTGAGCACGGTGACGCTGATGACATCGGCCGCGGCGACCCCGGCGACGTCGTCTGCTGCGGTGGCGCCCAGTTCGACCAGCGGCGCCATCGCTTCGGCGCGCACGTCGAACACGATCAACCCGCCGGGCCAGGAGACCAGCCGCTTGGCCATCGGCGCCCCCTGATTACCGAGCCCGATGTATCCCAGCTTGACGTGATCGCTCATCGGATGATCTGGCCGCCGTCGACATTGAAGATCTGGCCGGTGATCCACTTGGCCTGATCCGACAGCAGGAACAAACACATGCCGACCACATCCTCGGGTTCACCCATGCGCGACAACGGAATCCGCTTGACGATGTCGTCCACCATCTCCTTCGGCGTCGTCGAGCGGTTCGCCTCGGTGTCGATAGGGCCGGGCGCGATCGCGTTGACGCGGATGTTCTGGCCGCCGAGTTCGGTGGCCAACTGCTGGGTGAGGCTGTTGACGCCTGCCTTGGCCAGCCCGTAGAAGTTTGAGTACAGCCACGCCGCCGTGGAGGACTGGTTGACGATCGCGCCGCCGCCGCGCTTGGCCATCTTCTTGTACACCGCCCGCGTGCACACCAGCGCGCCGTCGAGGTTCACGCTCATGAACTTCTTGTAGTAGTCCCAGTCGACGGTGATGAGGAAGTCCAGCTTCATGCCGCCGAAGATGGCGGCGTTGTTGACCAGGTAGTCGATGCCGCCGAACTCCGAGAGCGTTTGCGCGGCCATCTCTTTGGCCGACTCCGGGTCGGACACGTCAACCCGCACCGCCAGCGCGTTGCCGCCCTCGCCCTTGATGCCGTCGGCGACCTTCTGCGCGCCCTCGGTGTTGATGTCGGCGACGACGACGGCCGCTCCCTCGCGGGCGAGCGCCTCGGCGTAGGCCTGGCCGATGCCGCCGCCTGCACCGGTGACGATGGCCACCTTGTCCTTGAACTGATCCCCGTACAAGCCCACTCGTGCTCCTTAGTTGACCGCCGTGGCAATGGCTTTGATCTCGAGGTACTCCTCGAAACCGGCCAGCCCCATCTCCCGGCCGATACCGGACTGCTTGTAACCGCCGAACGGCATGTCGGCCGAATACCACACGCCGCCATTGACGTTGACGGTGCCGACGCGCAACCGCGCGGCCGCTCGCGCGGCCCGATCGGGGTCGGCGCTGAACACCGTGCCCGAAAGTCCGTAGGGTGAATCGTTGGCGATGCGGATGGCATCGTCGTCGCCGTCGTGTGCGATGACCGTCAGCACCGGCCCGAAGATCTCCTCGCGGGCCACCTTGGCGCTGTTGTCGAGGCCGGCGATCACCGTCGGTTCGATGAAGAATCCGGTGTCGCGATCGGCGGGACGCCCTCCACCGCAAGCGAATTTGCCGCCGTCGGCGGCGGCGGAATCCAGATAGCCCTGCACGCGGTCGCGCTGACGGGCCGAAATCAGCGGGCCGCAGACGGTGCCGGGGTCCGTCGGGTCGCCCGGTTTGAGCGAACCCATGGTGACGGCCGCCGCCTCGACGGCCTCGTCGTAGCGGGCGCGGGGCACCACCAAGCGGGTGGTGATCGCGCAGCCCTGCCCCGCGTGCATCGACGCGGTGAACGCCGACACCGAGCAGGCACCGGCCAGGTCGGCGTCGTCGAGGACCAGGAATGCCGACTTACCGCCGAGTTCGAGGAACACCTTCTTCAGCGTTGTCGACCCGTCGGCCATCACGGCGCGGCCGGTCGCGGTGGATCCGGTGAACGAAATCATGTCCACGCGTGGGTCTTTCGACAGCAGCGCGCCGACATTGTGGTCGCTCGAGGTGACGATGTTGACCACGCCCGGCGGGATGTCGGTCTCCTCGGCGATGAGTTGTCCGACGGCAGCGGCGCACCACGGGGTGTCGGGCGCGGGTTTGAGGACGACTGTGTTGCCGGCCGCCAGCGCGGGCCCGAGCTTGGCGAGGTTGATCTGGTGCGGGAAGTTCCACGGCGTGATCGCGGCGACGACGCCGATGGCCTCCCTGGCGATGGTCCGATGCGTCTTGATGCCCATCGGCATTGCGACGCCGGCGTCGGTGCGCCACTGATAGGACTCCGCGGTGTCGGCGCAGAAGCTCAGGTCGGCGATCGGGCCCTCCAACTGCGCGGCCGACGTCAGCATCACCGGCGCGCCGACTTCGGCGACGGTGATCTCGCGCAGTTCCTCGACGTGCCGCGACAACACGTCCCGCAGCTGCCGGATGCACCGCACCCGGAACTCGGTGTTGGTCGACCAGTCGGTCTCGTCGAATGCGCGCCTGGCCGCCTCGATCGCCCGGCCCATGTCGTCGGCATCGGCGTCGGCCGCCGTGCCGAGCACCTCCTCGGTGGCGGGGTTGATCGTCGGAAACGTCCCAGCGCCGCCGGCCACGAGTTTCCCGTCGATGAGCAATTGACTCTGGCGATCCGCCAGCAGACCCATACCGTCTCCCGATTGATTCTGGACAACTGTCCGACGATGTCGTTCCGACGATAGTCGCAGTCCAGCGAGAGAAGCAAGGAAGCCTGCAGACCTTGCTTGTGGCCGCCGCTGTCCGATAACTTGGACATGTGTCCAGCGATGCCGTGGCCACGGTTTCCGGCCCCAGCGGCGAACCACCCCGCAACCGTCGGCAGGAGGAGACCTTCCGCAAGGTCCTCGCCGCCGGCGTGGAAATGCTGCGCGAGTCGTCGTACGCCGACCTGACCGTGCGTGCCGTCGCGGCCCGCGCGAAGGTGGCTCCGGCGACCGCCTATACCTATTTCTCGTCGAAGAACCATCTGATCGCCGAGGTCTACCTCGACCTGATGCGCCAGGTGCCCTACTACACCGACGTGAACGACCCTACGTCCACCCGCGTCGTGAAGGCGCTGCGGGCGATGACGCTGGTGGTCGCCGACGAACCCGAAGTCGCCGCCGCGTGCACGACGGCTTTGCTCAGCAGCAACGACCCCGCGGTGCACGCCGTCCGCAACCGCATCGGCGCCGAGATCCACCGCCGCATCCGCTCGGCGATGGGCCCGGATGCCGACCCACGCAGGGTGTCGGCGCTGGAGATGATGTACTTCGGCGCGCTGGTGCATGCGGGCAGCGGCTATGTCAGCTACCGCGAAATCGCCGACCGCCTCACGTATGTGGTCGGTCTGGTCCTCGGAGAGGCGCAATGACAGACCCGGTGACGTTGCGGACCAGCGACGTGGTCCTCGACCCGTATGACTATGACTTCCACGAGGATCCGTACCCGTACTACAAGCGGCTGCGCGACGAGGCGCCGCTGTACCACAATGAACAACTCGGCTTCTGGGCGCTGTCGCGGCACCAGGACGTACGCGAGGGCTTCCGCAACAGCACGTCATTGTCGAACCGTGACGGCGTTTCGCTCGACCCGGTGTCGCGCGGCCCGCACGCCAGTAAGACCATGTCGTTCCTCGCCATGGACGACCCGGCGCACCTTCGGCTGCGCACGTTGGTGTCGAAGGGGTTCACGCCGCGCCGGATCCGCGAGCTGGAACCGCGGGTGACCGAGCTGGCCATCAAGCATCTCGACGCGATGCTGGAGAAGGCCGGTGGCGAAACCGTCGACTACGTAGCCGATTTCGCGGGTAAGCTGCCGATGGACGTCATCTCCGAGCTGATGGGCGTGCCGGAACCCGACCGCGACCAGATCCGTGCCATGGCCGACGGCGTGATGCACCGCGAGGACGGCGTCACCGACGTGCCCCAGTCCGCGATCGAGGCGTCGCTCAACCTGATCATCTACTACCAGCAGATGGTGGCCGAGCGGCGCAAGAAGCCCACCGAGGACCTCACCTCGGCCCTGCTGGAAGCCGAGATCGACGGCGACCGGCTCACCGACGACGAAGTGCTCGGCTTCATGTTCCTGATGGTGATCGCCGGCAACGAGACCACCACGAAATTGCTTGCCAATGCCGCCTTTTGGGGTTACAAGAACCCCGATCAGCTGGCCGGGGTCTACCAGGACCTGTCGAAGGTGCCGCTGTGGGTCGAGGAGACCCTGCGCTACGACACCTCCAGCCAGATCCTGGCGCGCACGGTGGCCGGGGAGCTGACGCTGTATGACACCACCGTTCCCGAGGGCGACGTGTTGCTGCTGCTGCCGGGTTCGGCCCACCGCGACGAGCGGGTGTTCGACGAGCCCGACCGCTACCTCATCGGCCGCGACATCGGCTCCAATCTCTTGAGTTTCGGCAGCGGCGCGCACTTCTGCCTCGGCGCCCATCTGGCGCGGATGGAGGCGCGGGTGGCGCTGGCCGAACTCTTCAAGCGAATCCGCGGGTATGAGGTCGACGAGGCCAATTCCGTCCGCGTCCACTCCAGCAATGTCCGCGGGTTCGCCCACCTACCGATGACCCTGGAGGTCGCGTAAATGCCGCGCTTCGATCCCCTTCCCGAACGCAGACCCGTCATCGTCGCGGGCGCATCCTCGGGAATCGGAGAGGCCACCGCCATCGAGCTCGCCGCGCGGGGGTTCCCGGTCGCGCTCGGCGCGCGCCGCGTCGAGCGACTCGAGGAGATCGTCGGCAAGATCCAGGCCGACGGTGGCGAGGCGGTCGGCTTCTACCTCGATGTCACCGACCCCGACTCGGTGACATCGTTTGTCACGCACTCGGTTCAAGCGCTCGGCGAGATCGAGGTGCTGGTGGCCGGGGCGGGCGACACGTATTTCGGCAAGCTCGACGAGATCACCTCCGAGGAGTTCAACTCGCAGTTGCAGATCCATCTGGTCGGCGCCAACAGGCTGGCGACCGCCGTGCTGCCGGGCATGCTGGAACGCCAGCGCGGCGACCTCATCTTCGTCGGCTCCGACGTGGCGCTGCGGCAGCGTCCGCACATGGGCGCCTACGGCGCGGCCAAGGCCGGCCTGGTCGCGATGGTCACCAACCTGCAGATGGAGCTCGAAGGCACCGGCGTGCGCGCATCGATCGTGCATCCCGGCCCGACGAAGACCGGCATGGGGTGGAGCCTGCCCGCGGAGAAAATCGGTCCGGCACTGCAGGATTGGGCGAAATGGGGGCAAGCCCGCCACGACTACTTCCTGCGGGCATCGGATCTCGCGCGCGCGATCGCGTTCGTCGCGGAGACGCCGCGCGGCGGCTTCATCGCCAACATGGAGCTCCAACCGGAGGCGCCGCTGACGTCGGCGCCCAAGGAACGCCGACAGCTGAAGCTGAACGAGGAGAACTTGCAGCAATGACCACAGCCATCGTTCCGCGCGTATCGGGTGGCGAAGAGGAGCACGGTCACCTCGAGGAGTTCCGCACCGACCCCATCGGGTTGATGCAACGCGTCCGCGACGAGTGCGGCGACGTCGGCTGGTTCCAGCTGGTCGACAAGCACGTCATCCTGCTGTCGGGTGCGAAAGCCAACGAGTTCTTCTTCCGTTCCGCCGACGAGGATCTCGACCAGGCCGAGGCCTACCCGTTCATGACGCCGATCTTCGGCAAGGGCGTGGTGTTCGACGCCAGCCCTGAGCGGCGCAAGGAGATGCTGCACAACTCCGCACTGCGCGGCGAGCACATGAAGGGCCATGCCAACACCATCGAGGGCGAAGTCCGCAAGATGATCGCCGACTGGGGCGACGAGGGCGAGATCGACCTGCTCGACTTCTTCGCCGAGCTGACCATATACACCTCCACGGCCTGCCTGATCGGGCTGAAGTTTCGCAACCAGCTCGACCACCGGTTCGCCGAGTACTACCACGACCTCGAGCGCGGCACGGATCCGCTGTGTTACGTAGACCCGTATCTGCCGATCGAGAGTTTCCGCAGGCGCGATGAGGCACGCGTGAAACTCGTTGCGCTGGTCCAGGAGATCATGAATCAGCGGCTGGCCAACCCGCCGAAGGACAAGGCCGATCGCGACATGCTCGACGTGCTCGTCTCGATTCCCGACGAGGACGGCAACCCGCGGTTTTCGGCCGACGAGATCACCGGCATGTTCATCTCGCTGATGTTCGCCGGACACCACACCAGTTCGGGCACATCGGCGTGGACGCTGATCGAGCTGATTCGGCACCCGAAGATCTATGCCGAGGTGCAGGCCGAACTCGACGAGCTCTACGCCGACGGTCAGGAGGTCAGCTTCCACGCGCTGCGCCAGATCCCGAAGCTGGACAACGTGGTGAAGGAGACGCTGCGGCTGCATCCCCCGCTGATCATCCTGATGCGGGTGGCGCAAGGGGAATTCGAGGTGGCCGGCTTCCCGATCCACAAGGGCGACTACGTCGCCGCATCCCCCGCGATCTCGAATCGGATCCCGGAGGACTTCCCCGACCCCGACGCCTTCAGGCCGGATCGCTACAACAAGCCCGAGCAGGCCGACATCGTGAACCGGTGGACGTGGATCCCGTTCGGCGCGGGTCGGCACCGCTGCGTCGGCGCCGCCTTCGCGCAGATGCAGATCAAGGCCATCTTCTCGGTTCTGTTGCGGGAGTACGAGTTCGAGATGGCGCAGCCGCCCGAAACCTACCGCAACGACCACTCCAAGATGGTGGTTCAGCTGCAACGGCCGGCCAAGGCCCGTTACCGCAAACGCAAGTAGGAGCCGCGATCGTGAGTATCCGGATCGAAGTCGACATGGACCTGTGCCAGGGCCACGCCATGTGCGAGCTGGAGGCGCCGAACTACTTCAAAGTGCCCAAGCGCGGCCAGGTGGAGATCCTCAAAAACGTTGCGCCGGAAGAGGACAGGTCCGAAGTCGAACAAGCCGTGTGGGCCTGCCCCACTCAAGCACTGTCCATCAAAGAAGAGGACTAGAAAGGGGCACGCCGATGCCGTCACTATCCCGCGAGGATCTCGACCGATGGGTCGAGCAATGGCTGGAGGCCAACCGCGTCTGCGAGCAGAAGGGTGACTGGAAGCCGTTGGCGGACTTCTACACCGAGGACGCCACCTACGGCTGGAACATCGGCCCCAAGGAAGACGTCATGTGCATCGGGCGCGACGAGATCCGCGACGTCGCACTGGGTCTGGAGATGGAAGGCCTAGAGAACTGGAACTACGAGTACCAGAAGGTGCTCGTCGACGACAGGCAGGGCGAGATCGTCGGCTTCTGGAAGCAGATCGTCAACAAGAGCGACGGCAGCCGCGACGAGATCTACGGCATCGGGGGCAGCTGGTTTCGGCTCGATCAGAATCTGAAGATCGAGTGGCAGCGGGACTTCTTCGACTTCGGGCACGTCTCGCACATGTTCGGCAAGCTCATCGAGTCCGGCGACCTGAGCCCCGGCATGCAGAAGCGCATCGAGCGCTCCCTGGCCGGCGAGAAGCTGCCCGGCTACTACCCGCTGGGCCAGGCGCCGGTCCCCCTCTGGTAGACCCGGCCAAGCAGTTGATTGGGGGTGGCTGTGACCCACCTAACTAATGCCTCTAGTCTGTGGTCACCGAGTTCTAACGGAAGGCACGTTGAATGAAGACAAAAGGCGCCCTTATCTGGGAGTTCAACCAGCCGTGGTCGGTCGAGGAAATCGAGATCGGCGACCCCGTCAAGGATGAAGTCAAGATCCAGATGGAAGCGTCGGGAATGTGCCACTCCGACCACCACCTGGTGACCGGCGGCATCCCGATGGGCGGCTTCCCTGTGCTCGGCGGGCACGAGGGTGCGGGCGTGGTCACCGAGGTCGGGCCCGGCGTGGAGGACCTCGCCCCCGGCGATCACGTGGTGCTGTCCTTCATCCCGTCCTGCGGCCGCTGCCCGTCCTGTCAGGCGGGTATGCGCAACCTGTGCGACCTCGGCGCCGGCCTGCTCAACGGCGCGGCCGTGTCCGATGGCACCTTCCGGATCAAGGCGAAGGGCCAGAACGTCTTCCCGATGACGCTGTTGGGCACCTTCTCGCCGTACATGGTGGTGCACAAGAGTTCGGTGGTGAAGATCGACCCGTCCATCCCGTTCGAGGTGGCCTGCCTGGTCGGCTGCGGCGTCACCACCGGTTACGGCTCGGCCACCCGCACCGCTGACATCCGCCCCGGACAGGACGTCGCGATCGTCGGCGTCGGCGGTGTCGGCATGTCGGCGCTGCAGGGCGCGGTCAACGCGGGCGCGCGCTACGTCTTCGTGATCGAACCGGTCGAGTGGAAGCGCGATCAGGCGTTGAAGTTCGGCGCCACCCACGTCTACCCGGACATCGAGACGGCGATGGCAGGCATCGCCGAGGTGACGATGGGCCTGATGGCGCACAAGGTGATCATCACCGTCGGCGAGCTGCACGGCAGCGACATCGACAACTACATGAACATCACCGCCAAGGGCGGCACCTGCGTTGCCACCGCGATCGGCAGCCTGCTCGACACCCAGGTCACCTTGAACCTCGCGATGCTGACGCTGATGCAGAAGAACCTGCAGGGCACCATCTTCGGCGGCGGCAACCCGCACTACGACATCCCGCAGCTGCTGTCGATGTACAAGGCGGGCAAGCTCAACCTCGACGACATGGTCACCCGCCAGTACAAGCTGGAGCAGATCAACGAGGGCTACCAGGACATGCTGGAGGGCAGGAACATTCGCGGTGTGATCCGCTACACCGACGACGACCGGTAGCCCCGGCTACCGCAGGCCTCCTCGCGTGCGCGGTCAGTTCGCCAACCTGTTGGCGCCGGGCCGGATCGGCGCGATGTCGTTGCGCAATCGTCTCGTCATGTCGCCGATGGAGACGATGTACGCGTCGCCTCGATCGGCCCGTCGGTGATGGGTTCGTGTCTCACCGGCCGGCCGTCAGCCGAGGCCGGCTACATGTTCCTCGGCTCTGTCCTTGCCCCGCAACGTAACCGCCGCATCGACGAGTACCGCGGCGGCACCGTGCGCGGCCGGATCCGGGTGGTACTGGAGGCGATGGCGGCGATCCGCACCGAGATCGGCGACGCGCTGCCCATCACCTTGCGGATCTTCGGCTACGAGCGCATTGCGGGCGGTCGGCCGATGTACAACACAGAACTGTACGAGAAGCTCGTCGCCGCAATGCCGAACGCCGACGTGGTCGCAGCGGGTGACTGCACTGGCGCGGGCCTCATTCGCAACGCGACCGAAGACGGGGCACGCGTCGCGTGCACCATTTGACCCGAGAGGAAGAGAATCCATGTCGCAGGAAACCGTCGAGCAGACCCCGGCGCTGGCCGCATCGCAGGCGTCGTGGCGCTGCGTTCACGCCAAGGACAAGGAGGGCTGGCTGGCCCTGATGGCCGACGACGTCGTCATCGAAGATCCCATCGGCCCGGCCTACACCAATCCCGACGGTACCGGCGTGCGCGGCAAGGACGCGGTATCGAGCTTCTGGGACAACAGCATTGGGCTGGCCACCATCAAGATCACATGCGAGGAGACGTTCCCGTCGAGTTCCCCCGACGAGATCGCGCACATCTTGAACCTGCGCTTCACGTTCGACAACGGCTCGGCGAGCGCCGTGCGCGGGATCTTCACCTACAAGGTCAACGACGCAGGCCTTCTGACCAACCTGCGCGGGTACTGGAACATGGACATGATGAAGCCCGTCACGGAGGGCGTCAGCGATTAGCGCATACCTGTCCGGCCGCGGTGCAGTCGTCGTCGGCGGCTCACGCGGAATCGGGCTCGCGGTCGCTGAACTGCTCGCCCAGCACGGCGCAGGCGTCATCGTCAACGGGCGCGACGCCGACGCGGCGACCGAAGCGGCACGCCGCATCCCCGGCGCGGTCGCTTACGCGGGCTCACCGGCCGACCCTGCGGTCGCCGATGCGCTGATCGCCAGCTGCATAAGCGAATTCGGCCGCATCGACATCCTGGTGAACTGCGCGGGCACCGCGGGCCTGGCCGGTGAGTCGATCCTTTCGGTCACCAGCGCCCAGTTTCGTGAGCTGGTCGACGCCCATCTGCTCACGACGTTCGAGACGTGTCGGGCTGCCGCGCCGAGGATGGTGCAGCAGGGCGGCGGCGCGATCATCAACACCAGCTCGTTCGCCTTCCTCGGCGACTACGGTGGCACCGGCTATCCGGCGGGCAAGGGCGGCGTCAACGGACTGACGCTGGCCATCGCCGCGGAGTGCAAAGAGCACGGCGTGCGCGCGAATGTGGTCTGCCCTGGCGCCAAGACGCGGCTGTCGTCGGGCACCGGGTACGAGTCGCACATCACCGAGTTGAACCGCAGGGGCCTGCTCGACGACGCCAGTACGCAAGCCGCGCTCGATGCGCCGCCGCCGGAGTACGCAGCGCCGATCTACGGCTTTCTCGCCAGCGACCTCGCCAAGGATGTCACCGGCCGGATCTTCATCGCGGCGGGCGGATTCGTCGGCGAGTTCAAGCGCCCAAATCCGGTGGTCATCGGCTATCGCGATCATCGCGATGCCGCGCCGTGGTCGATGGATGAACTGCACGCGCTGATCGCAGGATAAGAGCTGGTCAAAGCGGTGTCGGAGGGTTGTCCGACCCTCGGATTACTATCGAACACATGTTCGAATCCGATGCCGCGGCCCGGTCGCTTCTGGACCGCATCCGCACGTCCGTGCGGGCTGAGAACCGTGCGGCGGCCGAGGGGCTGGTGTCGATAGACAACCTGTACCGGCTGCGGCTGCGGGAGAACGGGGAGCTCGCCGACTGGGCGCTGGACACCCTGGAGCAGGTGGCCGCGGAAATCGCTGCCGCACTGCGGATCAGCCAGGGTCTGGCGGCCAATCGGCTGGGTGACGCAATTGCCATGCGTAAGCGACTGCCTGAGGTGGGCAAGGCCTTCCTGGCCGGCGAGATCGACTACTTGATGTTCCAGACGATCGTCACCCGCACCGATCTGATCACCGATGAAGACCGGCTCGCAGCAGCCGACGCCGAGCTGTCCGGTGCCGTGGCCAAGTGGCCCTCGCTGGACAGACATCAGCTGCTGAAGCGCATCGATCGCATCGTCGAACGCCACGACCGCGACGCGGTGCGTCGGCGGAAGAAGAAGCGTGCCGACCGGTGGATCGAAATCTCGGACTGTGGCGACTACATCATCGAGATACGGGGACTCCTGCGCGTTCTGGACGGCCGCGCGTTCAACGCTCGGCTCGATGCGCTGGCGGCCACCGTCTGCCCACACGATCCCCGCACCGTCGCGCAACGACGCGCCGACGCGGTCGGCGCGATGGCAGCCGGCGCGGATCGCCTTGCCTGCGAATGTGACAGGCCGGATTGCACAGCGGGCGACAAACCGGCCAGCGCGGTCGTCCTCCATGTCGTCGCGAACCAGGGCACCGTCGAAGGGACAAGCGACGAACCCGGCTGCACGATCGATCCCGATGAGCTCTTTCCGGCCGATCTCATCACCGAACTGGCCAAGTCGGCGAAACTCGTCCCCGTCGTGCACCCCGGCGATGCCCAGGCCGAATGCGGGTATGCCCCCTCGCGAAAGTTGGCCGACTTCGTCCGCGCCCGCGATCTGACGTGTCGCTATCCCGGCTGCAACGCGCCGGCCATCCATTGCGAGCTGGACCATACGATCCCCCACCGCGATGGCGGCCCGACGCACGCCTCGAATTTGAAATGCCTTTGCGTCAAACATCATCAGCTCAAGACCTTCGGCAATTGGCGCGACAGACAACTGCCCGACGGGACAGTGGAGTGGACGTCACCGTCCGGTGAAAAATCCATCACCACTCCGGGGAGCTCGTGGTGGTTCCCCTCCCTCTGCGCGCCCACCGGCACGCTCAGCACGCCCGCGTCAGCGCTGGTGCGTTCCCCCGCCCGCGCGGCGATGATGCCGAAGCGGCGTCGCACCAGGGCTCAGAACCGGGCGATGCGCATCGCGGCGGAACGCCGGCTCAACCGCCAGGACCGCGAAGTCGAACTCGGTCAGCAGCGTTGGGAACGCGCGCTGGCGATGGCGTCGATCAAAAACGAGCCGCCGCCGTTCTAGCGGCGCTGCTCGTCGATCTCACACGACACCCTTCACCCCGCTGGCAGATGGCATCGAGCAGGTGGAATGCTCATGCCCATGGCTACCGTCTTCACCAAGATCATCAATGGCGAACTGCCCGGCCGCTTCGTCTACGAGGACGACGAGATTGTGGCGTTCTTGACGATCGAGCCGATGACGCAGGGGCACACGCTCGTCGTACCGCGCGAGGAGATCGACAAGTGGCAGGACGTCGACCCGGACGTGTTCGCACGGATCATGCGAGTGTCACAGCTGATCGGCAAGGCGGTCTGCAAGGCATTCAACGCCGAACGGGCGGGCGTGATCATCGCGGGCTTGGAGGTGCCGCATCTGCACGTACACGTCTTCCCGGCCTACAACCTGACCGACTTCGGGTTCGCCAACGTCGACCGCAATCCGTCGCCGGAGTCGCTTGACGAGGCGCAGGCCAAGATCAAGGCGGCGCTGGCCGAACTGACCTAACGCTGCACTGACCTAACGCTGCGTGGAGCCGTCACCCCCGCTGACGGCATGCGCGGGGTCGCTGGCATGCGTAGTTTCCGCCTCGCTCGTAGGTGCTCCGTCTAGCGTGGGTGCTCCGTCGAGCGTAGATGCCTCGTCGCCGACGGGCGGTGAGCCGTCGCCGTCCGCGGAATCGTGATCGGCCTGCGGCGCGGCCTCGGCGATACGCGGCAGCTTGACCGTGAACCGTGATCCATTGCCAGGTGCGGTGGTGACGCTGACGGTGCCGCCGTGTGCGTAGACCAGCGAATCGACGATGGAGAGGCCCAAACCCGTTCCGCCGCTTGCGCGGTCGCGGGAGGAGTCGGTGCGGTAGAACCGCTCGAAGACGCGGTGGGCGTCCTCGGCGCTCATGCCGGGGCCTTCGTCGGCCACCTCGAGCACGGCATTGTCGTCATCGGTGCCCACGCGCACGGTGATGCGCGCGGTTTCGGGCGTGTGCTGCAGCGCGTTGGCGACCAGGTTGCCCAGAACCTGGCGCAGCCGGGCCTCGTCGCCGAGCACCTCAGGGGTGCCTGGGCCGTCGATGACCTCGAGGGTGATGGTGCGCTTGGGCGCGATCGACTGCGCGTCGTGCACCGAGTCGGTGGCCAGCGTCAGCAGATCCACGCGATGGCGATCCAGTGGCCGCTGCGCGTCCAGGCGGGCCAGCAGCAGCAGGTCCTCCACCAGCAGACCCATTCGGCGCGACTCGCTTTCGATGCGCGACATCAGCATCTCGATATCGCGGGCCGCGCCTTGGCGATACAGCTCGGCGAAACCGCGGATGGTCGTCAGCGGGGTGCGCAGTTCGTGGCTGGCGTCGGTGATGAAGCGGCGCATCCGCTCTTCGGAGCGACGGGCTTGCTCGGCAGACGATTCCGACGACGCCACCGCCCGCTGTATCTGCGCGAGCATGCCATTCAGCGCCAGCGACAGCCTGCCCACTTCGGTGCGTGGATCACGTTGCGGCACACGGCGATCTAACTGCCCTGCGGCGATGTCGGCGGCGGTTCGCTCGACTTCGGTGAGCGGCCGCAGGCTGCGTTGCACCACCCAGAAGCCGGCTATGCCCAGCACCAGCAGCACCGCAGCGCCGATGCCGACCTGCGACCAGATCAGCGCGCGAACCGTGGACTGGACGTCGGACAGGTCGATGGCGACGGTGGTGAGCTCGTCATGCGGGCCGTGCACAGACATCGCTCGCCATTGCACGTGGGAGTTGTCGATCGAACCGACGGTGACGGGGTTGGGGCCGACGTCGTTGTTGGCGGGCAGCGCGGGTTCGGCGGCGCGGTCGTTGACGGCCATCCAGATGCGGCCGTCGGAGTCGATGCCTCGGACGTAGAAGTTCGACGGCGGGCGCGCCGGGTTGGGCTCCATCGGCGGGTTGGGCATCCGGCGCGGCGCTTGGGCCCAGCTGCGGGACGCATCGAGCAGTGTCTCGTCGACCCGATTGATCAGGCTGTGCCGCAGGATCGAGGTGACGGCGACGCCGGAGGCGAGCAGCCCGCACGCCACCAGCACCAGGGTGGCGGCTACCAGGCCGACTTTTAGCGGTACGCCCCGACCGCGCAGTCTGGACATTCCCCTATTGTTCGCTCCTTACCGAGGTTCGCGAAGCACGTAGCCGACACCGCGCAGCGTGTGCAGAAGGCGCTTCTCGCCGGTGTCGATCTTGCGTCGCAGGTAGGAGACGTAGGACTCGACGACGTTGACATCGCCGCCGAAGTCGTAGCGCCACACGTGGTCGAGGATCTTGGGCTTGGACAGCACCGTGCCCGCGTTGATGATGAAGTACCGCAGCAGGGTGAACTCCGTCGGCGACAGCGAGACCGGTTCGCCGGCCTTCCACACCTCGTGGGTGTCCTCGTCCAGCTCGATGTCGGCGAAGGTGAGGCGGGCGCTGCGCGGCTCCTCGACGCCCTTTCCGGAGCGACGCAGAATCACCCGGAGCCGAGCGACTACCTCTTCGAGGCTGAACGGCTTGGTCACGTAGTCGTCGCCGCCGAGCGTCAGACCAGCGATTTTGTCCTGGAGAGTGTCACGCGCGGTGAGGAACAGAGCGGGGGCGTCGATGCCGTCGGCGCGCAGCCGGCGCAGCACGCCGAAGCCGTCCATGCCGGGCATCATGACGTCGAGGATCACCGCGTCGGGTCGGACCTCGCGGGCCTTGTCCAGGGCCGCGGGTCCGTTGGACGCGGTGTGTACTTCGAAGCCTTGGAACTTCAGGCTGACCGAGAGCAGTTCGACGATGTTGGTCTCATCGTCGACGACGAGGACTCGGGCTTCTGGAACGTTTTCTGGGAGTGCAGCCATGGCCATTGCCTCAATGTCTCCCAATTGCCTGTCAATGAAGCTGCACGGCAGCTGTCAAGTTCCTGTGAGTACAGATTCTGCTCCCTGATGCGGCTTGACCGGTAGTGCAGGGCCGCGGCCATACACTGAGGGCATGAACCTGGCCAAGAACCTGGTCGATATCGCCGTCGCTCCGGCCCGACTCGGTCTTGCCGCCGCGGAAGCAGGCCTCGACGTCGCCAACGGCGCGGTCGCGATAGCGCAACGAGCGGTCGGCCAGGCAAACGCGGGAGCCAGGGCTGGGTCCAACTCGTTGGCCCACATGCTCGGTATCGACGAGGCGGTCGAGCGGGCGAATCGCCTGGCCAGGCTGATGGACGAGGACCAACCGCTGGGCCGGGCACTGGCCCCGGGCGGACCCGTCGACCGGCTGCTGCAACCGGGCGGGGTGGTCGACAAGCTGACGATGCCGGGCGGTGTGCTGGACCGGCTGACGCAGGAAGACGGCGGCCTGATGCGGGCGATCGAGCCGGGCGGCCTGGTCGACCAGCTCCTCGACGAGGACGGCCTGGTCGAACGCCTTCTTGCCGAGGACGGGCTGGCAGACCGGCTGCTGGCTGAGGGCGGGCTGATCGACAAGCTGACTGCCAGGAACGGGCCGCTCGAGCAGCTGGCCGACGTGGCCGACACCCTCAACCGGCTGGCGCCTGGGCTCGAGGCGCTTGAGCCGACGATCGAGGCGCTGCGCGAGGCGGTCATCGTGCTCAGCCAGGTGGTCAACCCGTTGAGCAACATCGCCGACCGCATCCCGTTTCCCGGCCGCAGGCCCCGTGGCAGCAGGCCATCGACCCGCTCGGTGACATCCCAGCGCATCGTCGACGCCGACGAGTGACCCGATAAACTCGGATTACGCAGGCCTCCTTAGCTCAGTGGTAGAGCAACATACTTGTAATATGTAGGTCATCGGTTCGATCCCGATAGGAGGCTCCACTTCGGCGGCCCCGCTGTCGGTGGCCAGTCATACCGTCAGTGCATGAGGCACTGTCGCGGTTGCGGGTCCGAACTATCGAAACGCAGTCAAAAGGTTACTGCGGCAACGTATGTCAGGCCACGGCGCGGCGCGAAGCCAGCACGAAACTCTGGCTCAGGGCCGGTGACGCGCGGTTAGACGGACATCAGGGCCACTACCTCCGGCAGTGCCTCTTACAAGCCCAGGCAGGCTGTTGCGCAATCCGTGGCAAATCCGGGATGCCACCGGCCAGTTGTACTGACAGACATGTGCAGTAGCCCGCTACTGCGCCCAAAACGACCTTGCGAGGCGACAATCCGTAGGTGCCGGTACTGCAACTCAAGGGCGTCAATAAGACATACCGTCGGGGCGACGAGCAGGTGCGTGTGCTCGTCGACTTCGACTTCGAGTTGACGGCGGGCGAGTTTGTCGTCGTGACCGGACCGTCCGGGGCAGGCAAGTCGACGCTGCTGCATATCGCGGGCGGCCTGGATGCTCCCAACAGCGGCACAGTGTCGGTGAACGGCGACGACATGTGGGCCATGAGCACGGGCGCGCGGGCGGCGTTCCGGCGGCGCAACCTGGGCTTCGTCTTCCAGTTCTTCAACCTGGTGCCTGCGCTGACCGCAGTCCAGAACGTGTCCCTGCCGTTGGTGCTCGACGGCGTGCCCGCGCGCACCGCCGATGCCCGCGCCGAAGAGCTGCTGAATCGAGTCGGCCTCGGCGATCGCGCGCGATACCGTCCGGCCGAACTGTCGGGCGGGCAGATGCAGCGGGTGGCAGTGGCGCGCGCGCTGGTGGCCCGTCCGGCCCTCGTCCTAGCCGACGAGCCGACCGGAAACCTGGACAGCCACTCCTCCACCGAGGTGCTCGATGTGCTGCGCGCGCTCTCTGACGAAGAGGGCACGGCCGTCGTCATGGTCACCCACGACCAGGCCGCCGCCAGGTACGGCACCCGCCAGTTGCACCTCCTCGACGGACGCGCGTGCGATGCGGCGCCCATCGGCGAGCCATGATGCACCGGCTGCGCGCCGGATGGCTGACATTCCGGCGCATCCATCTCGCCGCGTTGATCGCCGACTGGCGCCGCACCCTGCTCAGCATCGTCGGCGTCGCACTGGGGGTGACGGTGGTGCTGGGCACGTTCATCCTGAAATCCGAACTGTCCCGCCCCTTCGACGCATTCGGCCCCGCCCTCACCCACGCCGCCGACAAAGGCGTCATCGAGGTGAGCCCTGTCGTCAGCGCCCGGCTGCCCAACGCCACGGTCGACCGACTGCGCGCCGAGGTGCCGGAAGCCCAGGCCGTCATCCCGATCGTCGCCGCCCTGACGCCTGTGAACGTCGCCGACGGCACCCACGGCTTCTTCCTGCTCGGGGGCTCCTGCCAAATCGAGTTACTGGTCGGCCCCTTCGACTGCGAACGACGAGCCCGCGGCGAGAAGCCTGCCGACGGACCCGGTGTGCCACTGCAAATTCCGGCGGTCATCGCCGAGCGCCACCGTCTACAACTCGGCGACGAGGTGCGGATTCCCGGACTTCCCAACGGCTCGGCACACGTGGGCTGGACGTTTCCCGAGTTCGACCGCGTCGAGGGCATCAACGACGGCTACGTTCTGCTGGCCCCTTCGGTCGATGTCGCAGCGCGCATGCTGTCCACGACCGGTTACGCCACCGCAGCATTCGTCCTGCCGAAGCCGGGCGTCGACATCGGCTCCGACGTCGACAGCGTCATCGCCGGCGTGGCCACCGCAGGCCCTCCCCGACCACACCTACCCGCCATCTTCGAAGGCGGCGTCCAGAATCTGAATCTCGGTGCGCTGGCAGGCATCATCATCGGCGTCCTCATCGCCGTCAACACCCTGCTGCTGGCCGTCGAAGACCGGCGAGCGGTGATGGGAACCATCGGCGCCATCGGCGCCAAGCCGCGAAGCCTGTTCGGCGGGATGCTGGCCGAAGGCGCCCTGGTGGGCCTGGTCGGCGGATTGCTCGGCGTGCCAACGGGTTTCCTGCTCGGCGCCTATCTGGTGGACAACTTCGGGAAATCCATGCTGGCCGGCTCCGGCGGCGCCATCGCTGCCAGCTTCACACCGAACCTCATCGGAATCGGGGCAATCGCCGGGATCGTATGCGGTGTTCTGGCGATGGCCGGGCCCGCCACCAGACTGGTCCGCGACGGACCGTTGGCGTCGATGGCGACCGCAGGCGGAGTGCAGCGGACCAGGACGATCCCGACCTGGCCGCTGATCGTCGGAATCATCCTGCAGGCGACATCCGTTGTGGTGCTGAGGATCTTCGAGGGCGGATCGCTGCCGCTGGGCGTCGGCATCAACGGTATGACGGTCGGGCTGTTCGGGCTGGTGTTGGTTGCGGCGTGGATCGCGCCGCGCGCCGGCGGCGTGCTGATCGATTTGTTCACCGTCGCGCGTCCGGCTGTCGGGCGTCTGCTCGGCGCCGATTTCAGGCGCTACACGCTACTGTTCGCATTCTCGGCTGCGCTTCTCGCCGAGGGCACCAGCTTCGCGATCGGCTCACACAGCATGCAGCTGCTCGGCACGAGTCAGATCGCCGCGCAGAAGGCCGACCGGCTGCCGTCTTCGTTGTTGATCACCGCCCAATCGGTGCTCGATCAGCGCGATGGCCGGATCTCGGACGCGGCGTTCGAGTTGGTCAGCGCCGCTGCACCGGGACGCGACGTGTCGCAGCGGTGGCGATCGATGATCGTCTCGTCAGGGACGTTGTCGCGCTTGGTCTTCGGTGTCACCCCCGGCGACCGTTACGGCCAGGGGCTTTTCACGCCGACCGGTGACGGTGACGCGTTCTGGCAGGGCCTGCGGGACGGGGAAGTGGGTTTGAGTGAGATCGCCGCCAACCGGCTCGGCGCCGCGGCAGGCGACACCGTCGAACTGCCCACCGTCGACGGGCCGAAGCGATATCGGGTCGCCGGGACGTTTCAGCCGCGAATGGTCAACGACTCCGCAGTCGGCGACATCGTCTTGGCCTCAACGACATTGGCGCGAAACGACTGGGCTGCCGTGCGTGACCAGGTGGCGGTCGCGTTCGCGTCGGCCGCCGACGCCACCGCCCATCGCGACGACTTCGCCAACCTCGGCGCCGATCTGCTGGTGTACGACGACGACCAGTGGCGGTCGGAAGCCAGCCAGGGCATCACGCGCTTCCTGAGGCCGTTGACGATGGCCGGGTACATCGTGATGGTGGCCGCGGGCCTCAGCGTGATGAACGTGTTCGTCCTCGGCCTCGTGCAGCGCAAGCGGGAGCGCGCCGCGCTGCGGGCGATCGGGATGACCTCCGGGCAGGAACAGGCCGTGATCGTCGCCAACGCAGGGCTGCTCGGCGCGCTGGCGGCGGCACTTGCCGTGCTCGGCGGCATCGGCCTGACCTATCTGTGGTCGCTGGGCTCACCCGTTTACTACGGCATCAAGATCGAATGGGGTGTGATGCAGCCGTCGCTGCGCATGGGGTTGGCGGTCCTGTTCGTGCTAATCCTGGCCGCCACCGCGTATCCGGTGATCCATGCGCGAAAGCTGGAGACGGTCGACGTGCTGCGAACCGTGTGAGCCCCTACCCGTGTAGCACCCGGTGCAGCTGCGGGATGTCGTCGTCTGCGCACCGGAACCGGTGCATGTGTTCGGACACCGCTGGCGTGCAGAGCGCCTGGAATTCCCTCGGCGGCAACGCTATCTGAAAAAGCATCCCGCGGCCGTCGACGCCGTCGACCAGGGCACCGAGCCCGGCGACGGGAAACTTCATCAGCAGCGTGCAGTAGGAGACGAACGTGTCTTCGAAATGGATCCGGTAAACACCGAAGCCGCTCAGGTTTGTGATGAGCGGGTTCCACCGGGCGGGATTGAATGCGGTGGAGACGCAGCGTACATCGCCCAGCAGGCCTGCGCGGTCCAGGAACTGTTGGTTGACGCGCATGTCGCAGTGCTCGGCGAAGCCGTTGACCGAGCGGCGTATGCGTTCGGCGGTCGAGCGGGCGTCCTGTCCGCGCTGCAGGTCCACATTCAGTGTCGTGACGACATTGCCGACCAGCATCGGATCGAGGCCGCACCGGTTTCGCGTATTCACCACGATCGCCAGCCGTCGATGATCCACTGCGGGGTCGGCCTGCATCAGGGCCTCGCAGACGTGCGCGCACACGACGGCGTTGCTGGACAGTCGCATACGGCTGCCGTAGGTGTCGCGCATGCGTTTGATCTCTTCTTCGCCGAAGTAGACGCTCAGGGTGCGCTGGCGTCGCGCGTCCTTGGCCAGATACAGGACGCTGCGCGCCAGTTCTGCTGGACCGAGGCAACGCACCCCGGGTTCACAAGAGCCGACGGCGGGCAGGTGCGCGTCGAGGTAGGCCGCGCGGTCGTCGACGAGCAGCGGCTCGGCGATCGGTTTGCCTTCAGCGGCGGCGACCCACGCATTCATGAACAGCATCGCCGTCTGCATGTCGCCGATCGCGTGGTGCCACGAGAATGCGATTGCGGTGGAGTCGTCGGCAAGGTGTGTGACGCGCACCTTGCACAGCGGGCCCCATCCCCATCGGGATGCGACGGCGTTGACCGCGTCGACGAGCCACTGGCCCCTGTCGTCGGCCACCGAACGCGCCGCCTGCTGCAGCGTGCCCTCGGAACGCGCACAGGTGAAGGGCACGCCTTGGCCTGCGCAGCGGATGCGCATCGCCCCTGCGTTGACGGCCATCCGGCCCGCAAAGAGGGGGAAGTAGTCCAACGCATGCGCAAGGGAACGGGCCAGCGCGGTGGTGTCGAGGCGCCGCTCGAAGAAGAAGATGAAGTGGACTGCCAGGTTGGCGACCATGGCATCGGCGGCGTTGCAACGAATTTCGCGGCGTTGCGCGTGCTCCGGTTTGATCAGTTGAGTTGACACAGCGGGCTACCTCCGGCGGCTCACAACGATGCGGCCCCCGAGTCTCGGGACGTGGGCGACGCCCCTGAAGCGGGGCTTCTCGTCGGGGGCGGCGTCGGTGTGTATCCGCAAGTGCTGCAACACCGTCCGCAGCACCACCTCCATCTCGGTGGTCGCGTATTCGGCGCCGATGCAGCGCCGCGCTCCCCCGCCGAACGCCAACCAGTGCCCAGCGGTCGGCCTGGCGTCGCGAAACCGATTCGGATCGAACACCTCGGGATCGGCATAGAGCGCAGGATTCTCGTGTATATCCACGATGCGCACAATGACATTGCGACCACAAGGAATTCGCCAGTTGCCAAGATCGAATCCAGGCGTGTGCACCCGTCGGCCAGCCACATCGATGACAGTGCGCACCCGCAGCAACTCCGAAATGGTGGCCCGTCGAAAGTCGCCGCCGCCGGCGTCGGCCTCGCGCACGAGTTCGGCCAGCACGTCGGGGTGGCGGCGCAACCGCTCGAACGCCCACGCCAGCGCGGATGCGGTGGTTTCGTGGCCCGCGCCGATCAGGGTGAGCACCTCGTCGCAGACGTCTTGCCGCGTCAACTGGCCGCTTCGCACCAACAGCGCCAGTACGTCGGTGCGGTCACCGAGATCGGAAGCGGCCCTGTCGATCAGCGCGCCCACGATGCGGTCGAATGCGCGGCGATACTCGTCCAACCTGCTCCACGGGGTGAGTCGGCGGACCCATGGTGGCGGCGCCGTCACGAACGCCAACCGCTGGCCGAGCGTCATGTAGGGCGGGATGAGCGCACGCAGCTGGTCGAGTTCGGCGCACTCGGCGCCGAAGATGGTCCGCAGAATCACGTTCAGGGTGATCCTCGTCATCGGCTCCAGGGTCCGGAACTCGGTATTCTCAGGCCAATTCGCGATTTCGCGGAGTGTCTGCTCCTCCACGATCGCCTCGGTGACTTTGAGAGCCCGCCCGTGAAACGCGGGCGCCAGCAGCCGTCGCCGTCCGTGATGGAACGCGCCGTCGAGCCCGAATACCGAGCCAGGCCCGAACCAGTTACTGAGATTGGGCTGCACGTTGACCATCGCATCGCCACGGGCGGTGCACACCGACCGCGCCAGAGGCGGGTCGGACACGATGACGGTGCGGCCGAAGAACGGGACGTTGATCTCGAAGAGGCGTCCGTAGCGCTTGATCCACTTGCGCATCGCCGCGCGCCGACAGATTGCGAACCCCACGCCGGCGACGAGCTTCGGCGACCGCACCGGCGGCGGACTCGACCGCTCCGGCGTCGGCACGTCGCACACGGAGGTCGTCGTCGCCGGCGGGGGCATGAGCGAAATCCTCGTCCGTGCGCGGCCCCACCGCCGCGGTACTCCACTACTGCACTTCGTCGCTACCCGCGCAGTACCAGGATGGCCTCAGCCGCGCAGGTCCCGGCGGGTCGGACCCTGCTCGCTGCTCGACACGCGCGGGTGCTGGTAGCAGGGCTAGGGGCTGGCGCTGATCGTCGAGCGCGGTACCGGCTGCGGGCCCTCAGCCTGCTGTTCCTCGGCCAGCCCGATGCACGCCCCGGCGTCGTGGCCGGTGCACGGAACGCCGTCGATCTCCGGGATGTCGGGATTGGCCGCGGTGGTGGTGAACCCGCTGCGGTCGGGTGAGAGGGGGACGAGGAACGGGACGCAGGACATCGTGTACACGTCTTGTTCCTCGCCGGTCGTGCATGCGGCGAGCGGCGTCGACTCGCCGGTCGTCGATGTCGCCATCACGGCGACCGGCCCGGCGACCGTGGCCAGCCCGAGGAAGCCGGCGAGGACAAGCCGTTGAGATGCGGATTGCAAGTTTGCCATGACTCAGAGTCTAGGGACGATCACGGCCGCCTCTCAGCCGAACAGCCCGCGTAATCACACGGCCGCGGATTCGCGGACCCAATCCTCGAACCGCGTCTCGTACAGCGTCGCGCCCTCGCCGGGTGTCAGTGTGTACTCGCCGACCGGTGCGCCCCAGTAGCCCGCCGCCGGGTCGGCCACCACGGTCCGGGGATCGTTCCGGGCGGCCAAGGCGGTTTTGATGAGTTCGTCGAGGCGGACGCGCTGCGGCCCACCGATTTCGGTGATGCCGTTGACCGGCGCGCTGACGGCGGCGCTCGCCACGGCCTGCGCGACGTCCGCCGACGCCATCGGCTGGAAGTAGGCAGGCGCCAGCCGCACGGTGTCGCCGTCGGTGGCCTCGTCGGCGATGCCGTTGACGAACTCGAAGAACTGCGTGGCGTGCACGATCGTGTAGGGAATTCCGGACTCGGCGATCAGCTGCTCCTGCGCCAGCTTCGCCTTGAAATAGCCGCGCGATTCCGCCAGTTCCTCGGTGCCGACGACCGACAGCGCGACGTGATGGCCGACCCCGGCGGCCCGTTCGGCGCCAAGCAGATTCGGGGTGGCGGTCTTGAAGAACTCCTGCGCGGCATCGCCGTCGAGCGACGGCGAGTTCGAGACGTCGACGACCACGCCGGCGCCGGTCAACACCTCGGCCAACCCCTCGCCCGTCAACGTGTTCACCCCGGTGTTGGGCGAGGCGGCGACGGCGTCGTGCCCCTGCTCGCGCAGCAGGCGCACGACCTTGGAGCCCACCAGACCCGTTCCCCCGATGACGACGATCCTCATGTCCGATCCTTTCTCGTTGCGCTGGACGGCGAGCCGTAGCCATCCAGTCGCCACCTAGGACCGCGGCGGCGGTCGATCCGTGACAGTCCGCCGCTGTCACATACCGGGCACCTGCCCTGTCCTAGGTGGAGAAGAACCGAACGACCGCGACAAGGAAAGGCGCCATGTCTGAGGCAGTATCGCGAACACACAGCACCACTTGGCAGAACGCGCTCACCGTCATCCAGGAGGCGACGCCGCCGTCGATTCCGCAAGGCGCGCATGCCATGACGGTCATCATCGAGTATCCGCCCGGCGACCCGGGTGCGCCGCCGCACCGGCACTTCGGCCCGGCCTTCGGGTACGTGCTGGAAGGCGAAATGCTGTTCGAACTCGAGGGCGAGGCGCCGCGCGTCGTCCGCGCCGGCGAGCCGTTCTGGGAGCCCGGCGGCGACGTCATCCACTACCAGGACGGCAACGCTCGCGACGACACCAAGCTGCGCTTCCTGGTGACGATGATGTGCACCCCGGACCAACCCATGCTCGTTCTTGTCGACGACGACGAACTCGCCGCGCGCCGCGACCGCCGCGTCTCGGCACAAGCCCTATGAGAGAGGCACTTTCATGTCGAAATTGTCGAAAATCCTGCTTCAGACGACGATCGCCGCGAACTCGGACGACTGGGACATCAGCCGCTTCTCACTGCTTGCTGACGAGCTAAGGGCGGCCGGACACGATGTGACCGCCCGCGACCGGGCGGCAGGGCCGGGCGACGACCCGGTTCTGAGCCGTATCGATGAACTCGACTACGACCAGCTCTGGTTGATGGCCGTCGACGTGGGCGATGGCCTCAGCCCCGGCGACGCCGAGGCCATTGTGCGGTTCCGCGCCCGCGGCGGCGGCGTGCTCACCGCGCGCGACCACCAGGACCTGGGCAGCTGCCTGCTGCGCCTCGGCTCGCTCGGCGCAATCAACCAGTTTCATGACCCCAGCGTCGATCCCCGCGCACTGTGCGATGACCAGGACACGCCGTCAATCTCGTGGCCCAACTACCACTCCGGCGCGAATGGGGACTATCAGCCGGTGCTGACCGACGGTCCCGTGCACCCGCTGTTGCGCAGCACCCGCAGCGCCAGCGGTCGCATCGAATGGTTCCCCGCCCACCCACATGAGGGGTCGGTGCGGGCGGATCTGCACTGCGCGGAGGTCCTCGCCGAGGGCCGAAGCGCCGCAACGGGTCGGCGGTTCAACCTCGCCGTCGTGCTCGACGGCGAACTCACCCCCGACGGCGTACCGATGGGGCGCGCGCTCGCGGCGTCGACTTTCCACCATTTTGCTGACTACAACTGGGACCTCGACCGCGGCGCCCCGACCTTCGTCACCGAGACGCCCGGCAGCCAAATCAAGACCGACCCGACCCGCCTCGAAATCTTCAAGGAATACGTTCACAACATTGCGATTTGGCTGCATCCGCAGTGCCGCCCCAGCTACCGCCTGCCCGCCCGCAGCGCGCGTCTCGACACCGCACAGCCTCACCTTTTGCTGTCGGACGGAGTGACGAATTAGCGGTTGCGCGTGCGGGAACCGCTGGGCGAGGATGAGTCTCGCTGGTTGGGGTGGCAGGCCGCGCGCGGCTCGGCTGCGCGAAGGCCTCCGCGCGGAAGCCGGCGACCCGGGTTTGACGAACCGCGGTGCCGGGTAAGCATCGCGCGCGGTGTGCAACGTGGCCCCGCCTAGCGTCACGGAACCTATATGAGGCGGTGGGGTTGAGTTCGATGGTCGTCAAGAGTTTGGTCGCTGCCACAGGAATCGCCGTTTCAATGCTTGCGAATCCGTTCGTCGGGATGCCTGCCGCATCCGCCGAACCCTGCCCCGATGTCGAGGTGGTATTTGCGCGCGGCACGTTCGAACCGCCCGGCGTCGGCGGCACCGGCCAAGCTTTCGTCGACGCGTTGCAGTCCAGGCTCGGTGGCAAGTCCATGGAGGTCTATCCGGTGAATTATCCGGCCTCCCTTGACTTCCAGACGGCCGCCAACGGTGTCATCGACGCGAGCAACAAGGTGCAGTCGGTCGCCGCGACGTGCCCGGACACCAAGATCGTCCTTGGCGGCTTCTCCCAGGGCGCGGCCGTCGCCGGATACCTGACCGCAGATTCGGTGCCAGCGGGCTATCAGATGCCCGCCGGGCTGACCGGCCCGATGCCGGCAGACGTCGCCGACCACGTCGCCGCGGTGGCGCTGTTCGGAAAGCCGTCGACGGGCTTCTTGCAGATGATCGCGAACACCGCGCCGCCGATCACGGTCGGCCACCTCTACGCGGACAAGACGCAAGACCTCTGCATCCCCGAGGACCCGATCTGTTCGCCTGCAGGCAGCGACAGCAACGCGCACAACCTGTATCCGGCCAACGGGCTGACCGATCGGGCCGCGCAGTTCGTCGCCGACAAGCTCGAGTCGACGACGGCTACCGAAACCGCTGGATAGCCGCGCGCCGGGTTCGCGCGAACGACAGCGCGAACTACAGGAAGTGGCGGTTCGACCGACCGACCAGGTATCCGGCCGGGAAGGACTTCTCGATCACCTGGCACTGGTTGTCGTGCAGACACTCCAGTTCCAGGACGACGCCACCGCCGTCGATGGGTCTTTTCTCCAGGACTTTGTAGTGCTGGCATCCGCCGTCGGCGTCATAGATCGGATCGCCGCACCGGACGCTCTCGATCGGCACTCGCTCTGCGTCATCGGGAGGTGAAGACATATCGACGAGGTTAGAGCCCGCGGGCCGGATTGTTGAACGAAAATCCTCGAAAACCCCGGCTGGTTGCGGCTAACTGGGCACCACGCCGCGCAGCCCGTCGGCGCCGAACATCGGCTCCAGCATCGACGAGTAGTCGGGTCCCCGACGCAGCATCATGCCGCCGTCGACATTGATCACCTGCCCGGTGACATAGCTCGATGCGTCGCTGAGCAGGAACACGGCCACGTTTGCGATGTCGTCGACTTCGCCCGGCCGCGGCAGCGGTGTGCACGCCGCGTAATCGTCGCTCAACTGCGGTATCTCGAAGACGGGCGCAACCAGATCGGTGCGGATGAGCCCGGGCCGGATGCAGTTCACCCGCACCCAGGACGGACCGAGTTCGTCGGCGGCCAACTGCATCAGGTGATCGATGCCGGCCTTGGCGACCCCGTAGGCGCCGAACCATCGGTGGGTGTTGCTGGCCGCGATCGACGAGATCCCGATGAACGACCCGCCGCCGCCACGAACCATCTCGCGCGCGGAGTGCTTCAGCATGTACATCGTGCCGTTGATGTTCAGGTCGATCGTGCGCCGCCACAGCTCGGAGTCGATCTGGGTGACCGGCCCGATCGTCTCGCTGCCGCCCGCGCAATTGACCACCCCGTGCAGCGTGCCGGTCCACGCGGTGGCGGCGTCGACGACCGCGGCGACCTCGTCCTCGTTGGTGACGTCGGCCGGCTGATAGCGCACCGAGCCGGCACCCGTGGCGCCTGCGCTGATCTCGTCGACGGCACCGGCCAGCCTGTCGGCGTTGCGGCCGACGATCAGCACGTTCGCGCCGGCGTCCACGGCCGCCGCGGCGACGCCCTTGCCGATGCCGCTGCCCCCACCAGTGACCAGGACGGTCTTGTTCGCCAACGAAAGCTGCACCGCAATCCCTTCTACGAACCCCGGCAAAAACTGGAACAGGTTCTCGTTATCGAATCACGCGCGTCAAGGGGTGTCGCGACGCGCAGGGGCGGGTGGGCCGAGAGTCCGCCAGTCCGGAACGTCGGGCGGCAGCCCGACCGGGTAGCGGTTCTCGTTGGCCGCCGCCCAGTGGGCATGCCCGAGTTCGTGGATGTGGAATGCGTGGCGCAGCGCCTCGGTGAAGCCCATGGCGTCGGAGGCGGCGTTGACCGAATCCTTCACCAGCAGCGCCGCCATCGTGGGCCGGTCGGCGATGCGGCGGGCGAATTGCAGGGTCTTCTCCTCGAGTTCGGTGCGCGGAAATACCTTCGAAACCATGCCGAGCCGGTATGCCTCTTCGGCATCGATCGAATCACCGGTCAGCAGAAGCTCTTTGGCTTTGCGGGCGCCGAATTCCCATGGGTGCGCGTAGTACTCGACACCGGGCATCCCCATCCGAACGGCAACCACGTCACTGAACTTGGCGTCGTCCGCAGCGACGATCAGGTCGCACGCCCAGATGAGCATCAGGCCTGCGGAGATGGCGTTGCCCTGAACCTGGGCGATGGTGATCTTGCGCAAATCCCGCCACCTGCGAGTGTTCTCGAAGAAGAAGTGCCACTCCTGCAGGTACGTGCGCTCGGCGATGCCGGACATCGTCGCGCCGTGTGAGCGGAATGTCGGATGCTGCGCAGGGCCCGGCTTGCGCTCTAGCAGCGCCTCCTCCGACCCCAGATCGTGACCCGCCGAGAAGTTCTTCCCACGCGCCGCCAGGATCACCACGCGGACGTTGTCGTCGGCCTCGGCCCTGCCGAAGGCTTCGTCCAACTGCACCAACAGTGTTCGCGATTGCGCGTTCTGCGCCTCGGGACGGTTCAGCCAGATCCGCGCGATCCGGCCGTCGTCGAGGGTTTCGTAGGTCACCTGCTCGGCCGGCTTCTGCGGGACCGATTCGCCGCTGTTTCCCTCCGGGCTAGCCACTGTGCCACCTCGTTTACGTTTGATGCGTCAGTTGTAATGCACCCTACGTGCCGGGGCGCAACCGCTGCCCAGTGGTGGGCGCACGGCCGCTACAGCGACCGTCCAGCACAGGCACAGCAACCTTTCAGTTGACTCTCAGACAGCGCCCACCTGGGCGGTTTCGTTCCGTCAACCCGGTTCGCCGGATGTACGATCACGTCAGCAGATGCTAAGTCTTACTGCAATTTCGGACGAGGCATAGGCAGGAAGCCGGTGGATGACAGCCAGCTCGCTGACGGCGTCCGATGGCTTCCCAGACAACACGGCCAGCAAACTAGAGAAGGCACAGAAATGGCTACGCTCCATCCACCATCCAGACGATTGCTCCTCGCGGGCGGCTTCGCCGTTGCGATCGCCGCCGCACCGGCGGCTGCGGTGTTCGCCGTCGCCGGCGCCGGTGATTCGGCTCCGACAATCGCCGCCTGTCCAGGCGGCGAAATCGAGGACCAGTTCACCAACGTTTGCGTGCCCGATCTGGTGCCGAATTCGCCGTCGCCGCAATTCACAAGCACATCACCCGTCGGCGGGCTCCCCGAAATCAGCGGTATCCCTTGCACCGGACAGAACACCGGCCAGTGCATCGGCTTGGCCGAAGAACAACAGGCCGAAGGCCCGGCCGTGGTTCCGCATTCGGAGGTCAGCGCAAGCCCCTAATTCGGCGTGAAATGCGATAACGGCAGGGCCGGACACGTTTTCGTGTCCGGCTTTACCGTTTTGTGACGTTTCTTTCGGCAATTTCCATCGTCACGAGTCGGGGCATTTTCCCAGGAAACCCTGGGAATGTATGCAGATATCATCCAGTTTTCATACAATCGCCTCGACGATATCTGTCAGTGAACCTACAGAAAGCGTGACGATGGCAACCCTGAAGTTTTCCGTGAGACGAGTGATCACTGCCGCTGGTTTTGCTGTTGCGGTAGCGGCGGCGCCGGCGATCGCCTTCGTCGCGACACCCACTCCGGCCGCCACGCCGATGGCCCAGTGCCCTGCCGGCGAGGAGCCTGACCTGTACACCGCGCAGTGCGTCCCGCACCTGGTTCCCAACGCTGGTGCTCCTTATCAGGCGATCGGCGGCAATCCCAACATCCCCGCGGTGACGGTCCCCGGCGGCGGCGGCGCGGGCATCCCGTGCACCGGGCACAACACCGGCGAGTGCATCGGCCTTGCCGAGGAATCGCAGGCCATGGGGCCACAGCCGGTGCCGCACTCCGAGGTCGGCAGCAGCCCGACGGTGCACGGATCGACCGGCAACATCGGCTGACCCGCGACTACCGCGAACGGCGCCCGGCCTGGCCGGAGATAAGGTGGTGTCATGGCTGCAAAATCTGATCCCGCCGATATCGGCGAAGTCGAACCGCTAGCCGACAGCACCGCCCGCCAGGCCAGGCGTGTCGTCGCCGCATACGCCAACGACGCCGACGAATGCCGCATTCTCCTGTCGATGCTCGGCATTGGACCGGCAAAGCTCGAGGCATAAATGACCTCGGAGGGCGGCCAGAAAGTCGTCTCCGGGAATTCTGACTTTGTCGTCGTGGCCAACCGGCTGCCGATCGACATGGAGCGGTTGCCCGACGGAACCACTCGGTCGAAACGGAGTCCTGGCGGGCTGGTCACCGCCCTTGAACCGCTGCTGCGTCGGCGTAAAGGCGCGTGGATCGGCTGGCCGGGCATTCCGGACACCGACGAAGAGCCGTTCGTCGAGGACGACCTGCAGTTGTATCCGGTCAGCCTGTCCGCCGAGGACGTGGCGATGTACTACGAGGGGTTCTCCAACGCCACGTTGTGGCCCCTCTACCACGACGTCATCGTCAAGCCGATCTACCACCGCGAGTGGTGGGACCGCTATGTCGAGGTGAATCGGCGCTTCGCCGAGGCGACCGCGCGAGCCGCCGCGCAGAACGCGACAGTTTGGGTCCAGGACTACCAGCTGCAGCTGGTGCCGAAGATGCTGCGCATGCTGCGGCCCGACCTCACCATCGGGTTCTTCCTGCACATCCCGTTCCCGCCGGTCGAGCTGTTCATGCAGATGCCGTGGCGCACCGAGATCATCGAGGGGCTGCTCGGCGCCGATCTGGTCGGGTTTCACCTGCCCGGCGGCGCGCAGAACTTCCTTTTCCTGTCGCGGCGTCTGGTGGGGGCCAACACTTCCCGCGCTTCGGTCGGTGTGCGGTCGCGCTTCGGCGAAGTCCAGATCGGCTTCCGCACCGTGATCGTCGGCGCTTTCCCGATCTCCATCGACTCCGGCGAGCTGGACAGGAAGGCCCGCGAGAGATCCGTCCGGCAACGTGCTCGCCAACTGCGCACCGAGCTCGGCAATCCGCGCAAGATTCTGCTGGGTGTGGACCGCCTCGACTACACCAAGGGCATCGACGTTCGGCTGAAGGCCTTTGCGGAGTTGCTCGCCGAGGGCCGGGTCAAACGCGATGACACCGTGCTCGTGCAGTTGGCCACCCCGAGCCGCGAGCGCGTCGAGAGCTATATCGAAATGCGCGAAGACATCGAGCGCCAGGTCGGCCACATCAACGGCGAGTACGGCGAGGTGGGCCAGCCGATCGTGCATTACATCCACCGGGCGGTCCCGCGCGATGAGCTGATCTCGTTCTTCGTCGCGGCCGACGTGATGCTGGTGACGCCGCTGCGCGACGGCATGAATTTGGTGGCCAAGGAGTACGTCGCCTGCCGCAGCGATCTCGGCGGCGCGCTGGTGCTCAGCGAATTCACCGGCGCGGCGGCCGAATTGCGGCAGGCATACCTGGCCAACCCGCACGACCTCGAGGGCGTCAAGAACGCCATCGAACGAGCACTGAACCAGACCCCCGAAGAGGGCAGGCGCAGGATGCGCGCATTACGCAGGCAGGTGCTCGCTCATGACGTCGACCGGTGGGCGCGGTCCTTCCTCGACGCGCTGGCGTCGACGCGGACGGATGCGCAGAAGGCCTCCGGCGTCAGATCGGTGTGATGTAGTTGATCAGCCACTGGCCGTCGACCTTGACGTAGTCCACCTTCAGCCGACTGCCGTCGTACACCGGTTCCTTCGACTTGTCGGTCACGGTGCGGTTCAGATACACCATCACCGAACCTGAATTCCGTTCTGCGGCCAGAACTCCCACCCCGACTGTGTTGGCCTGGCTGACCAGCTGCCGTTCCCGCGCCTGCGGGATGATGTCCTTCATGGCGCGGTCCTTGAACTCCTGACGGTAACTGGGCGTCAGCAACGGATAGATGTCGTTCAGCGTTCGCTCGACCGTCTGATAGTCGTAGCCGAAGACCTTCGGGATCTGCTCCTTGGCCTTGTCGGCCAGGATGACGCGGGCGTCCTTCTCGCCCTGGATCTCCACGCCGTTCCAGTAGAACCAGCCGCCTACGCCAGCCAGCGCGACGAACCCGCACGCCAGCAGAATGACCAGTGCGGCAACAAGTTTCGATGTACGGGTACTCACTAGTTGCCCCCGTCGGGGTACTTCAGGTCGTAGAACGTCATGCGACCGTTGTCGTCCTCCTGCACCGTGACGCGGAGTCGGTACGGCTGCGACGGGGCGTTGTTTCCGTCCAGATCGGTGACCGTCACCCGCACCGCCACCAGAACGTCGGCCCTCCTGCCGGTTTCATCGACCTTCTCCAGCGCGGCGCCGTTGACCACGGCCTCGGCGCTGGCATTAGTGTCGCGGAACAACAGCTTGAGGTTCTCGGCGTTCTCGCCCTGGCTCATCATGTCGCGCAGCGGGCCGCTGGTGCTGTTGACGAACCGGTCGACGCTTTCGTCGATGGTGTCCTGCGTGTAGCTGAACATGTTCACCACGAACTGCGACGCGGTGTCGACGTACTTCTGGTTGTGCGCCGCGCCGGCTTCCTCGTCGCGCTGATGGTTGACGGTCAACGCGACGACGGCGCCCAATGCCAGCACGGCGACGAGCACCGCGATGCTCGACACCAGGGCGACCAGGCTGCGGTGGGGTTGCCGCCGCGGCGGCGGGCCCGCAGGCCGCGTCAGCCGCACCTTGACGGTTTTCGGCGGCTCGACCGGCACCCCGGTCGGCGTGGCCGCCGCACCATTCGCCGGTCCGGCCGCACGGAAAGCACGACGCCTTCCCGCCGGCTTCGGCGATGGTCGCGTCGAAGCCGTGTTCTCTGCCATCTACGCCTGCCTTGGAGCCAACATCAGATCAACCCAGTTCTCTGCGGGCGCCAGTTTGTCAGTTCCCCCCGCGAACACGCCAGTTTCCCCGGCTGGGTCGACGAACTTGCCGTTCTGGTCATAGGTGGCGCTGGCCATCGGCGGCGCCTCGGCCGGCAGCGGGGGCGCTTCCGGCGGAGCAGGCGCAGGCGCCGGCGGCGGCGCACCCTCGGGTGGTGGCGGCGGCGTTCTGCCGTACGGCGGCACCACCTGATCCGGCGGCGCATAGAACGGCAGCGGGGGCGGCAACGGCCCCGGCTCGTTCGGCGGCACAGGCAGCGGGTACGGGGCGTGCGGCGCAGGACCTGGCCCCGGCGGGACACCCGGCGGCAGCTGCACCGCCGGCGGCCCCGGGTCCGGGTCGACCTCCGGCGGAATGTAGGGAAACTTGTTCTGCGGCAGCGTCATCCGCGGATCGGTGATCGGTTCGCTGCCGTACGGGATGGGCGGGCCGCGCCACGGATTACTGCCGATCGGCACGTATCCCTTGGGATCGCGGCACAGCTGGATCGTCGGCGCCCGCTTGCCGGGGAACTCCTGGCAGGGGTAGTTGCGCGCGCCACGCACCACCGACGGGTCGTTGTGGGCGACCTTGCAGTACAGGTCGGGCGGCAGTTCGCGCAGCGTGGTGTCGGCGGGCGACCTGATCTGGGTGGCGGGCAGGAAGCCGACCGAGCAGGGCGGCGGGTCCTGCAGGTGGATCTTGAAGTCCAGCTTGCCGCCTTCGTCGGCGGGCACACCGCCTGCGACGGTGCTCAGCGCCGCCATCAGCGCCGGGAAGATCACCAGCGCCTGCTCCAGCGACTTGTTGTAGATCACGCCGATCCGGCCGAAGTTAGCCAGGTTCGCCGCCAGCACGGGGAACGACGGCCGGATGCCGCTGAACGTCTCGTTGGCCGCCTCCGTGGCGCCTGGCACGGTCTGCAGGGTGGTCCGCAGTTGCGGGTCGGCGTTGGCCACCTCGCCGGTGAGGCGGGCCAGGCCGTCGGCCAGCGATTTGATGTCGTCCCCGCCGCGGATCTGCGCGTCGAGGAACGGGCCCGCCTGGTCGATCAGTTGACTGACCTGCCCGTAGTTGTTGTTCGCCTCGTCGACCAACAGCCGCGACGACTGGATCAAGCGCGCCAGTTCCGGCCCCGACCCGTTGAACGCCTTGAAGGTCTCGCGCAACAGGTCCTGCAGTCGGCTGTCGCTGACGCTGGCGACCAGCCTGTCGGCCTCGTCCAACAGCCCGGCGATGTCCTGGCCGATCGCGGTGCGGTCCTGCGGGATCGAGGCGCCGTTGCGCAGCTTCTGCGACGACGGGTCCTCCGGCGGCACCAGGTCGATGTACTGCTCGCCCACCGCGGAGACGCTCTTCACGGTCGCGGTGACGTTGTCGGGCACCGGTGTGCCGCTGTTGAGCCGCATGTGCGCGACGACGCCGTCGTTGGTCAGCCCGACCGATTCCACCCGACCGATCGTCACCCCGCGGTAAGTGACATTGGCGTTTTCGTAAATGCCGCCGCCGGCAACGAAATTCGCGTCCACCCGGTAAGCGCCGATACCGACGGCGGCGGGCAAATGCAGGTAGAAGATCGAGATGGCGCTGACGGTGAGCACCGTGACGATCGCGAAGATCGACAGTTGAAGACGAGTCAGCCGATCAAGCATCAGGGCCCCTCGTCGTGTTGGGTCGCAGACCCCGGCGGGATCTTGAACGGGTCGGCCGCCTGCCCGGACAGGTTGGCAAGGGACCCGGTGAGGAAGTCGGGCGGGTTGATGATCTCGCTCATGTGGGCCATGTTGCTGTCCAATCCCCACGAGGTCGTGAAGATCGATTCTCCGATGCGGCGCAGTGTCAGGTCGAACGTCGTATACACGTTCAGGTAGTCACCGCGTACCGCCCGACGCAGGTACTTGTAGTGGAACGGGAACGTCGGCAGGAACTCGAGGTCCTTGATCAGGTAGTCGACATTGTCGTTGAGCGACTTGATGATCGGGAACAGGTCCTTGAAGTTGGCCGCGAAGTCGTCCTTTGTCTTGGCCAGGATGTTCGACGCGATGGTGGCAAAGCGTTGCAGCGCCGCGAATGCGTCGACGATGTTGCCGCGGTTCTTGTTCAGCACCTCGAGCGCGGCGGGCAGCGTGTCGAGGGTGCGGCCCAGATCGTCTCTGCTGTTGGCCAGGATCCCGGCGAACCGGTTCAAACCCTCGGCGGCCGCGATGATGTCGTTTGTCTGTTGATCCAGCGACGCCGTCAGCTCGGCCAGCCGGGGAACCAGATCGGTGAAGCTGCCCTGACGGCCTGCCACCGCGTTGTACGTCTCGTCGGTGATGTCCTGCAGCGCACCAAGATTGCCCTTGTTCACCACGACGCCGAGCGACGAAAGCACCTCCTCGGTGGTCGGATACCGCCCGGTGCGGTCCAGCGGGATCTGCGAGCCGTTCTTGAGCTGACCGACCGGCTTCTCGTCCACCGGTGCGGACAACTCGATGTGCTGCGACCCCAGCAGCGAGGTCTGCGCCACCTTGGCCGTCGCGTTCTCGGGCAGCTTGACGTTGCTGTCCAGCGACAGTTGCACGGCCGCGTAGAAGGTGCCGTCGGGGCGCTGCACGGCGTCGACGCCGGAGACGCTGCCGACGGTCACGTCGTCGACCATCACCGGCGAGTTCTGCGGCAGCGTCGCCACGTCGGGAAGCTGCACGGTGATCTTGTACGAGCCGGGGCCGTGGCCCGCGGTGCCGGGCATGTTCAGCGAGTTCAGCCCCCCGAACGAGCAGCCGGCCAGCAGCGTGGCGCCCGCCGAGATCGCGACGGTGCGCCGGGCGGCACGGAATGTTGTGGTGCGCAACGACTTACTCATCCCCCACCTCCTTCGGCGGGCAGCGGAGCGGGTGCGTTCGGGTCGGCCGGGCCGGGCGCCGGACCGGCGTCGGGTCCCGGCGGCGGCGCCGCTTCCGGGCCTCCCGCGTGCGAGGTCGACTCCGCGGGCGGCACCATCAGCGAGCTGAGGTCGGTCGCATCCGACGGCTTCGGCGGTGTCACGCCGGGCGCGGGCTGCCACTGCAGGTACGGCACCGGAGTCTTCGCCTTCGCCTCGGTCTCCGGGGTGTCGTAGATGATCTGGCCCTTGTAGGCGGTGATGCTGTTGATCGGGTGGAACAGCAGCGGCGGGAAGTTCATCGTGATGCGCCGCAGCACCGGACCCATTCGCTGCCTGCAGATCTCGGCGCGCTTGTAGTTGTCGGTGGACGTGCCCGCGTCGAACACACCGCCGCAGATGAACTGCACGGGGTTGGCGAAGTTCGGCAGGGTCAGCAGGCCGCCGACGGTGCCCTGGGCCGGGTTGTAGATGTTGTAGAAGTTGGCCAGGCCGTTGGGCGTGATGTGCAGGATCTGCTCGATGTCGTCGCTGTGCTCGGTGAGGATGTTGGTGAAGTCGGTCAGCTTGTTGACCTGACCGATCAACGCCTCGTTGCTGTCGTTGAGGAAGCCGCGCACGTCGGACAACGCCTGATTGAGCGTGCCGAGCGTGTTGTCCAAATCCGCTGAGCTCTCTGCCAATACCTGCGACACCGACGCCACGTGGTTGGTGAACTGCACGATCTGTTCGTTGCTGTTCGACAGCGCGTTGACCAACACCTGCAGATTTCGGATGGTGCCGAACAGGTCGGTGCGGGAGTCGCCGAGCCGGCCTGCCGTCTGCGACAGCTCCCGCAGCGCCTGCCGGAACGAGTCGCCGTTGCCGTCGAACGTGTCGGCGGCCTGGTTGACGACGGCGCTCAGTGGACCCTGCAGGGAGCCGTCCTGCGGGCCGAGTTCGCGGCTCAGCGCCGTCAGCTGTTCCTTCACCTCGTCCCATTCGACGGGAACTGCGGTGCGGTCGAGGCCGATGCTGGCGCCCTCCGACAGCGTCGGACCGCCGGTATAGGCCGGGGTGAGCTGAATGAAGCGGGCCGACACCAGGTTCGGGGAGATGATCAACGCCTTCGCGTCGGCGGGAACCTGCACTCCGTCCTTGACGGTCATCGTGATCTTCACATCGCTGGCCCGCGGTTCGATCGAGTCGACCTTTCCCACCGGCACACCGACGATGCGGACGTCGTCGCCCGGATAGAGACCCACTGCGGACGTGAAGTAAGCGATGATCTTGTGCCCGGTGCGGGCGGGCCACACCAGGTACACACCGACGGCGAGGATCGCGACCAGCACGGCGGCCAGCGCGATCCGCAACCAGCGGCTGCGGTCTCGGGACGAGTTCGCGTGCGTCATGGTGACTTCGGCCTGATGATCAGTCGTTCCGAGATGTAGCCCTTGAGCATGTCGGAGAGGCTGTCGGGCAGCTTGCCGGGCTGGAAGTAGGTGTCGAACAACACTTCCGCGATCGGGGCGGGCGGCAGGCCGTACAGGTTGATCTGGAAGCCGGGACCCGAGCCGACCACCTCGCCGAGCGCGGTCGCATACGGCGGCAGCCGCTTGAGCGCCTCGCTGATGTGCTCGCGCCGCTCGAGCAGGTTGTCCAACACCAGGTTCATCTTCTCCAGCGCGGGCTTGAACTCGCGGCGGTTGTCGGCGACGAACCCCGAAAGCTGTTCCGACACATCCTGGATGCCAGCGATCAGGTTGGACAGCGCCTGGCGCCGCTCGTCGAGCGCAGCGAAGAGCAGGTTGCCGTCCAGGATCAGTTTGTTCACCTGCTCAGAGCGCTGAGCCAGCGTGTCGGACACCCGCTTGGCGTGCGTCAGCAATGTTTCGAGGGCCTCGTCGCGCCGGTTGAGGCTACGGGACAGGTTCGTGACGCCGTCGAGCGCGCTGCGCAGGTGCGGCGTGGCGTCCCGCAGCGAGTCGGTCAGCGTCTGCAACGCCTGCTCGAAGCGCGGCTTGTCCAGTGCGGCGACATTCTGGCCGAGATCCTGCAGCGCGGTGTTCAGCGTGTAGGGAGTCGTGGTGCGGCCCAACGGGATAACGGTGGATGACCCGCCGCCGCGCGGAGTGACCGCGAGCGACTTCTCGCCGAGCACGGTGTCGGTCTTGATCGCGACGAGCGACTGGTCGCCGACCTTGACGTTGCGGTCGACGGTGAACGTCACCTTCGCGGTGTCGCCGGCCAACTCCACGCCGGTGACCTTGCCGACATTGATGCCGGAGACGTTGACGTCGTTGCCGGGTGAGATGCCGCCCGCATCGGTGAAGTACGCCTCGTAGGGCTTACCCTGCGGCCAGAACGGCAGGCTGGTGTAGCCGAACGACACCAGCACCAGGCACGCCACCAGGACGATGCCGAAAATGCCGGTGCGCAACGGGTTTGCGCCGTCGGGCCTAGCCATCTTCCGAGCACCTCCCCTTCGACGGATCGGGCGGCCCACCGAACGGAACCAGGATGTCGCTGCCTGCGGGCCCGTTGATCTTCAACCTCGTCGAGCAGTAGAAGATGTTGAAGAACGAGCCGTACGCGCCTAGGAGCCTGCTGAATTAGTGGCTTTGGGGGCGGGGTGCCTCAAAGCGCTCTGTGGCGCGTGTGTTCAGTCAGACC
>NZ_PDCP01000037.1 GCF_002553505.1 Mycolicibacterium agri | reverse complement strand
ACAACCGCACCGGCGAGTCGGGCGGACGGGGCCAAAACAGACCGTCCTACCGGGGCCAAATCAACCTGTCACAGCCAAATGGACACGAATACCGCGTCGCAGGCAAGGTCATAGTCAGTGCCCGTGGGTACGCTGCGCAGACGCAACCCGGTGACCCGGCGTCGACCGCGTACGGCGAGCACCTCCGTCGAGTGCAAAACCTCCACATTCGGCTGATCGCGCAGTCGAGCAACCTGGGCAGACACACGCAGCCGAGGCCGACGGTGGATAACTGTCACGCGGCCGGCCAGGGTCGCGAGAAACGACGCCTCCTCGACAGCAGCGTCGCCCCCGCCGACGACCGCGACGTCGCGACCGGCGAACTGCTCACCATCACGTTTGGCACTAGTACTGACGCCGAATCCGCGCAGGTCGCGCTCGCCAGGAACGCCAAGAGTTCGGTTGGTCGCGCCCATCGCAAGTATCAGCGCGGAGGTGCGATACAGACCGTCGTTGACGCAAATCGACTTCACGTCATTGTCGAGACCGAAGGCGTCGACATCCCCGCCGCAGAACTCGGCACCGAAATGCTGTGCTTGAGCGCGCATCGCGCCTGCGAGGCCGCGTCCGCGCACGCGCCGGGAAAATCCTGGGTAACTATCCACCTGCCCTGCCTCCATCAGCGCACCGCCTGGCGCGTGCCCCTCGACAACGAGGGTGTCGAGTCCGCCCCGCGCGCCATAGATTGCCGCGGCGTAGCCGGCCGGACCCGACCCGACGACGACAAGGTCACGTGGCCGGCCTCGCATCAACGCGTGACGGGGATGACGGGCTGCTCGCCGACCAGCCCATACGACGTGACGTCGATTTCGTTCCAAGGCGCCGTCCGATCACGAACGCGGGCAACCAACGACCACAAATGCGGCTGTTGCGGGCTGCCGGCATGTCCGTACAGCCAAAGAGCCAGCCAGTCGAACATCACTGTGGGCAATCTCATTCTGCGCGACGCGATAGCGGTGAGGATCCGCTCGACGGCGAGAAGCGCTTCGCCGGAGCCCAATTCGACGAATGTCATGGTCCGCTCATGACCTCTCAAACACTCATCTGCCGCAACGACAAGCAGCCACGCCATTTCGGCATCTGAAACGACGGATGTCCGAAATTTGCCCAGTGGAGGCGATGACGTCTGGGTCGACATCGCGTACGCAACTGACCCCAATGTCGCAATCGCCACAGAACCCTCACGCATAGCGCCGAAAGATGATCGCCGTCACACTGATACCACGGCTTGCAATATGTCGGATTCGCTCAAGAGCATTCTCTTACAAGTCGGGCATCGAGCGACGCGATTGAAGAGTCGCCCGAGCACGGTCGGCTCCATTTCCGCCATGGTGCACTGCGCGGTGTACTCCAACGCGTCGCGATGGTGGGCGCACACGAAGCCGCAGGCATTACCGTATTCGTCACAATCGGAGCGTTTGCAATACCCGACCATATGAAATTCCACATACGCCACCGCCGTTCGAGCGCAGCGATACCCGTTGTCAAGGAATCGCAGTTCGCATTGCGGTGCGAGCTCACCGTGACCGACCGCGGGCGCAGGAATAACCGTACGGCTCATCAGTGTGGTCGGGTTCGGTCTACGTTCGTCAGCGGAGGATCCCGTATCGACGTCTGACACCATGTCCTATCCCCTTTCCCGACCTGATGAACAGTCGTGGGAGCGACGTGCTCACTGCCGTGTGCAAACGATGACCGTTAGCCGGCTACCAACAGACTTCCGTCTGTCGAGGTGAATCGTCATCACCCTTGCCTCTCATTCACCCGGGTGATTGCGCCACATTCGCCATGTGATGTGAGAGCGATCCCGATGGGGCGTGCTGTGTCGATCAGAGCAGGCCGAGTTCGCGGGCGCGGGCGACCGCAGCATTGCGGCTGTCGACCCCGAGTTTGCGGTACAGGGCGCGTTGATGGGTCTTCACCGTGTTGAGCGAGACGTAGAGCCGTTGGCCGATCTCCCTGCGCGACAACCGGGTTGCCAATAGGCCAAGCACCTCGAGTTCTTTCGATGTCAGCTCCTCAGGCACAGCCCAAGGGTCGTTCCGCGCGGTCACCGCTACGCCGCCGCCCTGGCCAGCCCGTGACTCCACCGTTCGCGGTATAGCCACGTCCGCACAGCCGCGAAGCAACGCGTTGGCCTCATCTCGATTGGCCAGCGCCGTCTCGGCGTCACCGAGGTCGGTGAGGATCTTTGCTCTGATCGACAGCGCCTTGGCGAGTTCGAGAATCCCCGCACTCTTTCGGGCTAACCCGACCGCCAGCGCGGCTGCGTCCGCAGCAGCGGCACTGTCGCCGCGGACGTCGAGAACGATGGCCACCGCCAGTGCCACTGCCGCGTCGATGAAGTGCTCGGAGCCGGTCGGGTCGGTGCCGACGCCCGTTGCGCGGCGAATCTCGCGCTCGGCGGTTTCGAGCTGGCCGGCTTCGGCGGCGATCAGTGCGAGATACCCCAGCGCGTAGATGCGGTGGCGCCGATCGCCCAGCTGCTCCGTCAGGTGCACCGCCTGCTGAAGCGCAGCGCGGGCCTCGTCGATGCTGCCGGCGAAATACAGTGCGGCACCATAAGTCACGCGTGCGGCCGACCGGGCCTGCGGCGCCTCAGCGAAGTCGAGGTCAATCGCTCGGCGAGCCAGCTCGACCGCCGTATTGGCATCACCCGTCTTGAACGCATAGACCAACCGCAGTGCCATCAGCTGAATACTGATGCAATCGGATTGGACGGTGTCATCCGCACCCGTGGATTCGACCATCTCGATCCATGACCGCGCGGTCTCGAATTCGCCCAGGTTCAACGCGATCCAGGCCCGGATGGTGCTCAGCCGCGGATCGGCTGCAACCGCTTCGTCAGGTAGAAGATCGAGCCAACCCGAGACGGTGGACAGCCCGCCCCCGTTGACCTCGTTGTACCAGTCCGCCGCAATGAGATCGGCACTCTTCTCGATGTCGCCGGCGTCGATCAAATGGCGTATCGCCTCGTCGGGGAGTCCCTCGCCCTCGAACCACGCCGCGGCTCGTTGGTGCAGACCCGCGACGAGTTCGGGCTCGCTGCGATGCAACTCCGCACGTAGCAGTTCGCCGAACAGATGGTGATACCGATACCAATTCCGCGACATGTCCAGCGGCACCACGAACAGGTTTTCGCGCTCCATTTCCGCCAAGACCGATGCTGAATCGCAATCCTGCAGCACCGCATCGCACAATGCGCCACTGAATCGGGGCAAAACCGAAGTATGCAGCAGGAAGCGACGAATTTGCGGGGACTGACGGTCCAGCACCTCGGCCATCAGATAGTCGACGATATGCCGGTTATCACCTGCGAATGTCCGGATAAACGCTGCGACATCAGGGCGCCCGGTAAGCGAGAGGGCGGCTAGGTAGAGACCCGCAGCCCACCCTTCGGTGCGTTGGTGCAAAAGCGCCACGTCGGCTTCACTCAGCTCCAATCCGAACACATCGTTGAGCAGATGGCCCGCTTCAGAAACACCGAAACGTAAGTCTTCGCTGCGCATTTCGACAAGATCACCACTCGCGCGCAGCCGAGCGAGCGGCAAGATCGGGTCCGATCTGGTGGCGAACACCACGCGAAGATTCGGTGGTAGTCGGCCGATGACGAACGCCATCTGCTCGTGAACCGCTCGATTCACCACCACGTGGTAGTCATCGAGTATCAAGACGATCGGACGACCGATCGAGTCCAGATCGTTCAGCAGGGTTGGCAAAACAACCTGCACCGGGTCGGCCGCCATCCGGAGTAGCTCTACGGCGCGAGCGCCCACTCCGGGACTGACCGTCTGCAGCGCCGCGACAACGTACATCCAGAACCACACCGGATCGTTGTCGGAAGAGTCCAGGGACAGCCAGGCGAAGCGATGGTCTTCGTCCTCACCGGAAGCCCACTGCGCCAGTAACGTTGTCTTGCCCCATCCCACGGGTGCACTGAGCAGGGTCAGCTTGCCAAAGCGGCCCGCTGACAGCACATCCAGCAGCGCAGACCTCGTGACGAGTTCGCCGCCGATGGCCGGAATGTGCAGTTTCGTGGCGAGCAGGACGGCCCGCTCGTTGTCGCTGCGGTCGTCTGAGGCGATCATCTCCGAACTCCGCGAATCGGTCGAGTCAAGCGTCCAGGCGCGGACACCCGAGGTTGGCGCGTGCTGCGTGCCGGCGGGCTTCTCGGCTTCACCGATGTGCTCTGCCCACCCACGAGGTTTCGTTAGGCGCGGCGATCGCGGCGAGATCATTGAATCAGATGCGTTCTGGGCGATTGCTGCAAGAGCACTCTGGCGCTGTCCGGTTGGCATGCTCATGGCCGTCGAGTCACCAAGACGTACCCGCTGACCCCGATCAACACCGGGATCATCATCAACATTCCCAAAATCGTGCTCAACATGGTTTCAATCTCTCTGTGTCGCTGGCGCATTGGCCGCTACACCTATGACACCCCCGCGCGCTGGCAATGAACGTCTCAACATGAGTCGAATACGCGTCTCAAAGTGAGACTCATCTGGGCTTGGGAGCAGATGATCACACCAACACGCACCGTTTGATGCCGAAACATCGCGCGTCGCGTTGCCGACACTGTCATCGTCGTTTTCAATCCCCCTGTGTCGTTGCTGCTCGGTGCAGCGATCAGAGTTCAAGGACTAACGCTGGCACGGGGGGATTGCCATCACCATCGCCCACAGGGTGATCTTTAACGCAGTGCCGGGGTATACCTAGTTGTCTCGGCATTGACGAGCTGGTCAATCCGAGCGGCGCATCAGCTGTGACAGTTGAGCCCGAGAAGTGACGCCGAGCTTGGCGAAGGCGTTGTGCACATGGGTCTTGACCGTGTGCGGGGAAAGGTGCAATCGCTCCGCAACGCCACGGTTGGTCGCGCCCTGTGCAATCAGGTTGACCACCTTCAACTCGGAATCGGTGAGGCTGTCCCAGCCCGTCTTCGCTCGTGATTGGGGGACTATGCGCCGCTCCACGCCCAGTCGACGCAACGTGCGCCCAACCCGGCGTGCATCCGAGGTCGCCCCATACTCGATGTAGGTGTCGAACGCTGCATTGAGGTGGTCAAGCGCCTCAGCGCTGCGCTGTCCGCGACTCAGCTCGCCGGCCGCGTCCTCCGCAGCGTTGGCGTAAAGAAGCGGCCGCGAACCAGTGTGAAGCGACTCTGCAACAGCCACCAGCGCCTCGACATCGTGTTCGAGGATCCCCCGGGCATGCGCCGCCACCGCCGTCAACAGGGGCACCGCAGGCCTCTCACGCTCAAGCACTTCAGCGGCTTGAAGGACCCGCGCGCGCAAGCCGGCATCGCCCGCGGCCGAGGCCACCCGCGCACCCAAGACCAGCCGGACCAATGCATGGGGGAAGAGAGGCGTCCCCAGCAGGCTGATGTCGGCGAGCCAGCGCGCTGCTTCATGAACATCGCCGCGATACCACGCCGCCCGCGCCAGCACGTACGCGCACGCTCGACGTTGGCCAGGTGAACCGATGGGGTGGGCATCGCGTGCATCATTCGCCGTCTGCTGCAGCAAGCTCCGGTCATCGGTATGCGCCGCCACCTCGGCGAGGATCAGCATGCGATGTACGTCCTGCTCAGTAGCGCCCGTCGGCTGCGGAGGTGGCAGAGAATTGGCCGCGTCGAGTGCGGCCGACAGCCGGCCCGCGGCGAGGTGGACCCAGCCACTGTGGACGACCCAAGTAGCGAGGGCCATCGAGTTGCCTTCCCGGCCAGCTTGCTCAATGCCTTCGGAGATCCGGGCGGTCGCCTCGTCCAGTCGGCCGACCACCGCCAGCATGGTCGCGTGGAACATCCCGGCATAGGCGTGTGCCAACGCCGTTTCATTCGTGTACGCGATAGAGCGGACCTCATCGAGGCGGCCAAGTGCGCGGGCCGCGTACCCCTCACCAGAATCGAGCAAAGCGTGGGTCACCTCGGCGATGATGGCGGCCTCGAGATCACCGGTGGCCGCCGCAGCGGCCGCAGCTTCGTCGGCTGCGATCCGCCAGTCCCCGCTTTTGTCCTGCAATACAAGGTTGTAGGCCAACCACGCCAGGTGCCGTGCGCGGGTGACCTCACTGATCCCGCTCAACCGCAGCGCTCGGCGGTTCTCCTCCACCCGCTGCGGCGAGCTGTGCTTGGTATGCGTCCGAAGCCGGAGGCGGATCTCGGCCTCGACTTCCGGTGAGGACGCCTGCGCAAGCGCCACGACGCCCAATTCTTCCGCTTCCCCATAGCGGCCGGCCCGGTTGAGCCACTCCACCGTCTCGGCGACCAATGACCCGTGGTCACGGTGCTCGGCGGGCAGTAAATCCAATGTGCGCTTGCTCAGGTCCGCGGCAGCGTTGGCGTCGCTGCGACCCACCGATTGGGCGGCCCGGCGCAGCGCATCGACTGCTTCCATGTCTCCGGGCTCGGCGCTGCGTGCCAGCTGGGTGGCGACCTCGGCGGGCGCCGCGCCCATCGCCAGCATGACCGAGGCCGACTGGCGCTCCATTGCCCGCCGCAACGACCGCGGCAATGACTGCCGGGTGGCCTCACGCAGTAGATCGTGCCGAAACCTCAGCCGCTCACCGTCTTCGATGAACAGATCCGCGCGTACCGCCTCCTCGAGCGCCGACAGCAACGACGTCGGTGATCGTTCCAGCATTGCGGCCAGCAAGCCGGCCGAGAACCGGTCCGGCAACACCGCGGCCACCCGGACCACCTCGGCAGTACTCTCAGACAGCAGGTCAAGGCGTTGCTGCATGCTGGCGCCCAGCCGCCGCGGCAAACCGTTTCCGGTGGCCACCGCGCGCCCGTCGCTGACGTTCAGTCGGTGCTCTTCGCCGAGCCCGCCGACAAGCTCACTGACCAAGAACGGATTTCCGTGCGCTTTGGCGGCCAAATTCAGCAGGGATGCATCGGCTTTCGCTCGCACGGCGTCGCACACCATGTCGGCGACCGCATCGGCTGTGATGGCCCCCAACCGCAAGAATGTGGCATTCGCGCGTTGCAGTACCGACAACGTCTCTTGGGCCGCGGGTCCGCCCACCCCTGTGCGGGCAGTCAATATCCACAACACCGCCGCATCCGGCCGTGCGGTGGTCAGCGACCGCAGCGCCAACAGCGTGCCGTTGTCGGCCCAGTGAATGTCCTCCAACACGATCGCCAACGGGTTCTGCGCGGCCGCGGCATGTATCGCGTCGGCCAAATCGTGCACCACCCAGTAGCGCAGATCGGCCGACCCGCCCAGTTGGCGCAGCGCCTCGGCGTCTCCGACCGGTGGATCGGCGTTGAGAGTCGCCATGAACAGCGAGAAGAACGGCACCGTCTGCTGATACTCGAACGCCTCCCCGAACAGGGTGCGTACCCCGCACTTGTCAGCCAGCGCCAACACCTCGGTCAGCAGTCGACTCTTGCCGATGCCGGGCGGCCCTTCGATGACCAGCACGCCGCCGCGGCCCTGGCCCACAGCGGTCACTACTCCGCTGATCAGTTCCAACTCGTCGGCCCGCCCCCGAATTGGCGGCGTGACCAGGCCTTGGCCGCCGATGTCGAATAGGCCGGTTGATGACCCCACCGGGTGTCCCGTCTGTATTTACCGGACTGCCGCTGCAGTGCACGTCATTCTACGCATCGTAGGATCATCGGACCCAAGTTGCTGTCGCTCATCAGCGCGCCGCATGAGCTGCGTCAGTTGAGTCCGAGACGTGATGCCGAGCTTTGCGAAGGCATTGCGCAAGTGCGTTTTTACGGTGTGTGGGGATAGGTGCAGATGCTGCGCGACGCAGCGATTCGTCGCGCCTTCGGCGATCAACTCGACGACCGCGAGTTCGGAAACGGTAAGGCTGTCCCAGCCGGTCCTTGCGTGCGGGTGAGTGACGACACGCCGCGTCACGCCCAATCGACGCAGCGTACGGCCGACCCGACGGGCATCGGCGCTGGCCCCACACTCGCTGTAGGTGTCGAACGCCGCATTGAGCTGGTCAACCGCTTCAGCGTTGCGCCGTGCGCGACTCAACTCGACACCGGCGTCCTCGGCGGCGCCGGCGTACAGAAGCGGCCGCTCCGACGAGCGAAGCAACCCCGCGGCCGCCACCAAGACCTCGGCATCACGCTCGAGTATCCCGCGGGCACGTCGGGCCACTGCGCCAAATAGCGCAACGCCAGGCCGCTCACCTTCAAGCGCGTCAATAGCGTCCGCGAGACGGGCTCGCAGGCCTGCGTCACCAGTCGATGACGCCACCCGAGCGGTCAGGGTCAAATGGTCCAAGACCATCGGCAAGAACGGTGTCGTGAGTAGCGAGAAATCGCCGTCAAGCCAACGGACGGCTTCACCGACAGCGTTTCGCCGCCACGCCGCCAGTCCGAGCACGCGTGCCGCCCCCCGACGCACGGTCGGCGCGCCACTTGAGCATGCATCGCGTGCCTCGCTCAGCATCGCTGTCAACAAATTTCGGTCGTCGGTCCGCGCTGCCACCTCCGCCAGGGTGAACATCCGCATCGCACTCACCAAGGTCGTTCCTGTTGGCTCTGGCTTTGGCAGGTGCTCAGTGATGTTGCGCCCCACCGACAACCGGCCCGCAGCGACCTGCATCAACCCGGCCATCAAAGCCCAGATGTGGAGCGCCATACCATCGTGTTCCTTCTGGGATTTCGCTGTGCCGCTTGCGATCACCGCCGCGGCATCTTCCAACCGACCCACCACGGCGAGGAGGTTTGCCAGATGGCATGCCGCGAGGTTTTGAGTGGTCACCTCACACTCGCCCGTCAGGACCTGAAGTTCCTCAACACGGCGAAGGGCACGACCTGCGTAGCCGCCGGCGCAGTCGAGATAGGCCCGCGCTACGCCCGACAAAATGCTCGACTCAGGATCGCCGGTGTCTGCAGCGGCGGCCGCCGCCTCATCCGCGGCCGTGCTGTCGTGTCCGCGTTGACCGTACATCGTCAGGTTGTATGCCAGCCATGACCGATGCCGTGCCCGGGTGACGTCGCTGAGGTTGGGCAACCGGAGCGCGCGGCGGTTTTCTTCGATGTGCCGTGTTGCCGTGTCTGTGATTGCGGTCCTGAGGAGGAGGCGAATCTCGGCTTCCTCTTCAGGCGCCACCGAGCCGGGCACGGTGGTCTCGGCTAACCGCAGCGCCTCCTCGTAGCGCGTGGCCCGGTTGAGTAGCACGATCGTTTCTGCCACCAGCCGCCCACGCCCAGGGTCCTGCGAGGGCAGGAGTTCCAGCGCGCGGTTGCTCAAGTCCGCTGCAGAGCAGGGATCCTCATTGGCCACCGCCTGTGCCGCTTCGCGGAGCGCGACGATGGCGGCCCGGTCCCCCACCTCAGCGCTGCGGGCGAGCTGAGTCGCAACCGCCTCGGCTGGCGCCCCGATGTCGAGCATGGCTGTCGCCGATTGCCGCTCCATTGCTCGGCGCAGCGACTGCGGCAGCGATTGCCGCGTCGCTTCACGCAGCAGATCGTGGCGGAACCTCATCTGATCACCATCTTCGATGAAGAGGTCGGCGCGGACAGCCTCGTCTACCGCTGATACCAGGGCCGCCGGTCGGCGTTCCAGCATCGCAGCGAGCAGTCGGACCGTGAATCGGTCAGGCAGCACCGCGGCTACCCGCACGACTTGGGTCGCAGCAGTGGAGAGCTGGTCGAGCCGTTGCTGCATCGTGTGCGTGAGCCGTTGCGGCAACACGTCTCCGGTGACGACCGCACAGCCGCCGCTGACATCGAGTCGACCCTCCTCGTGCAGTCCTTGCAGGAGCTCCGTCAGCAAGAAGGGATTGCCGCGCGCCTTGTCCGCCAGGCTGAGCAGGGATACATCAGCGTTGGCTCGCACCACATCTCGCACAGTGTCGGATACCGCCGCCGGTGTCATGGGCGGCAACCGCAGAAACGTGGCGTCATTGCCTCGCAGCGCGGCCAGCGTCTCGCGGACGGCCAGTCCTCCAACATTGGTGCGCGTGGTGAGCACCCACAGCACCGGCGCATCCCGCCGTCTGGCAGCCAACGACCGAAGCGCCAGCAAGGTGGCGTTATCGGCCCAGTGGATGTCCTCGAGGAAGATCGCCAACGGTGTGCGAGACGCCGTCGCAAATATGGCGGCTTGCAAGTCGCGTACCACCCAATAGCCAAGATCGGTCGACGTGCCCAAACGGCGCAGTGCCTCCGCATCGCCAACAGGGGGATCCGCGCGGAGGGTTGCCATGAAGAGCGGGAAAAACGGCACCGTCTGCTGGTGTTCGAATGCCTCGCCGAACAGTGCCCGGACGCCCGCCTGCTCCGCAAGCGACGACGATTCGGTCAACAGGCGGCTCTTTCCGATACCCGGCGGACCTTCGATGACCAGCACGCCGCCGCGCCCGTGAGCGACCGCCGCAATCCGTGCGCCGATCACCTGCAGTTCGTCTGCGCGCCCACGAATCGGCGGCAGGCACATCTTTTCGGATCTTCTCGCGGTCCTCACGCGAACAGCCACATCCGGCTCCGCGGCCCCGGACTGCCGATAACTGGACAGACCTGCGCGAACAGCGCGATTGGGCGTGTTTCTCCGCGCCGGATGGCCGACATCGGATCGGCCCTGGCCGCCGTTGACTTCGACGCCCTTTGGCGTTGCCTGAGTCTCCGTCACTCTTCCCATCCGTCCTTGAGCTGACGTGACCCATGACATCTCCGCGGGCGTATACTGATCGTCTCAATCTGAGCAGAGTTGCCCGTCTCAATTTGAGACCCTGCGTTGGGCTGGCCGCACCGCTCAGTCGGGGAGCGAGGTCCATGCGTCAATGAGTTTGCGGGCCGACGTCCAGTCTGACGTTCGGCGGGTGAGGGAAAAGTTCCTGTGCGAGGGCGCCTTGGACGCACAGGCCTTGCCCCCAACCCTGCTGGACTCGTGGCGTCGATCGCAAGCCATGCGGGTCCACCCGGACCGGCTCGATTTGCCCTTCGTTCGGCAGCCGAACACAGAATCACGACTAGCTCACGCCGCGGACCCTGTGCTGCAATCCGCTACGCAGGACGTGATTTCGAGGCGATGTCGGCCATTCTCACCTCGGCCGACGGTGTGGTGATCGAGCGCTCCGCCTCAGCACGCTCCTTCGTGACGGCACTCGATTCGGTGAGCCTCGTTCCCGGCTACAGCTACGCTGAGGAATTCGCCGGCACCAACGGGATCGGCACCGCGCTCGAGACCGGCCGACCTGTGTTCATTCGCGGCGGCGAACACTTCGTCGGCCCGCTGGGCGAGCTGGCCTGTGCGGGAGCGCCGATCCGCGACCCGATAACCCAGCGTCTCGTCGGCGTCATCGATCTCACGTGCTGGGCCAGCCGCTCAAATCCGGTCATGTTGCCGTTGGTCAAAAGCCTGCGGAGCCAGATCGAGGACCGGATGCGAGAGTCGGCGCACGCGAGCGAGATCGCGCTTCTCGAGGCGTACCGCACGGAGGCGCGACGATTCCCATTCGGTGTGCTGGCGATCGGTGGTGACGTGTTGCTGATGAGCCGCTACCTTCGTCAGAGCCTCGACACCAATGACCAGATCGTCCTGATCGATCATGCCTCTGATCTTGTGGGCTCCGCATTGTCGGGTACGGCGTTGGCTGTACTGCCGAGCGGGCGAATCGCGAAAATCACCGCAGCAGATCGCTCGACGATGCGCGGCGGCCAGATCAATGTTGTGTTGCACGTTGAGCTTTCGGTAGAAACCAGGACACCCCGGACAGGCGGTCGCTCGGCGCACGCCGTCATCCCCGGCCTGGCAGGTCGCAACGGCGCCTGGCTGCGCTGCTGCGAGCAGGTCCGTCAATGTTGCCGCGACCGAGACTGGGTAGTGATCGAGGGAGAGAACGGCTCCGGCCGGTCACGCATGGCCCAGGCGGTTGGTCAATACGTCAAACCGGGCCGCTCCGTTCGAATCATGCGCGCCGAGGCGTTTGACAGCGCTGCGCGTTTCATCGCCGAGCTTGCAGCCGAGTCGGGCGATGATGACTTCGCGCTGGTTCTCGCCGATATAGACGACATCGACCCGAACACACTCGAACCGATTACATCGTTGCTGGCCGCGCGCGTCGGCCGCGGATGGATCGCCGCGACGACACGAGACGCAACGTGCGCAGCGCTCAAAGACGAGCAGTTGCTGCGCATGTTCACCCATACCGTCACGGTGCCCGCGCTGCGACACCGGGCCGACGACCTCGAAGAACTCGTTGCGCTGCTGTTGCGCGAGATCACCCATGGCGCCGATGTGCGGTTGGCGCCCGATGCCATGCGCCAACTCAGCAGGCTGCCGTGGCCAGGTAACGTGTCACAGCTTCGGCGGGTTCTGATCGAAACCGTTGCGCGCCAGCGGTCCGGTCTTATCGAGGCCGACAAGTTGCCTCCGGAGTGTCGCTCTCTGACGCGGCGCAAACTAAGCCGAATCGAGGCGTTGGAGCGCGACGCGATCGTCCGTAGTCTCGAGGACAATAACGGCAACAAGCTAGACGCTGCACGCGCGCTCGGAATGTCGCGGGCCACCATCTATCGCAAGATAAAGGACTACGGCATCGCGTAGCCGTTCTCTGAACAAGGCAACGCCGCAGAAAGCTACCTCGGACAATCACCCGGGTGAATCACCCATAGTTCCGATGACCACCACCCCTGCCTCCGTGGATGCTGGTGTGCAGACGGAAAGAGGAGCAACAGTTGGAGCCGACGACGTACCAGATCTGCGTCCGGGGCCGCCTGACCGAGCGGCTGGCAGCGGTACTCGAGGGAATGACCCTGAACGCCGGCACCGCTGACTCGGTCTTCAGCGGCGAAGTCAGAGACCAATCGCAGCTTTTCGGGCTTCTCGACCGGGTGCGCGATCTCGGCCTCGAGCTCATCAGCGTGCAACCGCAAATCGGGACCGGTCTGCCGCGACACAACGAACAGAGGGCGCGGCGACCCGTAAACCACATTGCGGATTTCGCTACCGATCACCCGGGTGATCCTTAGCTATGGGTGATGACCATTCACCCGGCGTGACGACATGCTCTTTCGACGAACCAGAGGGATGCCACGCAGTAGCGTCTCGTGCTACTGCGGCGTCCCGCACGTCTCGATCAAGGGAGTTCACATGCCGCCAGTCCGAATTGCCATCGTCGGCAGCGGATTCGCCGGCTTCGAATGCGCACGCCGACTCAGCAAGCTGCTCAGGCGACATGGCTCCAACGCCGTCGTGACCCTGATCTCGCCGGTCGACTATCTGCTGTATACACCACTGCTACCCGAGGTGGCCGGTGGCGCAACAGATCCACGCTTTGCCACCGTGCCCTTGAACGACAGGTTGCCGGGAGTCCAACTGATCCGGGCCTACGTGGATTCGGTGGACTTGTCGCAGCGTTCCCTGCGCTGTCGCGATCAGGAGAACATGACCCACGAGCTCTCATGGGATCGCCTCGTCTTGACTCCGGGCTCGATCAGCCGGCTGTTCGACATTCCCGGGTTGGCGGAGCACGGGCGGGGCCTGAAGTCGACGGCGCAGGCGCTTTTTCTGCGCGACCACATCATCGAGCAGTTCGAGCTGGCCCGCATCGACGAGAACCGCGAACGGGCAGCGGCGCGCAAGACCATCGTGGTCGTCGGCTCCTCCTATTCCGGTACGGAACTCATCGCCCAGCTGTGTGCGATGGCCTCAGTGGCAGTGCACGATTTCGGATTCGAACCGGGCGACGTACGACTGATACTGGTCGAACGCTCGGGACGACTGATGCCCGAACTCGGCCCCGAACTGGCCGCGCGAACCGAGCAGGTGCTCAAGCGGCGCGGCGTGCAGTTTCTCACCGGTGTCACCCTGTCACGGGTCGCTGCCGATCACGTCATCTTGACCGACGGGACTCGCATCGGCACCTATACCGTCGCATGGGTTGCCGGTGTCGTCGCGAGCCCGCTCATCGCCGCGACAGGACTGCCAACCGTGAAGGGCAGGCTCAAAGTCGGATCGGACTTACGGGTTCCCGGATTCGACGGTGTCTTCGCGGGTGGTGACGCCGCAGCCGTGCCTGATGTCACCAAGCCGAACGCGATAACGCCGCCGACCGCACAACACGCCACCCGGCAGGGCAAGGTTCTGGCCCGAAACGTCGCGGCAAGCCTCGGTTACGGCAGCGCGCGCGAGTACCGGCATCGCGACCTCGGAACCGTTGTCGACTTGGGTCCCGGGTTCGCCGTCGCCAATCCGCTCAACATCCAGTTGTCCGGGTTCGCCGCGAAGTTCGTGACCCGCCTTTACCACCTGTACGCCATACCCCGCAACGCGAACAGGTGGGCCGTTGCGCTGGGATACCTCACCAACATTCTGTTCGTCCGGCCACTGGTGTCGATCGGCTTCGCCCAGCCGTCTTGGGCGCGGTTCTCTGCCAGCGAAGAGTTCATGCCCGCGCCCTCGGCGATGCAGCCTCTTGACGAGCAGATGTACGCCGACGATCTCCGCTACCAGGAAGCGTCCGATCGGGCAGCGGCGCCATCGCAAAGCGACTGAGCGCGAAGAAAAACTTGTCGGTGCTAAGCCTCCGGCGCATCCGCGCAGGCCGGCTCCGGCAGATCCAGGTCGGCCTTCCACAGGCGATAGACCTGAAGGGTCAAACCGTAGTACTTGTCGGTCTCACCGACCCATTCCATACCCACCCGTCGTGCCGTGGCCACGGCACGATGGTTGCCCGGCCGGATCACCGCGAACACCTCACTGAGACCGGCATTTTCGAAGGCCTGATGCGCGACCGCATGGCCGGCCTCCGCACCGTACCCATGACCCCACATCGCAGGGGCCAGCTGCCAGCCGATCTCGAGGTCGCTGCGCTCGGGCGGCAGCGGAAGCAACGCCACTCCCCCGATCACCTGTCCGGATCGCTTTTCGGTTATCGCCCAGCGGCCCATGGGCAATTCGGCTGCGTCGCTCTCGGCGATCCACACGCCGAGCATGCCGCGCATCTCGGCGCGGTCGACGATGGCCGGCAACGCCGGGCACAACCAGCGAGCCACCTCAGGGGCGCCATAGATTGCGCAGGCCGCGGCATCGTCGTCGAGGCGCCATGGCCGCAAGACGAGGCGGCGGGTCTCGATGTGTCGTGTTTCGGGGTCGAGTTTGACGTGGCGGTGCTCAACCACGGCGAGCTCCCGTAATTACCTGTGCACGGCGACATCTACCTTTCGCTCCCCACATGATGAGCAAGCATGCACCGACGTCGAGAAGCGGTCATCACCCGGCGAACCAATTCACCCGGGTGAATCGCCGAACCGGACGATGACAGCTCACCCCGATCTTGGTGACGCTGTACCTGAGTGGCGAATTCGGCCGCCACGGTGATTGGCGACATCTGATCACTCGAACCAGGAGCGCGATGGATACACCGGAGAGCACGCGTGCAGACGTCTTGGTGATCTTTGGTATCACCGGGGATCTGGCGAAGAAGATGACGTTTCGCGCCCTGTACCGGATGGAGCGGCGCGGCCTGCTGGACTGCCCGATCGTCGGCGTAGCCCGCCGCGACTGGTCCTCTTCTACCCTGCGCGATCACGCGCGGCGCGCGATCGAGGACACCGGCGAAAGTATCGACGAAACGGTATTCGACCGTTTCGCGCAGCGGCTGACCATGGTTTCGGGTGATCTCGCCGATCAACAGACCTACGACCGGGTGGCGCAAGCGATCTGGGGGCGGCACAGCCCGATCTTCTATCTCGAGATCCCACCGTCGATGTTCAGCGTGGTGGTGGGAGGACTTGCCCATGCCCGTCTCACCGCCGGCGCGCGAGTGGTGTTGGAAAAGCCCTTCGGCCACGATCTGGCTTCGGCGCAGACGCTGAACGACCAGCTCCACGCGGTCCTTGACGAACGCCAGATCTTTCGCATCGACCACTTCCTTGGCAAGGAAGCCGCGATGGACATCGTGTTCCTGCGGTTCGGAAACTCGGTCTTCGAGCCGCTGTGGAACCGCGACCGGATCCAGGCCGTCCAGATCACTTTGGCCGAGGACTTCGGGGTCGACGGGCGGGGCAGCTTCTACGATTCCGTCGGCGCCCTGCGCGATGTGGTGCAGAACCACCTGCTCCAGCTGCTCGGATTGTTCGCCGCCGAGCCACCCAGCGTGGCTGGCGCAGACGGACTGCGAGACAAGCGCGTTGAGGTGTTCCGGGCCATTCCACCGGCCGACCCGAAGCACTACGTCCGTGGCCAGTACGACGGGTATCGGGCGATCGAGGGTGTCAAACCCGACTCGCGAACCGAGACGTTCGCTGCGCTGCGGCTGGAGATCGACAATTGGCGCTGGGCCGGTGTTCCGTTCTTCATCCGCGCCGGCAAGGCTCTGCCGGTGCGCGCCACCGAGATTCGGGCCATCTACAAGCGACCACCCAGGTTGGCCATCACTCATCACGCTCCGGACCCGAACGAGCTCATTCTGCGTATCGATCCCAATCCCGGTGCCAAGCTGGTCATTCAAGCCAAAGAGCCGGGCGCTGACAGCACTCGCACAGTCGATCTTTCGCTGAACTTCGCCGACCAACTCGGCGAAGCCCCCGAACCCTACGAACGGCTGCTCAACGACGCGATGAACGGGGACTCCAGCCAGTTCACCAGGCAAGATAACGTTGAACAAACCTGGCGCATCATGCAACCGCTGCTGGACGCACCACCTCCGGTACGGAGCTATCCGCCCGGGTCGTGGGGCCCGCATGGCGCCGACGCGTTGCTTTCCGGCCATCCGGGCTGGCGTGACCCCCGCCGAGAAGGCGCCTAACAACGATGACGCCACGGCCGACGACCGCGACCGACAACCCATCCGCACCTGCCGGCGCCGACCGACCGCGCCGCGGCCGAACGGGTGTCAAGGGGGCAGACCTCGCGCACGTGCTTGACACCAAACCGATTTCCGGCACCGCGAGCGGTTCGACCCGTAATCCTTTCCCGCCCATCGCCGACTACGCGTTTCTCTCGGACTGCGAGACGACATGTTTGATCTCGTCGGCGGGTTCGGTCGAGTGGATGTGCGTACCCCGCCCGGACTCACCCAGCGTGTTCGGCGCACTCCTCGACCGGTCGGCAGGCCGGTTTCGCCTCGGCCCGCTCGGGGTGTCGGTGCCTGCCGCGCGTCGCTATCTGCCGGGCAGCCTGATGGTGGAAACCACCTGGCAGACCGACACCGGTTGGCTCATCGTGCGGGACGCCCTGGTGATGGGGCCGTGGCATCACGTGGAGTCGCGGTCGCCCACGCATCGACGCACTCCGATGGACTGGGAAGCCGCCCACATCCTGCTCCGCACCGTGCGCTGCGTCAGCGGCACGGTCGAGCTGGTGATGGGCTGCGCCCCCGCGTTCGACTACCACCGTGACGGCGCCTGTTGGGAATACACGCGAGCCGACTACGGCGAAGCCGTTGCGCGGGCCCAGACCGATCCCGACACACACCCGAATCTCACGCTCACGACCAATCTGCGGCTGGGACTGGAGGGCACGGTCGCCGGCGCCCGCACCCGAATGGAAGAGGGCGACAACGTCTTTGTCGCGCTGTCCTGGTCTGAGCAGCCGCCACCGCAGACCTACGAGCAGGCCGCCCACAAGATGTGGCAGACCAGCGAGATGTGGCGGGAATGGATCAAGACGGGGCACTTTCCCGACCATCCGTGGCGGTCGTATCTGCAGCGCAGCGCGCTGACGCTGAAGGGTCTGACATACTCGCCCACCGGCGCATTGGTGGCGGCATGCACCACGTCGCTGCCAGAAACTCCCGGCGGCGAACGGAACTGGGATAACCGCTACGCGTGGGTGCGCGATTCGACGTTCGCGCTGATGGGTCTGTACACGCTAGGGCTGGAACGCGAGGCCGACGACTTCTTGTCGTTCATCGCGGAGGTGTCCTGCGCGAACACCGGTGAACACGTTCCGTTGCAGGTGATGTACGCCGTCGGCGGGGAGCGCAACCTGGCCGAGGTCGACCTGTCCCACCTCACGGGATACGACGGGGCGCGGCCGGTCCGGATCGGCAATGCCGCGTACCAGCAGGACCAGCATGACGTCTGGGGCACGATCCTGGAAACGGTGTATTTGCACGCCAATTCACGTCACGACATACCGGAGACGGTGTGGCTCATGGTCAAGCGGCAGGTGCAGGAGGCGATCAGGCACTGGCGCGACCCCGATCAAGGAATCTGGGAGATGCGAGGCGAACCGCAGCACTTCACGTCGTCGAAGATCATGTGTTGGGTCGCACTGGACCGCGGCGCGAAACTAGCCGCGTCGCAGGGTGAAACCTCCTGCGTGCAGGAGTGGCGCTCGATCGCCGACGAGATACGGGACGACGTCTTGGCCAACGGTGTCGATTCCCGCGGCGTGCTCGTTCAGCGGTACGGCGCCGATGCGCTGGACGCGTCCCTGTTGCTCGCCGTGCTGACGCGGTTTCTGCCGGCCAACGATCCGCGGATCCGCGCCACCGTGCTCGCGATCGCCGATGAGCTCACCGAAGACGGTCTTGTGCTGCGTTATCGCAGCGATGACACCGACGACGGTTCGGCAGGCGAACATGGAGCCTTCACCGTCTGCTCGTTCTGGTTGGTTTCGGCGCTGGTGGAGATCGGCGAACTGGCCCGCGCGAAGCAACTGTGTGAGCGGCTGTTGGCGCTCGCCGGCCCGCTGAACCTCTACGCCGGGGCTATCCAACCGCGCACGGGCCGGCATCTGGGCAATTACCCGCAGGCGTTCACCCATTTGGCCTTGATCAACGCCGTGATGCACATCATCCGGTGCGAACGACCCGGCCGTCGCTGACACCGGCGCGGAAGAGCAACGACTGAAAGGCATCATGGCAAGCCACCGCCCCCCTGCACCGGTTCGACTGCTGCTGGCCGACGTCGACGGCACACTGGTCACACAAGACAAGGTCCTGACCCAACGCGCCGTCGCCGCCGTCGCCAAGCTGCGCGAAGCCGGGATCCTGTTCGCGATCACCAGCGGTCGTCCGCCCCGTGGCATGTCGATGCTCATCGCGCCCCTCGAAATCACCACGCCGGTCGCGGCTTTCAACGGTGGGCTGTTCGCGCGGCCGGATCTGTCGGTTATCGAACAGCGCGTGATCCCCGACGAGCTGACACCGGCGGTGATCCGACTGCTCGACGCCGAAGGATTGAGCGTTTGGGTCTACCGCGGCGCCGATTGGCTGGTCCCCGATGTGCACGGGCCGCACGTGGCGCGCGAGGCGTGGACGGTCCGATTCGAACCGTCGCTGATCGAAGACAGCGAAGGATATGCCTCGGTGTCGAACGGTGTGGCCAAAGTGGTTGGTGTCAGCGATGACTACGACGCGGTCGAGAAGGCGACGGCCCGGGTGCGCGAGCACTTCGGCGACCACGTGTCTGCGGCCGCATCGCAGCCGTACTACGTCGATGTCACAAACCCCAACGCCAACAAGGGCGCCGTCGTCGACTACTTGTCAACGGCGTACGGAATCGCTGCTGAGGAGATCGCCACGATCGGCGACATGGCCAACGATGTGGAGATGTTCAATCGATCGGGGCTCAGCATCGCGATGGGGAACGCGGGCGATGAGGTCAAGCGGGCCGCCCGTTGTGTCACCACCTCGAACGAAGTTGACGGCTTCGCCGACGCCGTCGAGCGCTTCATCCTGCCGTAGCCATGGCTTCTAGAGGTTGATGGCCTCGCCGGTGAGAGCATGAAAGCATTCCTGAAGACCCTCACCGAGAGTCGGATGAGTGTGAACGTTTCGGGCCAATTCTCGCGCGGTGATGTCCCACAACTGCGCCAGCGTCAACTCGGGAAGGAGTTCACTGACTTCTGCGCCAAGCAAGTGCGCGCCCAATAGCTCACCATGCGTGTCGTCGGCAAGAATCTTGATGAAGCCGCCCCGCTCCCCCAAGCCATGGGCCTTGGCGCTGGCCCGCATGGGAAAGGTCGCAACCCGCACCCGGTATCCGGCGGCGCGGGCCTGCTCTTCGGTGTAGCCGAAGCTGGCGACCTGCGGCTGACAGAACGTCACTCTCGGCATCATCCGGTAGTCCAATGGCATCGTGTCGACCCCGGCCATGGTCTCCGCGGCAATGACACCTTGCGCGGAAGCGACATGGGCGAGTTGAACTTTGGCGGTGACGTCGCCGACCGCGTAGATGTGCGGTGCCGACGTGCGCATGTAGTCGTCGATATCGATAGCGCCACCGGCGGTGACCCGCACACCGACGGCGTCGAGGCCGATCTCCTCCACATTGGGACAGAAACCGATGCAGATGAAGGCCCGCGCGGCCTTCGTGGTTGAGGTTTGTCCGTCAGCGCCGGTGTGATCGACGGTGACGTAGTCGCCGTGGTCGGTCACGGTTTCGACGCGGGTCGACGTGTGGATGGTGATGCCGCGGCGCCGGTAGTGGCGCCGCAGTTCTCTGGACACGTCGGCGTCTTCGCTCGGAAGCACCCGGTCGGTGAATTCCAGGATCTCGACCCCCACACCGTAGCTGTGCAGGATGTAGGCGAATTCCATGCCGATGCTGCCGCCGCCGATGATCACGATCGAGTCGGGCAGATCGGCGGAAAGGATCTGCTGCTCGTAGCTGACCACGTTGTCACCGAGGGTGACTCCGGGCAGCATCCGCACCCGCGACCCGGTCGCGATCACCGCGTGGTCGAAACTCAGTGACCGCGTGCCGCCCTCACGCAGGTCAACAGCGAGGCTGTGCGGACTGGTGAATCGGCCGTGCCCGTCGATCTCGGTGATGTTGTTCTTGCGCATCAGGAAGTGCACGCCGCCGACACGGGCATCGGCGACTTCCCGGCTGCGCGACACGGCGCGGGAGTAGTCGAGGCTGACGTCACCGGAGAGGCCGAATGCGGCGGCCTGATGGGTGAGGATCGAGGCGATCTCGGCGTTGCGCAGCAGTGCTTTCGACGGTACACAGCCGGTGTTGAGGCACACCCCGCCCCAGTACCGTTCCTCGACCACTGCGACGGCCATGCCCAGCTGGGCGGCACGGATAGCCGCTACGTATCCGCCCGAGCCGGCGCCCAGCACGACGAGGTCGTAATGATCACCGGCCTCCCCGGTCGCCCGCGGTGTCATGAAGTTCGTTTGCGGGTGGCGTCGATGGCGTCGGCGAGCAGCCACAACGAAATACCCAGCAGAGCGATGTCTTTCATCAAGAACTGACCGTTGGCCGACAGGATCGGAAAGCCACCGGCGGATGCTTCGCTGACGTCGGGCGTGGTGATCATCGTGCTCAACGTGGTAACGAAGAACCCCGAAGCCAGCACCCCACCGACCACCGCCGCCTTGGGATACCAGGGCTTGAGCGCCAACAATGCCGCCGTGATCAGCTCGACCGGTCCGAGCAGGAAGCCAAACGTGCGGATCGAGATGACGTCATAGATCCAACTGAAGAACGGGCTGTTGGCGATAAGCGGTGAAATACCGTGCGACTCGTAGTAAGTGAACTTCATGATGCCGAACCAGGCGATCACGATGACCAGACAGTAACGAGCCACCAACCCCGCAACAGCGGTCAACCGTGGACTTTTCAGCGCATCGGCCACCACCGACGTGACCTGGTTGTCGGACATGCGATCTCTCCGTTCATAGCTCATGCGCCGCTACGGCAGGTCCGCGCGGCCTGGATCCCGATCACTATCTGCGCCTGGCGGGTGATTCGTCTTCACCCGTGTGCGCATCTCACCCGGGTGACGCACCCACACCACGCGTCAGCGCTTCCCGACTGTGAATTCAGCGACGGTTGACGCCCGATTCGCATCGCCGGATTCACACACCGGCGGCGCGGCAGCACACAGGATCACCCGGGTGAATCGGGTCGCCGGGTGATGACCGCCGTCTCGGCGTCGGCGATTCTGGCCTGAAGTACCGGTGAGCCGACGCTGAGACGCTGCCGCCACAATTGGAGAAATCAGATGAAGCGTCGTGAGATCGACCGACAGCATAATGAATACGGTTGCAGCGCCGGACGAACCGAAGGACTGCTTGATCGAGCCAAGGTTGCCGTCGTCCTCGTGTGGCGCTCGGTACGACGCAAGGACATCGTACCGGCCGTCGAGGATCAGCTTCTGAGGCTGCAGCCGATCTGCAGTGCCCAGCAGATGTCGTCGGGCATCACTTGTGGCGCGCCCGCGGTGGTGGTCGCCTGGATCCACGCCGTCGACGGATGCGACCAGATCGGGCTCAGTCCAGGCGGCGACGTCGTCGAGACGCTCTGCCAACTCTGCCTGTCTACTGTGCAATGGGCGATGAAGTCCTATGTCGACGGCAAACGGGAGATGGCCTCCCGATGCGGAACTGACCCGGTGTGCAGCACCTGCGGGCGTCCCACCGTCTACTTGCGTAGCATCTTCGCGGTGCGTTCGATCGAGCCCGACGGATCAGGACCGTGACACGTCGACACACACTTGCCCGTTTCGTCGCCGTGCTGGCCGGCGCCTACGCCGCCCTCATGTTGATCGTCGATCGACTGATCGAGTTCGGCGTCGCCGCAGGTATTTTTGCGGCATCCTCGGGCGCAGCGGCGCTGTTCGCGTACAACAGGCGGACCGACGATGAAAGGTTGACACTAACGCGGGGCATACATGATGACAGCGACGCCGATTAGGCAGATCAGCGCGCCCGCGACGTCCCAGCGGTCCGGCCGGAAACCGTCGGCCACCATGCCCCACAGCAATGAGCCGACGATGAACACGCCTCCGTAGGCGGCCAGCACGCGGCCGAAATGGTTCTCCGGCTGGAACGCGGCGACGAACCCGTACACCCCGAGCGACACCGCACCCACCCCGACCCACAGCCAGCCGCGATGCTCGCGCACACCCTGCCACACAAGCCAGGCGCCGCCGATCTCGAGCAGCGCGGCGAGTACGAACAGGGCAACCGATTTGCCGACAGTCATCGCAGGTTGCGGTTCCACTCCAGCCAGCCGACACCGGTGCGGCCGTCGGCAGTGCTCACCGTGGCCCAGGCGCGCGGGAAGTGGCTCACCCTGCCGTCGGCGGCGGTGAGCAACACCGGCGCGTGCCCCTTGATCTGCACGGTCGCCGCGACACCGCCCGGGTTCAGCTTCAGCTCGGTGGATACGGGTAACCCTTTGTCGCCGAACGTTTCCTGTGCCGATACGGTCTGCAGCTCGATCAAGGTGCCGTCCGGCGGCTGGATGTATCCGACGCCCAGGGGCGGTGAGCCGGGGATGCGGATGTCGACGCCGTGCAGGTGGGTTCCGTCCTGCAGGTGCAGCGCGCTCCACACCCAGTCCATGCCCCACCAGTCCCGCACTCCCCAGGAGTGGTCGCGCTGGCCCGGCACGGCGTTCAGTTCCACCGTTGAGCCGTCGAACGTGACGCTGCCCGACACCGTGCAGGGAATCTCGTAGCGCGGTGTCAGTCGGTACAGGTACGGGGTGCCGGCGGTCGTCCAGTGCAGATCCATGGCGACGTCGACCGGCCTGCCGGATTCGCCCCGCAACAAGGCCGCCGGGTCGTCGTAGGCCTGGCCGCGACCGCGCACGGTGACGCGGTAGCTTTGCAGCGGTTCCGTTGCGGAGTGGGTGAGTTCGACGTCGTCGGTGCGAACGGTGAACGGGTCGTCGGGCAGGGTCACCTCGAAGTCGTTGACGGCGATCGTGGGAAGGCCGGGCCCGCACAGCATCGCGTTGATCCACGCCGTCTGTTGGTTCGGCATCAGGCCCAGCCGGAACCAGCCGCCGATGTTTTGGCCATCGTCGACGAAGTCGGCGTACCAGCTCTCGCTCCACAGCGCCTCGGCACCCGATTGGTGGGCACCTTCGTCGGCGGCGTCCGGCTGCAGTGGTGCGGGCGCAACGGGTTCGGGCAGCGTCGCCAGCGCATCGGTGTCGAGCACGTGCTGGCAGTGCCGGCGCAGCATCGTCATGAACATCTCGTCGCCGCGCCCGGTGCGCTCCACGAGCATCGAGGACACGATCGCCATCATCACGCCGAAGAAGGCCTGTCTGCGAACGCCTTCGGTGACATCGGCGATGTCCACCGCGGCGTCGGGTCCCAGCGCGCGGTGGTAGGCATCCAGCAGCGCGGTGTAGTTGTCGCGGCGCACGTCGTCGGCCAGCGCGCAGCCGAGGAAGTAGGCGACGTCGGTCATCGCCGGCCCCCAGGTGACGGTCTGCCAGTCCACGACGGTCAGTGGGCGGTCGGCGCCGGGCTGGCCGAACAGCATGTTGTCGAGCCGGTAGTCCCCGTGCACCAGGCCGTGCATGCGCTCGTCGGCGGCCTCCTGGGCGAGGTAGTCGTCGAAGGCCGCGACCAGTCGCTCGCACACCTGGCGGTGCTCGGGTGCGATGGATTCGCCGTAGCGTTCGACGAAGCCCGCGTACAGCTGCGTGATCAGCGCCTGGTTCAGCGGCGCTTCGCGGTTCAGCCACGCCGCGTCGGCCAGCGCGGTGTCGCCGAGCAGCTGGCCGTGCAGCCGGCCCAGCTCGGCCATCGCCAGCATCGCCTGTTCGACTGTGGCGCCGCGGATTTCGTCACCGACGACGGCGGGACCCGCATCGCCAAGCAGCAAATGGAAGACGCCGGTCTCGCCGTCGAATGCCGCGTCGTAGCACGGCGCGACGGGGCCGCCGAGGCCGGGCGCGATGTCGGAGTAGAACCGCACCTCACGTTCGTAGAGGCCGAGCGCCAGTCCCGTCTGCCGGCTGACGGGATCGCTCGCGGCGACCTTGAGCACCACCGAAGTTGGCCCGGTCGGTCCGTCGGCGTAGCTCAGCGTGACCCGGTAGCACTCGCTCATCTGGCCGGTGCCGATGCGCTCGGTGGTGAAGCGTTCGACGGTGCCCGCACCGATCGCAGCGGTCAGCCACTCCGCGGTCAGGTCGTCGGGCCGCTGCAATCTAGTGTCCGGCACTTGTGCTCTCCGTATGGCAGGTGTCAGGTGGTGTGCCGACGACGTCGAGCGCCGGGTTGCGGTCGAAGAAACCGAAGGGCTTGAGCCAGAACGACACCACGTCGACCGGCATCACCGGCCAGTCCTCGGGCCGGGTGATGTGATGGATACCGAACACGTACCACAGCACGACGTCGGTGTTCTCGATACGGCGATCGGCCTTCGTCCATTCGCCCAGCCCGGCGTCCCTGGCCGACTGATTGACGAACTCCCCTGCGGGCCAACGCTCGTCGGGGTGGTTCGGGGTCACCCACAGGGTGTGGCCGATGACGTTGGCGCGCTGGAACACCGGTGAGGCGGTGTCGAGCATCATCGGGATGGCACCGCCGGGCACCAGCTTGTAGGCCGGATGCGTGCCGAGACCGTTGACGACGTTGGTGTTCACCACTTTCCACGACCGTTGCGTTGCGAAGTTGACGTCCTGCTTGCCTTCGCTTTCGGTCCGTAACGGTACGTCATGCAGCACCAGCGACAGACCGTAGGGGTTGTCCGCGCCGATCGGCTCGGCGTATGACTCCGACATGACGACGGTGTTGTCGGTGCCGTCGACATCCATGTCGAGCCGGGCCACCAGGAAGTGTTGGTGGAACGGCGCATACGTGTGTCCGTCGACCAGCGTTCCGTTCGGGTGCGGCCGCCCCTCCGCGACCGGCGTGGTGACCATGAGGCCGGTGGCGCGGGTCTCGCACTCGATGTTGCCGTCCTGGTAGAGCCGCCAGTAGACGAGGTATTCGTAGTTGGCGACGGTGACGTGGAAGGAGATCGTCAGCCTGCGCATGCGCCGCACCTCGGCACCGGCGTCATGGTCGACGTGCTTCCACAGCACGGCGTTGTCCTCCTCGTGGATGCAGATGGCGTTGCTGATGGTGTAGGGCTCGCCCTTGCTGTTGTGCAGCACCGCATCCAGGTAGCGGATCTCGCCGAGGCAGTCGCAGCCCAGCTCGAGCGACGTCGTCATGAAGCCAAGGCCCCACTCCCCGATGTCGAATGCCGTGCGCCGGTAGTGGTCCTCGGACGGGTCGCGGTAGGGCACGATCATCTCGGCCAGCGAAATGCGGTGCGCCACCGAACGGTTGCGCTCACCGTCGCGGTAGGAAATGGTGTGCAGGGTCATGCCCTCGCGATGGTTGAAGCCGATCCGCAGCGACCAGTTCTGCCACTCCAGTAGGTTGCCGTCGAGCCGGAACGACACCCCTTCCGGCTGGGTGAGGTGCAGCGGCTTGAGCGGCTCGCGCCGCGACGCCGCACGGATGCGCTCCGGGATGTGTCGTGGCACGTACTCGCCCATGACGTCGGGCTCGTCGACGCCGCCGTTGTCCTCGACCCGCAGCACCTCCATCGCGTTGACGTCGATGACGCAGTGCAGCCCGCTGACGAAGTGGGCGTACGGATTCTGGCCGGGGCCGCCCTTGCGCCAGGTGTCCGTCCAGCCGAGCCGACGGTCGCGGTACTCCGGCGGGGCCACCGCATCGCCGTAGGTCCAGGTGTCGACGAACACCAGGTCCATATCGGTGATGCCGCGTTTGGCCAGGGCCGCGATGAAGTCGGGATGTTTGCGCACCAGTTCGTCGCACTCGAGGAACTCGTCGACGGTGAAGTTGGCCTGCACGCCGGGAATGTGGTCGAAGGACTCGACGCGGTCGTCGGACAGCGACACCACACCCTTGTAGGTGGTGTTGGTGGCGCGCTGCAGGCAGATCACCTCGGCGCGCCGCGCAGGCGTCGGCCCACCCGCGTCGAACTCGGCCAACTCGGTCTTCGTCGGTTCGAGCAGCGCCACCGAGGCGATCCGCCAGCCGAGGTCGTCGCCGTCGGCGGGGCGCACCCCGCGCTCGCGTCCCAGAATGGCCGTTACCGCCGTGAACTCGTCGGCCGACAGCGGGTCCAATGGGTGATGCACGGGCTAACGCAATCACATCGCCGCATGCCGTGCAGGCGGTTCTGCTAGCGCGCCGCCAGCGAGAAACTCTGCCACGCCTGTCGACGCTCGGAATGCGGGTCGTGCTCGATGCGCGGCTTGCGGTCGAAGATCATCACGGCGCGGTCGGCGTGGTTGTAAGCGGGCCAGTCGCCGCCGGGCACGCCGGTGCGGCTGAACTCGCGCCACCGCGTCTGGACGTCATCGCTGACGCGGCGCGCGCTTCGGCCGTCGGCGGCCGCGGTGAGCAGAGAACCGAACCGTGTGCGGTAGACGTCGAAGACGGCGAACAGTTCGGTGGCATGGGTGGCGCCAAGGCCCGACCAGTGCAGCGTGCGCGGTGCGTAGTCGTAGCGGTACCGGTAGGTGGGCGCGTGCAGGCTATGCGCCTCGGCGATCTCCCACGCCGCCGTCCCGAACGCGAAGTCGCCGCCCAGGCGCACGCACGCGTCGGCGTCCGGGTAGCCCGGATAGGCGGCGGTGATCCGCTCCCGGTGCTCGGGTTCGAGGTGGCCGAGCAGGCGTTCGATCATCGATGGGTGGGTCGGCAGCAGCTTCAGCCAGCGCGTGAACAGCCTGCCCTCGTGGGCGTTGGAGCCGATGATCAGGGGCAGGCGATGCGCTCTGCCTGCCCGCATGGCCTCGACGGGGCCTAGCGGTAGGTATTCGGTGCCGCTGGTGGGGCCCACCGCGAACGCGCCCAGCATGTTGTTCTGGGACCGTTTGATCAGCTCGTCGAGCGCGTTGACGAGGTCGGCGGGTCGCGCTGTCAGCAACGCCTGCGCGGCCTCGTTCCTGGCCACTCCGAGCTGCGCGGCGAACTGTTCGGCGTATTCGGCGCGCAGCTCGGGCGGGCCCACCATTCCGCTGGCCGGGCTCTCCGAGATGGCATGCGCGAACAGACCTTTCGCCGCGGGCACCGCGAGCAGGGTCGCGACGGCCTGGGCGCCGGCGCTCTCACCGAAGATGGTCACGCGGTCCGGGTCGCCGCCGAACACCGCGATGTTGTCGCGCACCCACCGCAGCGCCATGACAAGGTCGCGCAGGAACAGGTTGTCCTCGATCGTGACCTCGCGGGTGGACAGCGACGAGAGGTCGAGGCAGCCCAGCGCTCCGAGCCGGTAGTTCACCGACACGTACACACAGCCCTTGCGCGCCAATGCGGCGCCGTCATAGATGGGCGTCGCCGAGCTGCCCAGGATGTAGCCGCCGCCGTGGATGAACACCATGACCGGCATGGGCTCATCGGGGCGGTGCTCGGGCGTGGTGACGTTGAGCGTCAGGCAGTCCTCGCCCATCGACTGGTACTTACCCAAGCCCAGCGCGGTGTACATGCGCTGCTGCGGCGCGCAGTTGGCGAACGAGTGGCAGTAGCGAACTCCCGGCCACGGCTGCACGGGCTGCGGCGCACGGAACCGCAGCGGGCCCACGGGCGGCTGCGCGAACGGAATCGAGCGCCATCGGTGCACGCCATCGCGGGTGAAGCCCTCGACCGTACCGGAATCGATCGTCGCGCGGACGACGCGTTCGTGCATGAATCGACGGTATCGAATGGCGGCGCCCGGCCGCGCCTCGACAGTGGCCGCCGCACGGGCCGCTAACCTGGCCGATATGCGAATTGCGCTGCTGATCGCGGCTTCTGTGCTGGTCGGAGGCTGTTCTGCGGGAAAAACCGGGCAGTCCGAGCAGTCCGACTCCGCGCTGCCGGCCCCGCAGGGCACGACGACGTCGGCGACGTCGCGCCCGACCTCGCCGACGACCACGGCCGCGCTTCGGCCGCCCGAACCCGGCGCCGAGATCGCCGACGTCATCGCCTTCATCGAGGCAGGCCAGGCCGCCGACGTCACGCGGTATCACACCGCCACCCGCGACGGCGCCACCACAGACCTGGGCGACGACGTCGCGTTCACCACGCCGTCCGGCAAGGCCAACTGCATGACGGATTCGCAGCACTTCGGCGGGGCGCTGGCCTGCCTGGTCGATCTGGCGATCCCCCCGCTACAGCCGCCCGACATCTACGGGCAGTGGAAAGGCAACTGGGTGGATTTCCCAGGACCCAGCATCGAAGTCGGGTCCGTGCACGGCGATCCCGGCCGGTTCATCAACGGCACCGGCCCCGAACTGCCGCACGGCGCCGCGCTGTCGTTCGGCGACTACCGCTGCCGGTCCGATCCGGCCGGCTTGTACTGCGTCAACTACGCCCACCAGAGCGCCGCGCGGTTCAGCGAGGCGGGTGTCGTGCCGTTCGGATGCCTGCAGAAGGTGACACCGCCCGCCGATATCGGCGAAAAGTACAGCTGCTGAACGGATTACGCGGCGTCCGGCAAGCCCGCGATACCTTTGTCGCGCAGGATCGGCAGCACGCCCTCGGCGAACCAGTAGGCCTCCTCGAGATGCGGGTATCCGGACAGGATGAACTCGTCGAACCCCAGCGAGTGGTACTCGTGGATCAGATTGGCGACCTCCTCGTGGCTGCCGACCAGCGCGGTACCGGCCCCGCCGCGGATCAACCCGACGCCGGCCCACAGGTTGGGGTAGATCTCGAGTTTGTCGGTGCGTCCGCCGTGCAGCGCGGTCATCCGGCGTTGCCCCTCGGACTCCGACTTGGCATGCAGCGCAGTGGCTTCGGCGATCTGCTCCTCGCTCAACTCGGCGACCATGTCGTCGGCGACCGCCCATGCGGCCGCTGAGGTGTCGCGGCTGATGGTGTGCAGCCGGATCCCGAACCGCACGGTGCGCCCGCGCGCGGCCGCCAGCGCCCGCACCTTCTCGATCTTGGCGGCGGCCGCCTGGGGCGGTTCGCCCCAGGTCAGGTAGACGTCGACATGCTCGGCGGCGACCGGAAGCGCAGCCGCCGAGGAACCGCCGAAGTAGATCTGCGGCAACGGGTTTGGCGGTTCGGAGACCCGGGCGTCCTTGACGTTGTAGTGCTCGCCCTCGAAGTCGACGGACTCCTGCGTCCACGTCGACTTGACGATGTGCAGGAACTCCGCGGTGCGGGCGTACCGCTCGTCGTGGCTCAACCAGTCCCCGAACCGGCGCTGTTCGACGTCGTCGCCGCCGGTGACGATGTTCAGCAGCACCCGGCCCTCCGAGAACCGTTGCAGTGTGGCGGTCTGCTGCGCGGCCAGCGTCGGCGGCACAAGGCCGGGACGGAACGCGACGAGGAACTTCAGTCGTTCGGTCTCGGCCAGCAGGGCCGATGCGGTGAGCCACGCGTCCTCGCACCAGGTGCCGGTCGGCGTCAGCACGCCTTCGTAGCCGAGCCGGTCAGCGGCGCGGGCCACCTCGGCGAGGTACCGCCGAGTGGGCGCGCGATAATTCGCAGGCACGGTGTGATGCGCCGACGCGTGCGAGGCGCCGACGATCGAGCGGCTGTCGCCGCTGGTGGGCAGGAACCAGAAGAATCGCGCGGACATGTTGCTCCTAGCGGTCGATCAGCAGCGGGTTGAGCGTGTCGCTGAAGCGACGGTCGACCCACTTGTCGAATTGGGGGGCTGCGGCGATCTGGCCGGATTCGGCGAACAGGTCGGCGAGTTCTTGTTCGGAGCCGATCAGTTGGTCGGACAACGCGGTCGGCAGGCGCAGGCTTCTGCCCTGTGCCGCCGCGCCCACCTTCGGATCGAGGCCGACCTCGGTGGCGTATTTGGCCGCCCAATCGTCGGGATGGTCCTTCGCCCAGCGCACCGCCTTGGCGTAGCGGACAAGCAGATCCGACAACGCGGTGTTGCGCTTCGGGTCGGCCAGCGCCTCGTCGGATGCGATGCCGAAGCCGGCGCCGTTCGTCACGCCCGTCGCCTCCGCGATGGTGCGCACAGCGATGTCGGCTTCGGCTTGGGCGGTGTACGGGTCCCAGATCGCCCAGGCGTCGGCCCGCCGCTGCGTGAACGCCGACAGCGCGTCGGCGGGCTGCAGGAACACCAGCTGGACATCGGACGGTGAGAGCCCGACGCGGTGCAGCTGCGCCAACAGGTTGCCGTGCGCGGAGCTGCCCTTGGCGACGGCGACGCGCTTGCCGCGCAGATCGGCCACCTCGCGGATCGGCGAATCGGCGTGGACGAGGATCCGGTCGCCGCGACCACTTCCGTCGTAAGCCGAAACGACCTTCACCTTCGCGTTGGAGGCGGCGCCGAAGATCGGCGGGGTGTTGCCCGTGATCGCGAAGTCGATCTTGCCTGCCGTTGCGGCCTCGATCTGCGGGGGTCCGGAGGTGAAGGTGGAAAACGCGATCTTGTAGGGCAGGTTGTCGAGCGCGCCCGCGGAACGCAGCAGCGCCTCGGTGCCACCCTTCTGGTCACCAACTTGCAGTGTCAGCCCGGCCAATTCGGACAGCGGGACGGTCGCGGGTGCCTCCTTCGCCCCAGCGCTGTCCTCACGCGAGACACAGCCGGCCAGCAGCCCGACAACCACAGCGAGAATGACGACGTGAAACACCAACGGCCACCGGGTAACCGACATTTAGGCAGTCCTTTCCAAGGTGAGTTTTCGGGGCGTCGTCGTCAGATGCGGACACCGAGTTTGTCGAGCAGGTCGGCGCGGCGCCGCTCCGTTCGCGCGGACGCCTCAACTCTGGGCTCGTCGATGGTCAGGGTGTAGGCCACGCGGCCTTCGTCGAGCACGAGAACGCGATCGGCGAGCGCGATGGCCTCGTCGACATCGTGTGTCACAAGCAGCACACCGAACCCGTGTTCGCGCCACAGGTCCAGCAACAGGCTGCGCATCGAAAGCCGGGTCAGTGCGTCGAGCGCTCCGAACGGCTCGTCCAGCAGCAGCAGCTCGGGTTCGGCGACCAGGGCCCGCGCGAGCGAAACCCGTTGCGCCTGACCGCCCGACAACGTCACAGGCCAAGCCGTGGCCCGGTCGACCAGCCCCACGTCGGCCAGTGCCCGTTCGGCACGCGCGATGGCCTCGCCTTGGCTGCGCTTACTGCGGTTGAGGCCGTAGACGACGTTGGTGCGCACGTCGCGCCACGGAAACAGCCGCGGCTCCTGGAATGCCAGTGCGGGCGGACCGACGACAGTGCGCTCGCCGGTGTGGTCGTCGGACAGTCCGGCGAACACCCGCAAGATGGTGGACTTGCCGGAGCCGCTCCTGCCGATGAGCGCGACGATTTCGCCGCGATCGACGCGCAGCGAGACATCGGTGAGCACGTGACGGGACCCGTACCACTTGTTGACGCCGCGCAGCTCGCCGGCGAGGGTGGTCTCGCGATCGGACAGCATGGTCATGTGCGATACCTCAATGCCCGTCGTTCGAGTGCGCGGACGATGGCATCGGTGCCGATTCCGAGCAGCGCGTACACGATCAGGCCGAAGATGATGATGTCGATGCGCAGAAAGTCGCGCGCGTTGTTGATCAGGAAGCCGATTCCCTTGTCCGCGTTGATCTGTTCGGCGACGATCAACGTCAGCCACGCGATGGCCAGCGATTGCCGCAAGCCGACCAGTACCTGTGGCGCGGAGCTGGGCACGATGATGGTGCGGAACCGTTGCCAGAACGAAAAACCAAGCACCGCAGCGGTTTCGAACAGTTTCGGGTCGACCTGGCGGATCGCCGAGAACGTGTTGAGGTACAGCGGAAAACTCACGCCCAACGCGACGAGAAGCACCTTCGGCAGTTCACCGATGCCGAACCACAAGATGAACAGCGGTATCAGGCCGAGGTGCGGTAACGCGCGCACCATCTGCATCGGCGGGTCGACGGTGGCCTCAAGCCACCTTGACAGACCGACAGCGGTTCCGAGTGCGACGCCGACGATGCCGCCGAGCAGCAGTCCCTCGATGACCCGGAGGCCGGAGACGCCAAGCGCGTCGGCGAGCTGCCCGTTTCCGATGAGTTCGATGCCTGCCTCGATGATCAGCGAAGGCGCCGGCAGCGCATCCTGCGGGATGAGTCGCAGTGCGCTACCCAGCTGCCAGACGGCAAGTAGCACCAGCGGCGAGGCCCATCGGATCAGGGCCCATTTGCGATCGCTGCGCCGCGCGGGAAGGGCTGGGGCGGCGGCCAGCTCGGTCGGTGTCATCACGGTGGCTCGACGTTACGCAGCGGCGCAACACCGGTGAAGGTTTGAATTCTCGATGAGTGCAAAGGAACAGCCCCGCCGCAATGAGTCCGAAACACTCACTGCCGCAGGGCTGTTGCGGCGCCGTTATGTAACGGCGGTCACAACCGGAAGTTGCCGTTGACGAGGATCGGCGTCACTTCGTGGCCGTTGATGGTCGACCGTGCCGAGCGGTTGGCCAGCAGTTCGATCTGCTGTGCCTGCTGCAGAATGCGCTTGTTGCGCACGCTGTTGCGGAACTGCTGGTCGTTCAACTGCTGCAGCTCGGCCTGCTCGAAGTCACGGCCGCTGACACCGCCGTTGAACTGCACGCCGGTCGCGCTGCCGTCGGGACGGACCACCCAGGACGCCCGAACGCCTTCCAATTCGGCGGTGTACATGCCGGCCGGGGCAGGCACCGACGGAGCGGAGAACTTGTACGTGATGCCGTTCATGACGACGTCGCCGACGACGTCGGTCCCGTTGAACTCGGCCGTGAGGGTGTCCCGGAACCGCGACTTGATGTCGATCTTGCCGTCGTTCTGCGTGCCGAAGAACCAGGCCTCATCGTCGACGCCGTTACAGGCGTAGGCAGCGACATCGGCGCCGTCCACAGCGATGCCGATGACCATCGGTTGCCCTTCGGCCGATTTCGTGTCCGCGATGTACTTGGCCGACTGCGGGAACGGTGCGGCGGTCGCCTCGGCGGGAGCGGCCGACGTCTCGGTCGTCGTGGGCGACGCCTGAGGAGACTCGGTGGTCTCCGTGGACTCGGTGGAGGTGCCGCTCGAGCACGCCGACAGGGCGCCGAAGGCGAGCAGAGCGACAACGCTCAGTAGCAGGATGCGGATCAACTTTTTCATGTGATCAGGATGGATGTCCGCTGCCAGCCGCACATGAAGAATCTGTGGAGATTCTGTGGAGATCGGGCGACGGCTGCGGGTCAGTCCGCCAGGAACGCCTCCAGCTCTTCGCAGAAGACAGGCCATGCCGGTTCGGTCGCGGTCAGCAGATGGTTATTACTGCTAAGGGCCACCAGCCGCGAATTCGGAATCAGCGAGGCGAGTTCCTCGCCGAAACGCAGCGGCTGACGGTGGTCGTCGCGGGAATGCATGATCAGCGTGGGGCAGGTGAGGTGACTGGCCTCCTCCCGCACGTCGATGCGGGCGAACTCCTCCAGGAAGCGCACCGCGTTCTCCGGCGACGTGGTGCGGCGCTGTAGTTGATCGAAGGCATCCCAGTCGGCCCTGGTGCCGTCGGGCAGAAACTGCGCGGCGAACACCTGCCGGAACGCCGGATCGTCGCGGCCCCACCCGACCCGCGCCAGGTCGAGATCGAGTGCGGCCGCGCGCCTTTCCTCGTCGCTGACCGCCCTGGCCCCTCGGCCGCGGGCGTACGCGCTGCACAGCACGAGCTTGGTGACGCGTTCGGGGTGGCGGGCCGCGTACGCGACCGCGACGGCGCCGCCCTGCGACACGCCGAGCAACGGGAAGCGCTCGAGGCCTAACGCCTCGACGACGGACTCCAGATCACTCACCCAATCATCGAAGCTGAAATCGCTTGCATTCCAATCGGATAGCCCGCAACCGCGCTCGTCGTAGCGGATGAAGGTGTGCCGCTGCGAAAGGTCACGCACCCAGTGCCGCCACACCGGGCTTTCGATGTCGTAGCCCAGATGGGTCATCCAGTTGGCGGCCCGCACCAGCGGTGGGCCCTCCCCGACCACGGCGTAGGCCAGCCGCACCCCGTCGGCGGCGCGGCAGAAGGCGATGTGCTGCCGCGGCGGTGGCGGCTCGACCGGAGCTTCCTCCACGGGCAGCGCGATGGTGGGCGCGTCGCCGACGACGGGCCCGACGAACTGGTAGCCGCGTCCGCGAACCGTCCTGATGTAGCGCTGGGATTCGCCGTCGTCGCCGAGTGCGCGCCTGGCCGCCTTGATGCGACTCGTCAGCGCCGCCTCGCCGACGAACCGCCCGCCCCACACCGAGTCGAACAGTTCTCCCTTGGTGACGCAGCGTTCGTGGTTTTTGACAAGTTGGATCAGAACGTCGAATACCTGCGGTTCGACGCGAACCACCTTGTCCCCGTCACGCAGTTCGTAGCGTTGGGGGTCCAGCACGAACTGGTCGAAGCGCCACACCTCGACATGCCCCCTACCTCCAGCCGTCGGCCGCCTTGGCCGCGCGCATTAGAGCGTCGCACAAATCGCGCAGTTCGGCGGGGTCTGCGCCTTCGTCGATGGCAGTGGCGACGTCTTCGGCCGCGCATCTGACCTGATACACCCGGTCGGCGAGTTCGGCGGCCTCGTCGGCGCTGAGCACCACCGCGTCGGGCGCCAGCGAGGTGCCCTTCACCTGGGCGCGCTGCTCGTAGGCCCGCTGCCGACACGACTGCCTGCAGTATTGGCGGCGCCTGCCCAAGCCCGTGTCGGCGACTTCGCGGCCGCACCAACGGCAGGATTGAGGACGTCGACGTGTTCGTATCGCGGACTCCACGGGAACCGACTGTAAACCGCCGAAGCCGCAGATCCCGGTATCATCAACGGCTGAGTCGGGAACTACGTGGATCAGTGCTGCGTTGTTTATCCGGACCAAATGATTTGAGGAGTGTTGACGAATGGCTGATCGGGTGTTGAGAGGCAGTCGCCTCGGAGCCGTGAGCTACGAGACCGACCGCAACCACGACCTGGCGCCGCGTCAGGTCGCCCGCTACCGCACTGAGAACGGCGAGGTGTTCGAAGTCCCGTTCGCCGACGACGCCGAGATCCCCGGCACCTGGTTGTGCCGCAACGGCATGGAAGGCACCCTCATCGAGGGCGATGTGCCCGAGCCCAAGAAGACGAAGCCGCCGCGGACGCACTGGGACATGCTTCTCGAGCGGCGTTCGATCGAGGAACTCGAGGAGCTGCTCAAGGAGCGGCTGGAGATCATCAAGGCGAAGCGTCGCGGCAGCGGCAGCTGACTATCTGTTCATCCGAGCGCGTTTGAACGAGCGCTCGATTGACTAGCGGACGATACCGCGGGCGCGATCCAGGCGCCCGCGGATACCCCACTCTGCGACCTTGAACATCGCTTCGCGGATGTTGGACCCGCTCATCTTCGAAACCCCCAGCTCACGCTCGGTGAAGGTGATCGGGACCTCGACGACCACGAAGCCGTTGTTGATGGCGCGCCACGTCAGATCGATCTGGAAGCAGTACCCCTTGGAGTCGACGGCGGCCAGATCGAGTTTCTCCAGCACTTCGCGCCGGTAGGCCCGGTAACCAGCGGTGATGTCGTGCACGTTCACCCCGAGCAGCACGCGGGCATACGTGTTGGCCGTCTTGGACAGCGCGAACCGGCGCCGCGGCCAGTTGCGGATCGCCCCGCCGGGGACATATCGCGAGCCGATCGCCACGTCGGCGCCGCCGTCGATGGCGTCCAGCAGGCGGTACAGCTCCTCGGGTGCGTGGCTGCCGTCGGCGTCCATTTCCACCAGAACGGAGTACTCGCGGCCCAGCCCCCAGGCGAAACCCGCCAGGTAGGCCGCGCCCAAGCCGTCCTTGCTGGTGCGGTGCATGACGTGCACCCGGTCCGGGTCGGCCAGCGCCAGCTCATCGGCGAGCTGCCCGGTGCCGTCCGGGCTGCCGTCGTCGACAATCAGAACGTGCACGTCGGGACGGGCGGCATGCACCCTGGCGACGATCAGCGGCAAATTCTCCCGCTCGTTGTAGGTAGGGATGATCACCAGAGTCCGCTGACTCGGGCGTTCGTCAGACCCAGGGCCGCTCATGTGGTTCCTCTTTCGGTGCCGCCCTCGGCGGGTGGCGTGTCTTGACCGGCGGCGTTGGTCACCGGGCGGCGACTACGCACGAACCTCCCATTCTGCAATACCGCCCCGACCACGGCGGCAATCCCGATCGCCACCAGCACGCCCTGCACGATCGGCTCCCACCGCGTGGCGGCCGTGAGCTGCGTCTTCAGCCGGATCGGCATGTCCAGGTAGGCCGGTTCGAAGAAGTCGGTGCGGCCCAGCACCCTGCCGTCGGGCGCGATGACCGCGCTGATCCCGGTGGTACCGGCAACGATCACGAAGCGGTTGTGCTCGACGGCGCGCAGCCGTCCGAACGCCAGCTGCTGAACGCTCATCGACTCGTTGAACGTGGCGTTGTTGCTCGGCACGGTCAGCAGCTGGGCGCCGTTGAGGACGGACTCGCGCGGCGCCCGGTCGAAGATCACCTCCCAGCAGGTCGCCACGCCGATGGGCACGCCCGCCGCCGTCACCACGCCGGTGCCGGTACCGGGCACGAAGTATCCGGCACGATCGGCGTACGGCGAGAGGTGCTTGAAGAAGCTGCGCCACGGCAGGTATTCGCCGAACGGCTGGACGATCTGTTTGTCGTGCCGGTCGCCGGGGCCGGTTTTGGGATCCCACACGATGACCGAGTTCGTCGACACCGGGTTGTCGGGGGTGTACTCCGGCGCCGTGAGCACGCCGCCCACCAGGATCGGCGCCTTGATCGCCTGCGCGGCGACCGAGATCTGGTCGGCGGCGTCCTGGTTGTCCAGCGGGCTGATATCCGACGAGTTCTCCGGCCAGATCACGAACAGCGGCTGCGGCGCCCGCCCGGCGCGCACGTCCTCGGCCAGCCTGATCGTCTCGCGCACGTGGTTGTCGAGCACCGCGCGGCGCTGCGCGTTGAAGTCCAGGCCCAGCTTCGGCACGTTGCCCTGCACGGCGGCGACGTTGACCGACGGTTCGTCGTCGGCGCCCGCACCGGAATGCCGCACGCCGGGCGAGATGGCGGCGGTGCCGATCAGCACCACGCAAATGGCTGCGCCGGGCAGCACGACGCCGGGCGGTCGCCTGTCGTCGCCGCGGCGCCACCAATCGACGACTTCGAAGACCATCGCGGCGAAGCTGAACCCGAGCAGGGTCACCGCGAACGACACCAGCGGTGCGCCACCCACTTGGGCCAGCGCCAGCAGCGGACCGTCGGTTTGGCCGAAACCGACCACACCCCAAGGGAATCCGCCGAACGGCACAGTGGACTTGGCCCATTCCGACAACGCCCAGAGGCCCGCGAACCAGACCGGCCAGCCGGGCAGAGTCCGCACCACGACAGCGAGCAGGCCGAACGCGGCGGGAAACAGCGCCTGCACCAGCGCGAGCGCCAGCCACGGCAGCACCCCGACCATGACGCCGGTCCACGGCAGCAGCGGAATGTAGAACGCCGCACCGAACAGGAAGCCGTAGCCGAAGCCGCCGACGCGTGTGGTGGTGTCGCGGGTCAGCGCCCAGGCCAGCAGGGCGAACGCCAGGATCGCCGTGTACCACCAAGAAAACGGCGGGAAGCTCAGACACAGCAGCAGTCCGCCGGTGATCGCGGCGCCCATCCGCGGCAGCCGGGCAACGACGGCCTCGCCGAACCGCCTGAGCCATGCGGGCACCTCCCGCTTGGCTGCCGGCTCGTCGACGGCCTCGTCGTCGGTGTCCCACTCGTCGACCGGTTCGGTGAACGCCGCGAACGTGTCGGTGTCATCGTTCGCGCGGCCCCAATCGCGGTGCGCGACGCGTTTAGCCATGGATGACGACACCTCGGTGCACGGTCTGGCGGCAGCGCGGCAGCCGGTCGTCGGCCTCCAGCCGCGGCAGGGCCGGCACCCGCGAACGCGGGTCGGTCGACCAGCGTTGCACCGCGTTGTCGGGGGCGCTGACCACCAGTTCGTCGGTCTCCCAGATCGCGTAGGAGGCGGGCGCGCCGGGGACCAGGGTTCCGGTGACGCCGTCCCGCACGCCGCTCGCGCGCCAGGCGCCCTTGGTGGCCGCGGTGAAGGCGGCCCGCACGGACACCGCAGATTCCTGGGTGTGGTGCCGGGCGGCCGCCCGCACGCTTTCCCATGGGTTCATGCTGGTGACCGGGGAATCGGAGCCGAAGGCGAGAGGCACGCCTTGGGATGCTAACAGCGCGAACGGGTTGAGCCCGCCGGCTCGGTCCGGGCCCAGACGCTGGGCATACATGCCGTCCTTGCCGCCCCACAGCGCGTCGAAGTTGGGTTGCATGCTGGCGATGACGCCCCAGGCGCCGAGCCGGGCGGCCTGCTCGGGCGTCACCATCTCGAGGTGTTCGAGGCGGTGCCCGCAGCGCGCGACGGCGGGGGTGCCGAGCCGGTCGACAACCCGTTGCAGCGCGTCGACGACGGTTGTGACCGCGGCGTCGCCGATGACGTGGAAGCCGGCCGGAATGCCCGCCTCGGTGCAGGCCTGCAGATGCGCGGTGATGGCGTCGGCGTCGAGATAGCAGTTGCCGCAGCATTCGGGCGCGTCGGCGTAGGGCCGGCGCAGCCAGGCGGTGCGTGACCCGATGGCGCCGTCGACGAACAGGTCCCCCGCCAGGCCGCGAGCGCCGGTTCCGGCGATCAGTGCTTCGGCTTGGTTGCGGTCGGCGACGGCTTCGCCCCAGTAGCCGATGACCTCGACTCCGTGGCGGGTGGCCCGCAGTTCGCGCCAGTCGTCGAGGCCGCCGATCTGCGGGCCCGCGCATTCGTGGACGGCGACGATGCCGTTGGCGGCGGCCTCGTCGAGGGCGGCCGTACGCGCCTGGGCGCGTTGATCCCGGGTGAGCCGGTCGCGGGCTGCGGCGCGGACCAGATGGTGCGCGTCGGCGGTCAGCGGGTGGTGCGGGTGAAAGCCGTTGGCATTGGCGAGATCCGGAGCGAGCCGGCGCAGTGCGGTGGACGCCGCGGCCGAGTGCACGTCGACGCGGGCGAGGTAGGCGGGCCGGTCGCCGACGACCCGGTCGAGGTCGTCGGTGCTCGGCGCCGTCGCTTCTGGCCAACCGGACTCGTCCCAGCCGTGGCCCCAGATCGGACCTTCGGGATGGGTGCGGGCGTATTCGGCGACGAGTTGCAGGCAGTGGCGCAGCGAGGTGGCCGCCCGCAAGTCCAGGCCGGCGAGCATCAGTCCGGTCGCGGTCACGTGCACATGGCTGTCGACGAACGCGGGCGCGACGAACGCGCCGTCGAGGTCGACGGTCTCGGCGTCGGGGAATTGCGCGCGGCCGACGTCGTCGCTGCCGAGCCAGACGACGGTGCCGTCGCGGACGGCCATCGCGGTGGCGTCCGGCATCGCCGGACTATGGATCCGGCCGCGGTGAAGCAGCGTGGTCAAGTCAGTCCGGATGGCGGGGCAACTCGCGAGGCGTGACGTCGACGACGTCGACCACTTCACCGTCGATGTAGTCCCCGCGGTCGCGGGTGCGGGCGGCGCGGCCTGCGGCGGCGGTCGCGACGGTGATCACCGGCATGCGGCGCACGGCCATGGCGGTCAGCACCGGGCGGGCGGCAGCGCGGGTCGGCGGAAGGAGCAGCAGCAGCCCGGCTGCCGTGGTCACCAGGCCGGGAACGAACACCAGCACGGTGCCAAGCGCCACAAGCGCACTGTCGGTGATCGCGCCCTGCGGCGTGGCAAGCCCGGTCTGCAGACGGCGAAGATGACGTTTGATCTGCGAACCGGCCAATACGAAGCCCAGCACTGAGGTGGCCAGCAGGACAAGCACCGTCCAGCCGAACCCGATCGTGGAGATCAGCGCCACGACCGCCGCCAGCTCGACGACCAGGTAGATCAGGAACAGCCGCATCGCCATAGTCTGCCAACGTGTGGGCCTGCCGTGGGGTTCCGGCGTCGGCTAGCCTGCGGCGGTGACTTCGATCGCGGCGTGCACCTTGTTGACGCCGCCGCGCAGGAGGGCCTGCGGGATGAAGTACCACGCGTGATGCCAGTAGCGCCTGACGATCTTGTCGAACACCCGCCGCGTCTCGCGGTCCGGCAACATCCGCGCGGTCGCCTCGACCGGCTCACCCTTCGGCTTGCCGAGCGCGCCGGCTTTCTGGATGGTCACCCGCGGCGTGTTGTTGATCCGCTTGGTCTTCCATGATCCGTCGTCGGTGATGATCAGCAGCTTGTCGCCCTCGGGCACACCCCACACCGTCGTCGGCTTGGGCTTGCCGTCCTTGGTGAACGTGGTGAGCAGCAGGTACTTCTCCCGGTAGACGTCGGTGAAGGTCGGTGCCATACCCCTTCAGTTCACCGGTTTCAGGTGAAACGAAACGTTGTTCTTCATGCCGCCGCGCAGCTTCGAGAAGACGTTGAAGGTTTTGCCCAGCAACCCGTAGCGCTTGCCGATGGCGTCGTAGGTGGCGCCGTTCGCGGATTTGTCGAGGATCGTGGCGACGGCTTCGACGGCCTCGCTTTTCGGGTTTCCCCTGCGGTCGCACACCGCGATGGTCACGCGAGGGGTGTTGCGGATGCGCTTGACCTTCCACGACTTCTCCTGCGTGATCGCCACCAGGCCGTCGCCGTCGGGCGCGGCCCAGATCGCGGTGGGCTTCGGCCGCCCGTCCTTGGTGAAGGTGGTCAGCAGAATGTATTCGCTCTTGGCGACGTCGGCGAAGGTGACAGGCACGGCTTCAAGGTAGCGTGCGTCAGCCTTCCAGGTGGCCCTCGGTTTCCAGCAGCACCTGGCGCAGCCCGTCGAGGGTTTCCGCCTCCGGTTGGGCCCACATTCCCCGGTCGGCCGCCTCGAGCAGCCGTTCGGCCATGCCGTGCAGCGCCCACGGGTTGGACTCGGCCATGAACTTGCGGTTCTCGTCGTCGAGCACGTAGGCCTGCGTCAGCTGCTCGTACATCCAGTCGGCCATCACACCCGCGGTGGCGTCGTAACCGAACAGGTAGTCGACGGTGGCGGCCATCTCGAAGGCGCCCTTGTAGCCGTGCCGCCGCATCGCGGTCATCCAGCGCGGGTTGACGACCCGCGCCCGGAACACCCGCGTGGTCTCCTCCGACAGCGTGCGGGTGCGCACGGCGTCGGGTCGGGTGTTGTCGCCGATGTAGGCCGCGGGCTCCTGCCCGGTCAACGCGCGCACGGTGGCGACCATGCCGCCGTGGTACTGGAAGTAGTCGTCGGAGTCGGCGATGTCGTGTTCGCGGGTATCGGTGTTCTTGGCCGCCACGGCGATTCGCCGGTACTGGCGGCTCATGTCGTCGGCGGCGGGCGCACCGTCCAGTCCGCGGCCGTAGGCGAAGCCGCCCCATGCGGTGTACACCTCGGCGAGGTCGGCGTCGTCGCGCCAGTTGCGGCTGTCGATCAACTGCAGAAGTCCGGCGCCGTACGTGCCGGGCTTGGAACCGAAAACCCTTGTGGTGGCGCGGCGTCGGTCGCCGTGTTCGGCAAGGTCGGCGTCGGCGTGGGCCCGCACATAGTTCTGGTCGGCGGGCTCGTCGAGGTCGGCGACCAGTTGCACCGCGTCGTCGAGCATGGTGACCACGTGCGGGAAGGCGTCGCGGAAGAACCCCGAGATCCGCACGGTGACGTCGATGCGGGGTCTTTTAAGTTCGGCGAGCGAGATCGGTTCTAGGTCGACGACGCGACGGGAAGCTTCATCCCATATCGGCCGAACACCAAGCAGGGCAAGCACTTCGGCGATGTCGTCGCCGGCCGTGCGCATGGCCGAGGTGCCCCACACCGAAAGGCCGACCGATTGCGGCCAGCGGCCGTAGTCCTTGCGGTAGCGCTCCAGCAGCGAGTCGGCCATCGCGCTGCCGGTCTCCCACGCCAGCCGCGAAGGCACCGCCTTGGGGTCGACGGAGTAGAAGTTGCGTCCGGTGGGCAGCACGTTGACCAGTCCGCGCAGCGGTGAACCCGACGGGCCCGCCGCGATGAACCGGCCGTCAAGAGCACGCAGGATCTGCTCGACCTCTCCCCCGGTCTTCCTCAGCCGGGGCACCACCTCGGTGGTGGCGAACCGCAGGATGGCCGCGACGTCGCGGTTGTCGGTCAGACCATCGACCGCGGCCGGGTCCCAGTCCGACTTCTGCAGCTCGGAAAGCAGTGCGCGGGCACGGGTTTCGGCCTCGTCGACGGCGGCGCGGTCGTCGGTGCCGTCCTCGGTCAGCCCGAGCGCCTGCCGTAGGCCCGGCACCGTCTGATCGCCGCCGAACAGCTGCCGGGCGCGCAGAATCGCGAGCACCAGGTCGAGTTCGGCCTCGCCGGCCGGGGCTTGCCCCAGGATGTGCAGGCCGTCGCGGATCTGGACGTCCTTGATCTCGCACAGCCAGCCGTCGACGTGCAGCAGCATGTCATCGAACGAGTCATCGTCGGGGCGCTCCTCGAGGCCCAGGTCGCGGTCCATCTCGGCGGCGCGTATCAGCGTCCAGATCCGCTGGCGGATCGCGGGCAGCTTGCCGGGGTCGAGCGCGGCGATGTTGGCGTGCTCGTCGAGCAGTTGCTCCAAACGCGCGATGTCGCCGTAGGTTTCGGCGCGGGCCATCGGCGGGATGAGGTGATCGACAAGCGTGGCGTGCGCCCGTCGCTTGGCCTGCGTGCCCTCCCCAGGGTCGTTGACGAGGAACGGATAGATCAGCGGCAGGTTGCCCAGCGCGGCGTCGGACGCGCACGCCGCCGACATGCCCAGCGTCTTGCCGGGCAGCCACTCCAGGTTGCCGTGCTTGCCGAGGTGCACGACGGCGTCGGCGCCGAACCACTTGTCGATCCAGTGGTAGGCCGCAAGATAGTGATGGCTCGGCGGCAGGTCGGGGTCGTGGTAGATGGCGACCGGGTTCTCCCCGAACCCGCGCGGCGGCTGCACCATCAGCACGACATTGCCGGACTGCAGTGCGGCGATGACGATCTCGCCTTCGGGGTCGTTCGTCCGGTCGACGAACAGGTTTCCCGGAGCGGGTCCCCAGTGCTTTTCCACCGCCTCGGTGAGCTCGGCGGGCAGCGTGGCGAACCACGCGCGATAGTCGTTGGCGGACACCCGGATTGGATTGCCGCTCAGTTGGCCTTCGGTGAGCCAGTCGGGGTCCTGGCCGCCGCGTTCGATCAGGGCGTGAATCAGCGCGTCGCCGTCCTGCGCGTCGACTCCCGGTATGTCGCCGATGTCATAGCCGGCGTCACGCATGGCCCTCAGCAGCACCACAGCGCTTGCAGGGGTGTCCAATCCGACGGCGTTGCCGATGCGGGCGTGTTTGGTCGGGTACGCCGAGAACACCACCGCGATTCGTTTGTCCTGCGGGGCGACGGCGCGAAGCCGGGCGTGTCGCACCGCCAGGCCTGCGACGCGCGCGCAACGCTCCGGGTCGGCGACGTAGGAGATCAGTCCTTCGTCGTCAATCTCCTTGAACGAGAACGGAACCGTGATGATGCGCCCGTCGAACTCCGGCACGGCGACCTGCGTGGCCACATCAAGCGGGCTGAGCCCGTCGTCGTAGTCGTACCATTGCGACCGCGAGCTGGTCAGGCATAGCCCCTGCAGGATCGGAATGTCCAGTGCGGCAAGGTGTGCCACGTTCCAGGTGTCGTCGTCCCCACCCGCGGAGACGGTGGCGGGAACGGCTCCGCCCGCGGCCAGCACGGTGGTCACCATCGCGTCGGCCGTCTTCAGCAGCTCCAGCATGTCCGGTTCGGCGGCGCGCAGCGACGCGCAGTACACCGGCAGCGCCCGGCCGCCGGCGTCTTCGATTGCGTGACACAGCGCCTCGACGTAGTCGGTGTTGCCCGCCAGCTGTTGAGCCCGGTAGTAGAGCACCGCGACCGTCGGCCCGTCGGTGTCTTTGGCGTCCCGCTCCAGCACGCCCCAGCTGGGGATGTGCACCGGGGGCGCGAACCCGAACCCGGTCATCAGCACGGTGTCGCACAGGAACGCGTGCAGCTGCCGCAGGTTCTCCACACCGCCCTGCGCGAGATAGATGTGGGCCTGCAGGGCCACGCCCGCCGCGACGGTCGAGTGAGCCATCAGATCTGCGTCGGGGGTCTGCTCACCGCTGACGACGACGGTCGGCACACCGCTGCCCACGACGGTGTCGATGCCGTCCTGCCAGGACCGGTAGCCGCCCAGGATGCGCACGACGACGAGGTCGGCACCGGTCAGCTGTTCGGCCAGCTCCCCCTCGACCAGCCGCGACGGGTTGGCCCACCGATACTGCGCACCGCAGGAACGCGCGGTGATCAGGTCCGTGTCGGACGTCGACAACAGAAGGATGGTGGGCGCTGGCACCCCCCATTCCTATCGCATGCTCGGAATTCGCCGGGCCCCCGGTGCGTTTGTCACTACGCGATGAATTGTGTGACGTGCGGGGAGGCGATTCTTCCCGAGCGAGCCGAGATGGGCTTCACCTACTGCACCAAGCGAGAATGTGTGCGGGCGAACGCGCGTGGCTTGCGCGTGATCGAGATCGGCCAGACCAAGACCAACCCGGAGTACGTGGTGCTGGAGGGCGCGGCGGGCGAGCGCGCGCTGAAGGACATGCGCGAGGGCAAGTACCGCCGCGACCCGGTGGTCGTCAAGCGGGAACGACCCGCACAGAACTTCGAGGTGCCCAAGGTCCGGTTCCGGAAGCCGACCGTGCGACGGCCGCAGCCGAATCGGGTGAAGTTCGTTCAGGCGCTTCAGGCGCAAGGCTACGGCGTCGACGAGATCGTGCGCCGCGGCGCCTACATGAACCTCACCCGCAGCGAGGTCATTCGCTACATGACTGCGCGCCGACGCTAGCCGGCCCTAGTTGTTGCCCCAGCGCTGCTTCCACGTCTGCGGATACGCCGGACCGGTGATCGCGGTGAGGGCCACTATGACTGCTGCAAAGGCGAGGAGTTCAAACATCGTCGTCCCTTCCGTGGCTGTTGTTAGACACGCGTGCAGTAGGTAGAACCTACGACAGCGAGGCGAGAATTTGACCGCTTCGTGTGGCACGGAACACACCGGCGGCTGTTGTGATGCCGGTCACACCGGATTCGGCAGATCGAGTGGCTTCCTGGGTCAATTCCGTTCTGCGCGAGCGAAATACTGGTCGGTCCGCCCGCCCGACGCTTTGCTTGCGGCTGTGCAAGTCATCAAGCTCGGCGCCCACATCGGCGCGCGTATCGACGGTGTGCGGCTAGGTCCTGACGTCGATCCCGCAACCGCGGGCAAGATCAACGCGGCCCTGCTCGAACACAAGGTGATCTTCTTTTCCGGCCAGCACCATCTCGACGAGGAGGGGCAGCTGGGGTTCGCGCGCACACTGGGCGTGCCCACCACCGCCCATCCAACGGTGACCTCGCGCGGCACACGCCTGCTGCCCATCGACTCGCGCTACGACAAGGCCAACAGCTGGCACACCGACGTCACCTTCGTCGACCGGATTCCCAAGGCGTCGATCCTGCGCGCGGTGACGCTGCCCGCCTACGGCGGAACGACCACATGGGCCTCGACCGAGGCCGCCTACCAGCAGTTGCCCGCTCCGCTGCGCGCGCTGGCGGACAACCTGTGGGCGCTGCACACCAACCAGTACGACTATGCGGCGCAGACGGCCGCCGACCTCGAACTGACCGCCGAGCAACGCCAATACCGTCAGGAGTTCGTCTCCGACTACTACGAGACCGAACATCCGGTGGTGCGGGTGCATCCCGAGACCGGGCGGCGAGTGCTGCTACTCGGCCACTTCGTGAAGAGGTTCATCGGTTTCGGCTCGGCAGAATCGGCGACGATCTTCAACGTGTTGCAGGCGCGAATCACCAGGCTGGAGAACACAATTCGATGGAACTGGGAGCCCGGCGACGTGGCCATCTGGGACAACCGCGCAACCCAGCACTACGCCGTCGCCGACTATGACGACCAGTACCGCTACCTCAGCCGGGTGACGTTGGCGGGCGACATCCCGGTGGATATCCACGGCACCCCGAGCCGCGCCGTCGTCGGCGACGCCTCGCAGTACTCGGAGGTGGTGGCGCCGGTGCCGCTGGCCAGCTGAAGCGGCGGCTACAGGCGGTCCATCTCCCGCGACATCGCGGAGTACTCCAGGTAGGCCAGCCGCTGTGGGTAATGCTTTGGCGGATGCCTGCGTTCGGGCCTGACGAACATCGCATGCACCGCGCTGGCCATCCGGTGTGCGACGTTGGGGCGGCGCGCCGGCGTCAGCGCGGGTGCCGAGCCGAACATCACCTGTTGCTCGGTAATCAGCGGGACGTTCTTCGTCGACGGTTCGACCTGCGGAGCCTGCGTGGCCTCGGTTGGCGTTGGGTCGGCCTCGGCGGGCTTGGCGGCCTGGGCGGCCTTGGCGGCCTTGTCGTCCAACTTGCTCATTTCACCATCTCCAACCCTCGAGGAGCCTTTGCCGGGACCGCGAGCTCCTTATGTTTGGAAAACTAAGAATCCGCACGCGCCGATGCACGCGTAGTGCACTACTCCAATCGCGCGTCAGCCCCGCTGCGGCGCTACGCGTAACGTGAAGCCCGATGGCCCGAACCCGTGACCAGGACGCCTGCCCCGGCGCGCTACAGGTGCACCGGGCCGCCGACGGCGCTCTTGCCCGGGTCAGGCTGCCGGGAGGCATGATCGAACCGTCCCAGCTCGAGGCGCTGGCGCACGCCGCCACCCGGTTCGGCTCGCCGGACATGGAGCTGACGTCGCGGGGCAACGTGCAGATCCGCGGCATCCAATCCGACGCCGCCGCCACCGATCTGGCCGAGGCGATCGCTGCGGCGGGGTTGCTGCCGTCGCCGACCCACGAGCGGGTCCGCAACATCGTCGCCTCACCGCTGTCGGGGCGGCTGGGCGGTTGCGCCGACGTCCGCGAGTGGGTGCTCGAGTTGGACGACGCGATCCGCGCCGAGCCTGCGCTGGCCGGTTTGCCCGGCCGGTTCTGGTTCGCCGTCGACGACGGCCGCGGCGACGTCTCTGGCCTCGGCGCCGATGTCGGCGTGCACGTCTGCGGGGATTCCGTCGCGGTGCTGCTCGCCGGCAGCGACACCGGCGTCCGCATCGCATCGACCGACGTCGTGCCCACGCTGATCGCGATCGCGCACCGCTTCGCGGCCACCCGCGGAACCGCTTGGCGCGTCGCCGAACTCACCGACACCTCGGCGCTGATCGACGGCCTGCCCTCCTCGGTCGAGCCGGGCGACAGGTGGGAGCCGGTCACCCGCCCGCCCGTCGGTTGGATCGTTCAGGACGACGGTCGCGTCGCGTTGGGCGCGGCCGTGCCGCTGGGCGTGCTGCAGGCCCGGGTCGCCGAGTACCTCGCGGCGATCGACGCGCCGCTGGTCATCACGCCGTGGCGTTCGGTGCTGGTCTGCGACCTCGACGACGGGGTGGCCGACGCCGCCGTGCGGGTGCTCGCGCCGATGGGGCTGGTGTTCGACGAGAACTCCCCGTGGCTGGACCTCACCGCCTGCACCGGAAGCCCCGGCTGCGCGCATTCCGTCGCCGACGTCCGCGCCGACGCCGCCCACGCGGTGGGCGAGCCGAGCACGACGCACCGGCACTTCGTCGGCTGCGAACGCGCCTGCGGCAGCCCGCCCTTCGGCGAGGTGCTGATCGCGACCGGACACGGATACCGGCTGCGCACAGCGTCCCCGTAGGGTGAGCGGGTGCTCGACTACATCCGCGATGCCGCTGAGATCTACCGGCAGTCGTTCGCGACGATCCGCGCGGAGGCCGACCTGTCCCGGTATCCCGACGACGTCGCCCGCGTGGTGGTCCGCCTGATCCACACCTCCGGACAGGTCGACGTCGCCGAGCATGTCGCCTACAGCGACGACGTGGTCGCCAAGACGCACGCCGCGCTGGCGGCTGGCGCGCCGGTGCTGTGCGATTCGTCGATGGTCGCGGCGGGGATCACGAGGTCGCGCCTGCCCGCCGACAACGAGGTCGTTTCCCTGGTGGCAGACCCGAGGGCGCCCGACATGGCCGCCCGCCTCGGCACCACACGGTCGGCTGCTGCGGTGGATCTGTGGGCCGACCGGATGGGCGGCGCGGTGCTGGCCATCGGCAACGCGCCGACCGCCCTGTTCCGGCTGCTCGAACTGGTCGACGACGGCGCGCCGACGCCGGCGGCCGTGCTCGGGGGTCCCGTGGGCTTCGTCGGATCGGCTCAATCCAAACAGGAACTGATCGACCGGCCGCGCGGCATGGCCTACCTCGTCGTGACCGGTCGGCGCGGCGGCAGCGCGATGGCCGCCGCCGCCGTCAACGCGATCGCCAGCAACGCCGAATGACGGACCGCCGCGGCACACTCTGGGGCGTCGGGCTCGGGCCCGGCGACCCGGAACTGGTCACGGTCAAGGCCGCGCGCGTGATCGGCGAGGCCGACGTGGTCGCCTACCACAGCGCAAGGCACGGACGCAGCATCGCCCGCGGTATCGCCGAGCCGTACCTGCGGCCGGGCCAGCTCGAGGAACACCTGGTCTATCCGGTCACCACCGAAACCACCGACCATCCAGGCGGATACGCCGGCGCGATGGAGGACTTCTATCACGAAGCCGCCGAACGCATCGCCGCCCATCTGAACGCGGGCCGTGACGTCGCGCTGCTCGCCGAGGGCGACCCGCTGTTCTACAGCTCCTACATGCACATGCACAACCGGTTGACCGAACGGTTCAACGCGGTGATCGTGCCGGGGGTGACGTCGGTGAGCGCCGCGTCGGCGGCGACCGGCACTCCCCTCGTTCAGGGCGACGAGGTGTTGACCATCGTGCCGGGCACACTGCCGCCCGACGAGCTTCGTCGCAGGCTCGGCGACACCGACGCCGCCGTCGTCCTCAAGTTGGGCCGCTCGTATCCCGCTGTGCGCGAGGCGCTTTCGTCTGTGGGTCGGCTGGACGCGACGTACTACGTGGAGCGGGCGAGCACACCAGGCCAGCGAGTGCTGCCCGCAGGAGACGTCGATGACGGCACGGTGCCGTACTTCTCGCTGGCCATGCTTCCCGGCGGCACCCAACGCCAGGCGACCGTGGGCAGTGTCGCCGTCGTCGGCCTCGGCCCCGGCGACACGGAGTGGATGACCCCGCAGAGCCGCCGCGAACTCGCCGCGGCCACCGACCTCATCGGCTACGGCCCGTATCTCGACCGGGTGCGCCCCCGCCCCGGCCAGCGCCTGCATCCCAGCGACAACACCGACGAACCCGCCCGCGCCCGGCTGGCGTGCAGCCTCGCCGAAGAGGGCCGCGCCGTCGCGGTGGTGTCATCCGGCGACCCGGGCGTGTTCGCGATGGCGACGGCGGTGCTCGAGGAGGCCAAACAGTGGCCGGGCGTCGCGGTGCGGGTGGTCCCGGCGATGACTGCCGCCCAGGCGGTGGCCAGCCGCGTCGGCGCGCCGCTGGGCCACGACTACGCGGTCATCTCGCTGTCGGATCGGCTCAAGCCGTGGGAGGTGATCGTCTCGCGGTTGACGGCTGCGGCCAAGGCCGACCTGGTGTTGGCGATCTACAACCCCGCCTCGAAGACCCGCACCTGGCAGGTCGGCGCGATGCGGGACCTGCTGCTCGAACACCGCGACCCCGGCACACCCGTGGTGATCGGCCGCGACGTGTCGGGCCCGCGCGAAGAGGTGAAGATCGTCCGGCTCGCCGACCTCGACCCCGCCGAGGTGGACATGCGGTGCCTGCTGATCGTCGGATCGTCACAGACACAGTGGTATGACGATCGGGTGTTCACGCCCCGCCGCTACCCCATGCTCTGATACTGTCCGGCAGCCATGAGCATTCCACGTGGACCCCGAGATGTAACGCCAGCGTGGCTGGGCTCGGCGGTCGGCGCCGACGTGGCAGCGGTCGAGGTGACGCCGATCGGCACCGGTCAGACGGGGGCCACCTACCGGGTGCGCGCGAGGTATCGCGGCGCCACCGAGCTGCCGGAGACGTTCGCGGTCAAGCTGTCCGCCCAGGACGACGCCGTCAGGGAACGCGTGGCGCTCGGCTACCGCTCGGAGGTCGAGTACTACGCGCGGGTCGCCGACCGGATGAGCATCCCGGTGCCCTCCTGCTTCTACTCCGAGATCTCCGATGACGGGGCCGATTTCGTGCTCGTGCTCGCCGACATGGCGCCGGCGGTGCAAGGCGACCAGATCGCCGGGTGCAGCGCTGCGGAGGCGGCGTTGGCGGTCGAGGCGCTTGCCGGTCTGCACGGCCCGAGCTGGTGTGACCCGCAGTGGATGGCGTTGTCGGGCATCGTAATGCCCAAACCGGGAGACGACGCCGCAGCGGCGGGCCTCGGCGAGATCTCGCAGATGGCAGCCAACATCCTGATCGACAAGCTGGGCGACGACATCAGCGCCGAAGATCGCGAAACACTCATCACCGCAATGGGATTGGTGACGCCGTGGCTGATGGCCGAACCAGGCCGCTACGCGCTCATGCACGGCGACTACCGGCTGGACAACATGCTGTTCGACCCGGACCACACACGCGTCACGGTGGTGGACTGGCAGACGGTCGGCATCGGGCTGCCGGGCCGCGACCTCGCCTACTTCACCGCGACCAGCCTCGATCCGGATGTGCGGGCGCAAGTCGAGCGCGATTTGGTGTCGCGCTACCACCGTGCGCTACTCGGCTACGGGGTAACCGATTACGACTTCGAGACCTGCTGGCGCGACTACCGCCTCGGGGTCGTGCAGGCGCCGCTACTCACCGGCTTGGGTTTCGCGTTCGCGGCCTCCACCGAGCGCGGCGACGAGATGATGCTGACCATGCTGCGGCGCGGCTGCCGGGCGATCCGCGAACTCGACACGCTGGATCTGATCAAGTCCTACCAAGCGATCTGACCCACTCCTCTGCGTCGGCGACGGTGGTCACCGCCGTGACGTCCGGCGGCAGCGCGGGCCGATCCACCATCACGACCGGGACGCCGAGCGCCGCCGCGGCGTCGAGTTTCGGTCGAGTCATGGCGCCGCCGCTGTTCTTGGTCACCAGGCAGTCGATGCGGTATCCGGTGAGCACGGAGTGTTCGTGGTCGTAGTCGTACGGGCCGCGCGACAGCAGGACTTCGTGGCGACGCGGCAGGGTGTCGGCGTCGGGCGCGGTGACGGCGCGGATCAGAAACCACGCGTCGACGTCGCGGAACGCCCTTGTGCCGGATCGGCCCGTGGTCAAGAAGATTCTTGAAAAGTTCTTCTCTGCAACCGTTTCGGCGGCCTCTGTGTCGGACTTCACCACGATGGCGTTGCCCGGATCCCATGCGGGTCTTGCCAGCACGACGTGCGGCAGTCCCATGGCCGCGCACACCTCGGCGGCGTGCGCGGTGATGGTGGCGGCGTATGGGTGTGTGGCGTCGACGACCGCGTCGATGCCCACGTCAGCCAGATAGCGCCGCATCCCGTCGACGCCGCCGAACCCGCCGATGCGCACCTCGCCGATCGGCAGCGCCGGATCGGGTACGCGGCCGGCCAGTGAACTGATCACCTCGATGTGCGGATGCAACCTTTTCGCCAGTGCCCGCGCTTCACCGGTGCCGCCGAGCAATAGCACACGCGTCAATGTCGGGCTCCCCGAGTGCGATTCGCCGAATACAAGTAACTGTCGGTGAAACCCTCGGCGGCCAGTACATCGCCCACCACGATCACTGCCGTCTTGGTGATGCCTGCCGCATGCATCTCCTGCGCCACGCCCGCCAGCGTGGTTCGCAGCACGGCCTCTTTCGGCCAACTTGCGAACGCGACTACGGCGCAGGGTGTTTCCGCCCTATATCCGCCCGCAAGGAGCTGCGGGACGATGGCGTCGATCTGTGCGGCGGCAAGGTGCAGCACCAGCGTCGCTCCCGGCGCAGACAGCGTTAGCAGGTCCTCACCCGGCGGCATCGCCGTCGACAAGGTCGCGACGCGTGTCAGCGTCACGGTCTGCGCGACGCCGGGCACGGTCAGTTCACGTCCTAGCGCGGCCGCGGCGGCCGCGAAAGCCGGTACCCCCGGCACGATTTCGTAGTCGACGCCGAGCGCGTCGAGGCGGCGGCACTGCTCGGCAAGCGCACTGTAGAGCGACGGGTCGCCGGAGTGCAGCCGCGCGACGTCGAGGCCCGCCGCGTGCACGTCGGCGAGCTCGGCGATGATCTGGTCGAGCGTCAGCGGCCCGGTGTCGACCACTTTGGCGTCGGGCGGGCACAGCGCCAGCAGGTCGTCGGGCATGATCGAACCCGCGTACAGGCAGACGGGGCAACTGCTCAACAGCCGCTGGCCGCGCACGGTGATCAGGTCGGCGGCGCCGGGACCCGCGCCGATGAAGTAGACGGTCATACCTTGGTGACTCCCCACTGCGTCACGGGCATCGCGGGACGCCAACCGGTGAACTTGCCCAGCGGCTCACCGTGATAGTGCTGGAAGCGGCTCAGTTCGCCGCCGACACGCGAATGCCATTGCGCCAGCACGCCTTCGGATTCGGCTGTGACAGCGTTGGCGACAAGCCGGCCTCCCACCGGGAGGCGTTCGTAGCAGGCGTCGAGCAGACCGGGCTGCGTGAGGCCACCGCCGATGAAGATCACCGAAGGCGGCGGCGCGGAGGCGAACGCCTCGGGCGCGCCCGGACGCACGTCGACGCTGACGCCGAACGCGACCGCGTTGTCGGCGATCCGTTTGCGGCGCTGCTCGTCGCGTTCGAAAGCCACTGCCCGGCAACCGAATCCGCTGCGGCACCATTCGATCGCGATGCTACCCGAACCCGCACCGACATCCCACAAGAGTTCACCCGGCCGTGGTGCGAGTGCGGCCATCGTCACCGCCCGCATCGGCTGCTTGGTGATCTGGCCGTCGTGGGCGAATGAGTCGTCGGGCAACGCCGAGAACTGCCGGTCGTCGGGCAGGTAGCGCACGGCGATGACGTTGAGGTTGTCGACGTCGCCCGGTGGGCGGGCGGCCCACTCGCGGGCCGTGGCGGAGCGCCGACGCTCGGCCGATCCGCCGAGTTGTTCGAGCACGGTGATCTCTGAATCGCCGCGGCCGGTGGCGGTGAGCAGCCGCGCCAGTTCGGCAGGGCTCGTGGCATCGCGTGACATCACCACGGCCTGCCCGCCGCGGCGCACCGCGGTATGCGGTTCGGCGGTGACCAGGCTGATGATCTCGGTGTCCTGCACCGCCCAGCCGACCCGCGAGCATGCCAGGGTCACCGACGACACGTGCGGCAGCACCGCCACCTTGTCCTGCCCGTACAGCCGGATCAAGCTGCCGCCGACGCCGTGCAGCAGCGGATCGCCGCTGGCCACCACGTGCACGTCGGCGTCGACGCCGTCGAGAAGGGTGCGCAACGCGGGCATCATCGGTGACGGCCATGGCCGCCGGACCGCCGAGACGGTGTCATCGAGCAGATCCAGCTGGCGCTGGGAGCCGAAAATGACTGTGGCTCGGCGCAATTCGTCACGTGAAGCCGGTGCCAGCCCGGCCATCCCGTCGGCGCCGATACCGACGACGATGATCATCGGCGCCCTCGGCTCATTGCGCAATCGCTCACCGCGGCATCCTCCGCCACATGAATTGCGGAAGCAACTTCATCACCGCGAACAGCGGTTGCAGCATCCACGGGACCCACACCGTGCGACGGCCCTTGGCCAGCGCCTGCGCGGTGGCGGCGGCGACCTGCTGGGGCGTGCTCGAGAACGGCGCGGGCTTCATGCCTTCGGTCATCCGGCCGATCACGAACCCGGGCCGCACGACGAGCAGACGCACGCCGGTGCCGTGCAGCGCGTCGGCCAGGCCGCTGCAGAAACCGTCCAGCCCCGCCTTGGCCGACCCGTAGACGTAGTTGGCGCGGCGCACCCGCACGCCGGCAACCGAGGAGAACACCACGATGGCGCCCTGCCCCGCCGTCCTCATGGTGTCGGCCAACACAGTCAGCAGGCTGGCCTGGGCGACGAAATCGGTGTGCAGCACCGCGGCCGCATGAGCGGGATCCCTCTCGGCGCGGGCCTGGTCGCCGAGCACGCCGAACGCCAGCACCGCGGTTTTGATGCGGCCGTGGTCGGCCACGATCGACGACACCAGCGCCTGGTGTGAGCCGAGGTCGTCAGCGTCGAACTCGCGGACGTCGACCTTGGCGGCGCCGGCCTGGTCCATGGCGGCGACCTGATCGGGGAGGCGGTCGGCGCCGCGGGCGGCCAGCACGACGGTCGCGCCGGGAGCGAGCAGGCGCGCGAGTTCGATGCCGATCTCGCTGCGCCCGCCGAAGATCACCACGGCTCCCTTACTCGTGTCGTCCACGGCTGCGATTATTGCCTGCGCTAGTTTGGGAGCCGATGGCGAATGCGACGACCCGGCTGACCAACGACGCGTTGGCGTTCCTGACCGAACGCCATCTCGCGATGTTGACGACGCTGCGGGCGGACAATTCGCCGCACGTCGTTGCCGTCGGTTTCACATTCGACCCGAAGACGCACATCGCCCGGGTGATCACCAGCGGCGGCTCGCAGAAGGCCGTCAACGCCGAGAAGCGCGGCATCGCCGTCCTCAGCCAGGTCGACGGCGCCCGGTGGCTGTCGTTGGAGGGCCGGGCGACGGTCAACACCGACCCCGAGGCCATCCGCGGCGCCGAGCTTCGCTACGCGCAGCGCTATCGCACCCCGCGGGTCAACCCGCGGCGGGTCGTGATCGAGGTCCGGGTCGAGCGGGTGCTCGGCTCGTCGGAGCTGCTGGACCGCGGCAACTAGGTTCGCCCGCGTCTGCACGCCGGGGTCCGCTCCCCTCGCCCTCCCTCGCGCGGCCTGTCCCGCTTCCCCCGCTCTCGGTCGCCGAACGTGAAGATTTCGCGAGAATTCGCGCCGAAATTGGCAGAGGCTTCACGTTCGGCGCTTTCTTTCGGCGTCGCGCGCCCGTCGCGCCCTCCTCGCCTGCCGCGCCCTCCCGGCCCGTCGCGTCCCTCGCCGAACGTGAAGATCTTGCGAGATTCCGCGCCGAAACCCGCAGAAACTTCACGTTGGGGCGGCGACTAGCGCCCGCCTCACATGCCACCGCCCAACGCCACCCTGACAGGGGGCGCCGCGTGGTTACTCGCCGAGGTGAATTTCGATGCCGCCGCGCCGCAATTGCTCGAAGTTGTAACTGAATTCGCCCCTACGGCCGATCGAGACGACGTAGCGGTCCTGTCCCTCGGTGATCGGGAAGCTGAACGAGAACCGGCAATTCACCTCGTCGCCATGCCCTTCGCCGAGCGTCGTGGTAGCGAGGATCTCCCCCTTGCCGTTCTTGACCATGACTTGGGTGCCGCTGCCGACGTCGGAGTATCCGCGCACGCCGTGGCACTTCCCGTCGCTCGCCTCGATCGAGCTGAAGAACGGCTTCGATGTCTCGATCAGCACGAATGAGCCTGTCGCGGTGGCGGTTTCGAGCACGCGAAAGCCGTCGGAGAACTCCGGGCAGAAGGCGTCGACAGCGAGTTTGTCGGCGGGCAGCCCCTGTTGTGGCCCGCCGTCGCCAAGCTCCCTGCACACCTTCTTGGCGTGGGCCAGTGCGTTGGCGTCGGAGTTGAAGCCCTCGAAGAAGCCGGCGTCCTTCAGCGCCGCGAGGAAGTCGTGCTCGGTCGACACCGGTTTGTCGCGCGGCAGCAGCAGACCCCAGACGACGGCTGCCGCCATCACCAGGACCATCGTCGCGATTCCGGTGGCCAGCCAGGTCGACCGGATACTCGACTTGCTGGGCGGCGGAACGTCGAGGTACGCCGGAAGCAGCCTGCCGCCGTCGGGGTCGGTCGTCTCCTTTTTCCCGTCGCGGACACGGCTTGTCGGCCGCCCCGCGACGAAATACCGGCCCTCATGACGCGCGGTGGGATCGGGCCGCCATCCCGATTTGGGGACGCCCTCCTTCAGCGCACCGCAGTTCGGGCAGACGTCGGTCTTGCCGACTACCGATCCGCAGAACGGGCACGACATCGTCGGCTTGCTGTCTAGTGCCGCACCACGATCAGTTCGTGCGGCCGTTGGTTCACCGGTTCGGCACCGTCGGCGGTGACGATGACGATGTCCTCGATCCGCGCGCCCCACTGGCCCGGGAAGTAGATGCCCGGTTCGACGGAGAACGCCATGCCTTCCTCGAGCCGAAGATCGTTGCCCGCGACGATGTACGGCTCCTCATGCACCGACAACCCGATGCCGTGGCCCGTGCGGTGCACGAACGCCTCGGCAAGACCCGCCTCGGCGAGCACGTTACGCGCCGTCGCGTCCACCTCCTCGGCGCTGACGCCCGGCCGCACGGCCTGCACCGCCGCCTGCTGCGCGCGCTGCAAAACCGCATAGCGTTGTGCCACTTCAGGATCCGGCTCGCCGATGCTGTAGGTCCGCGTCGAGTCCGAGTTGTAGCCGGGTTCGTACGGCCCGCCGATGTCGACGACGACGATGTCGCCTTCCTGCAATTGCCGGTCCGAGCATTCGTGGTGCGGGTCGGCGCCGTGCGGGCCCGATCCGACGATGATGAACGCCACCTCCGAATGGCCCTCTGCGACAATGGCTTCGGCGATATCAGCGGCCACGTCGGCCTCGGTCCGGCCGGGCACCAAGAACTCGGGCACCCGCGCGTGCACCCGATCGATCGCAGCGCCCGCCTTACGCAACGCATCGATCTCCGCTGCGTCCTTGATCATTCGCAGCCGTCGCAACACATCGGTGGCCAGCACCGGCACCCTGCCGAGCACATCGGCCAACGGCAGCAGATGCAGCGCCGGCATCGAGTCCGTGACGGCCGTCGCGCGCGGCTCACCGTCACCCGATGCGCCCAACGCATCGGCCACCAACCGGTACGGGTCCTCGCCGTCGACCCAGTCCCGCACCGCGATTCCCAGTTCGGTTGCCGCCGACTCCTTCAGCGACGCCAACTCCAACCGCGGCACCACGATCGTCGGATCACCCGCGGCGGGCAGCACCAACGCGGTCAACCGCTCGAACGTCTGCGCCCGCGACCCGATCAGATAGCGCAGGTCGTATCCCGGGGTGATGACCAACCCGGCCAGGCCGGCATCGGCGGCGGCCGCCGATGCGGCTCGAAGTCGCTGGGCGTACACGTCGGTGCTGAATCGGGCCGCAGTCATGAAAATAAGGCTAGTCCGAATAGCTGGCGACCTCGATCAGGTTGCCGTCCGGATCACGGCAGTAGTGCGACGTCATCGCGCCGAGCGCGCCGATCTTCTGCACGGGGCCCTCGGTGACCGTCACACCGCACGTCCGCAGGTGCTCCCCCACCTCATCGGGGGCGATCTCGGTGATGAAGCACAGGTCCAGCGAACCGGGCGCGTCGACCTCGCCCGTCGGCCAATTCGGCGCCCCCGTCGGCCGCACATTGATCTTCTGCTCGCCGAACCTCAGCGCCAGCCGGCCGTCGCCGAACTCTTCCCGGCGCATGCCCAGCACCCGGACGTACCAATCGACGGTCGCATCGACGTCACGGCAATTCAGCACTACGTGGTCGATTCGATTCACGGAGAAGGCCATGACTCACGCTACTGTCAGTGACCGTGTCCGTGTCTGCTCCCCTCGTTCTGCTCGACGGCGCCAGCATGTGGTTCCGCTCCTACTTCGGGGTGCCGTCATCGATCACCGCACCCGACGGCAGACCCGTCAACGCCGTCCGAGGCTTCCTCGACGCCGTTGCGACGGTGATCACCCGCGAGCGCCCGAACCGGCTGGTCGTCTGCCGCGACGACGACTGGCGCCCGCAGTGGCGCGTCGATCGCATCCCGTCCTACAAGGCGCACCGCGTCGCCGAGGAGGAGCCCGAGGGCGAGCCCGACATCGAGGTGGTCCCCGACGACCTCGTCCCGCAGATCGACATGATCATGGAGATCCTCGACGCCTTCGGCATCCCGACCGCGGGCGCAGCCGAATACGAGGCCGACGACGTGTTGGGCACGCTGGCCGCGCGCGAACGCACCGACCCGGTTGTCGTCGTCAGCGGCGACCGTGACCTGCTTCAGTTGGTCCGCGACGAACCCGTGCCGGTGCGGGTGCTCTACCTCGGGAGCGGCCTGGCGAAGGCGACCAAATGGGGACCTGTCGAGGTGGCCGACAAATACGGCGTCCCGATCGACCGCGCAGGGCCTGCATACGCCGAACTGGCGTTGATGCGCGGCGACCCGTCCGACGGACTGCCCGGTGTGCCGGGCATCGGCGAGAAGACCGCCGCGACGCTGCTGGCGCAGTACGGCTCGCTGGACGCCATCCTCGCCGCCGCCCATGATCCGAAGTCAAAGATGTCCAAGACATATCGCAAGAAACTGCTCGCGGCCACCGACTACATCGAGGCCGCGGGCCCGGTGGTGAAGGTGGCCACCGACATCGACATCGACTTCTCCACGCGATCCGACCAATTGCCGCTGTCGGCCGAGCATCCGCGCAAGGTCGTCAAGCTCGCCGAGCAGTACGGCGTGACGTCGTCGATCGGTCGGCTGCAGAAAGCTCTTGACGAGCTCCCGGATCCCTAGGTCTGCTTGAGGCATGCGTCGGGGGGCATCGGCATTCGCAGCGGCAGTGATCGTTTCGAGCGCGGTAATGATGCCTTCGCAGGCAGAAGCCGCCGAATGCCCGCCGCCGGACGCCAATCAGGGTCTGTTGAAAGCGTCCGACTTCATCGTCAACGCCATCGACCCAGCAGAGGCAGGCCCGGGATCCGATGCCGCCGCAGCCCTCTGTTCGGTCGCGGCCGCCGCGTTCCAGCCGGCAAGTGGCACGATGGGCGGTGACCACTACACCGTGCTCAAGGTGCTCGTCGGCACCGCGACCTCCGGCGACGGCGACGCGTCCGTCGACGCGTTCCTCACCCGGCTCGGACCGCAAACGCGCAACGGCACCGTCGACCTCGGCGGCCGCGTCGTCGACGCGTTCGTTACAGCGGCCGGTGACGGCTACGCCTACGCGGCCGGACCGACGGTCGTCATCGGATACATCACGCCAGCACGGTCATACGGCACGAGCGGCGCGACGACGCAGGAACCCGCGAAGATCGCCTACTGCAGGGTCATCGCGGCGGACGGCGGTGCACCGCTGCCCGACGATGTGCGGCCGCGCTACGGCCCGGAGTCCTATCCGCTGGGCACCGGCAACTACACGTCGCCGGGCGATCCCGGCTGGATCTTCTTCAGAAGCGACGCCTACAAATCCGGGGCCGCGCCAATGCACTGCGGGATCGCGCCAAGCGGCACCACCGCCGGATGTGACGTCGTGCCCTCCGAACTCGCGCCACCGGACACCAACCAAACCGTCGTCGACGAAAACGGTGCGCGTTATATTCGTTCCGACACAACGACTTTCACACGCAACGTCGACGCGCTCGTCGAAGGTCACCGACTACAGAACGGCCCTGCGGTGTGCTGGATGGGCTACCAGGGGTCAGTGCATTGCGAGATCGGCGAGCACGGGTTCACCCTCGATCACCGTTACGCGACACTGCAATAGCTGGCCTACTTCGGCCTGCCGACCTCGTAGGTGCCCTCGTCGTCCTGGAACGTCACGGTCACCTGACGCTTCGTGCCGTCGATGCTGACCTCACAGTTGAACGTCTCGCCCTTCCTGACGGTCGGGCTCTCGCCGTTGTTGCACTTGACGTCCTTGACGTTCTTGGCGCCGTAGCCGTTGGACTCGTCGGTGAGGATCTGCTGCACGCCCTGCTGCGCGGCGTCGACGTCCAGCTTGGTCGTGACGAAGAAGCCGGGCTTCCAGAAGCCGAGCACCAGCACCACCGCGACGATCACCGCCGCGAGCAGGCCGATGATCCCGCCGATGAGGGCCAGCGAGCGCTTGGAGCCCTCCGCGCCCTCGGGCGCACCGAACTGGCCGTACTGCCCGAACTGCCCAGGCGGCTGGCCTGGGGGCTGGCCGTACTGGCCGGGCGGCTGGCCGTACTGGCCGGGGGGTTGCTGACCGTACTGCGGGTAAGCCTGCTGGGTGTAGTCCTGCGTGGGCGGCTGACCGTACTGCTGCTCGGTCGGCGGGTACTGCTGCGGCGGCGCGTACGGCTGCCCTGGTTGCTGATACGGGTACTGCTGCGGCGTGTAGGCGGGCGGCTGCTGCTGCCACGCGGGCTGCTCCTGGCCGGGTGCCGGCTGCTGCCACGCAGGCTGTTGGGTGGACGGGTCGCTCGACGGCTGGTCCTGACCCGGCCATGGCTGCGTCTGGTCAGGTCCCTGCGGTCCGCTCATCGAATCCTTACCTTTCTTGAAGGGTGTTTGGGGTCGTCGGCCTTAGGCTTCGAATCACCCAGGGATGTCGGGTATGGCTTTC
>NZ_PDCP01000036.1 GCF_002553505.1 Mycolicibacterium agri | reverse complement strand
CCGCCAACCCGGTCACACCGATCTGAGCAGAGCCGCTAGTGGATTCAGACGAGCTCACAGACACAGCCTTTCGTTGTTTTGTTGTGGCGCTTGATTTTTCCGCTTGATGTCGATGCGAAGCGCCGGCCTATGCGATGAACAGCCGATGGAGTTCGGTCAGCCACGGCACGGCCAGTGCGACGGTCGGCATGACCAGCACGGCCGCCGCGGCGGCGTAGGCCGTGATCGCGACGGGAATGCTGTTGCCTGCTCCGCCGAGGCGGCGCACCCGCACCACGGTGGTCGGCCCGCCTGCCGCGAGCGCACCGGCGGGTGTCCGTCCCGTCGCGCAGGTGACCAACGCGCGGGCCAGGGGAGTGGGACCGGTGGCGCGCACCGCGGCGTCGTCGGCGAGCATTTCGATGAGCAGGCGTACCGCGTCGAGCGCGCTGCCGCTGCGCACGAACCGCGGGAATGCGGCGTGCACCGCGGTGAACATCTCCAGCACCAGGTCGTGGCGGGCGCGCAGATGCGCGCGCTCGTGCGACAGGATCGCGGTGACTTCGTTGTCCGCCAACGTCTTCAGCGTGCCTTCGCTGACCACGACCCTGCTGCGCACCCCGGGCAGGCAGTAGGCCAACGGCTCCGGAACGTCCAGCACACGCACGCCCCGGTCCTGGGCCTTGCCGACGAGGTCGACGACCATGCGGTGGTGCGCCCTGCGGCGTCGCGTCGCGATCGCGACCTGCACCACCGCGAGCATCAGCCTGGCGCCGATCAGCAGCGTGACCGCGAGGACCAGGACATAGGCCGTCCACACCGGCCAGCCGAGTACGGCTATCTCACTGGTGATCGTCGCCGTCGGCCTGCCGTCGGGTCCGGGCACAAACAGCCTGCTGGCGATCGCGATGCCGGCGCTGAACGCCGACAGCACGGCCGCCAACGCGATGGACTGCCAGAGGACGATGGCGGCGCGTGGCGCCCGCATGGGCCACGTCGCGCGGGCGAGCAAGGCGGGGACGGGTCCGGCCAGCAGCAGCGCGACGAGAGTGAAGGCCAAGGCGGACACGCTGTCAGTCTCTCTCAGGAGGACGTCGAACCGCCAGCAGATGGGGGCATTTGATGCTTTGCTTCCAGCTCGGCCAGCGCCCGCCGCAGCGCCGCGGCCTCGTCAGCGCCGACCCTTTCGACGAAGTGCACCAGCGCAGCCTCTCGGCTTCCGGAGTCGGCGGCCTGGTCCAGCGCATCGACCATCAGCCCGGCCACGAGTTCGTCGCGCCCATGCGTCGGCGCGTACCGGTGGGCCCGGTCGTCGCGATGCTGCACTACCAAATTCTTCTTTGCCAGCCGCTGCAGCACCGTCATGATCGTCGTGTAGGCCAGATCACGCTCGGCCGACAGCGCCTCATGCACTTGCCGCACGGTCTGAGGTTCGCGCGAGGACCACAGGTGGTCCATCACGGCGCGCTCGAGGTCGCCTAGACGCGTCATCTTGGCCATATTTCGTTCATCCTCACAGGGTCTCAATCAAGGGTACTACGCCGGTACTACCGCGTGTCGTATGCAAATCGGCGTCCTCACTTCCGCAGCGTCCGCCGCACCGCTGAGCGCACCGTCACCGCCCACTTGTGAGACCGGTCACACGGGCTAGCGACGATCGACATGGCCGTGGCTATAGTAAGGCTAACCTAAGTTATGGGGAGGTGTTGATGTCCGTCGTGGTGGACGACCCGCTCATCGCGGGAATGTCAATCGCCCGCACGCTGCCATTGCACGAGTCCAGTCGACGGCTGCGCGAGCTGTATCCGGAGTGCCCGCGCGTGTATGGCGTCGCGGTGATGTCGGACCTGACCCGCAGGAGATGGTGGCCGCTGGCCGAGGCGCTCACCACCGACCGGATGCGTGACATGTTCCAGATCGCCGCGCTGGAGATGGACAATCCGTTGGCCGCCGCACAACAACTCGCCGCCACCATGGCCCACGTCGTCGTCGGTCGGGTGATTCCGCTCATCGTGCTGGAGGGCCGCGCGTGGGACACCGGCCTGGAGAACCTGTGGGTGCACGTCGACTCCGAGGGTTCGATCGACTGGGTCGGCGTCGTCGACCCGACGCTGCGGGCGCTGCCCGACGACCCGTTCTTCGCCGATCGCGGCGACGCCGGCGTCGCGGATTTCGCACGCGACGGCATGGTGCGGCTGCCCAACGAGGCCGCGCTGGCGACGTGGGTCGCACACCGCAGTCACCGGGCGCTCGGGCCGCTGTTCGCCAGGCTTTCCGAGATCAGCGGCGGTGCGATCTCGCAATCGTCGATGTGGCACATGGTCGGCTCGGCGGTGGTGGGGGCCGCCACGCAGATCCCGCTGCTGGCCCGCTCGAGCGAGCTGACCAGCATGCGCCGGGCGCAGGCGGTGCTCGATGCGCTGGTGGGTTTCGGGCTGCCGGTGCGCGGCGAATCTCGGTTCCGCGACAGGAAGGCCTTGCTAAATTAGGGCAGCCTTGCCTATTCTCATAGCCAGATCCAACCGGACCGAGCCGGAGTCCTGAGGGCTGCAGAGACACCCCGGTCCACCCGAGGGCGGGTCCCGCGCCATGTGTGCGGGGCCCGCCCACTACTTTGTGCCGATTCGTGAAATTCACGACGGATTGACGGTCGAAACCGTCGCCAAATTCACTCACGAGCGAGGCTTCGACTACCTCTCGATTACCTCTCGACTTCGCCGCCGCTGTCCGCCCAGTCCTTGAAGCCGCCGAGGTTGTAGACCTCCTCGTAGCCCATTTCCTTGAGCGCCTGACCGGACAAGGCAGCGCGCCCGCCGGATGCGCAGTAGAGGATCACCGGCCTATCTCTGGAGAAGTTCTGGTCGTAGTAGGGCGAATCCGGGTCGGCGCGAAACTCCACCATGCCGCGCGGGACATGGACCGCGCCGGCGACCTTGCCGGTCTGCTCGACCTCCGGGTTGTCGCGCACATCGACGACGAGTGCGCCCTCGGCGATCTTCTGGCGGGCCTCTTCCGGCGTGATACGCGGCACGACGGCGTTGGCTTCGGCGACGAGATCCTTGACACTCTTCGGCATGCCGCCGACCGTACGCGCGGGCCGGTGCAGGCGGGAGAAGTTCACCGTGTAAACACATGTGCGTGTCAACTGCGCCGCCCCAGAACCTCGGCAAGGGCTTCGACAGCGAGATCGGCCTGCGCTACATCGACGTCACACCCGACGGCGGACGCGCCGAACTGGACATCCACGAGAAGCTGCTGCAGCCGTGGGGCATCGTGCACGGCGGCGTGTACTGCTCGGTGATCGAAAGCCTCGCCAGCGTGTCGGGCCACGTCTGGCTGTCCGATAACGGTGGCGGCACCGTCGTCGGCGTCAACAACAACACCGACTTCCTGCGGGCGATCTCCTCGGGCACGGTGACCGCGGTGTCGACGCCGATCCACCGGGGCCGCCGCCAGCAGCTGTGGCTGATCACCATCACCGACGAGCGGGACCGGATGGTCGCGCGCGGCCAGGTGCGGCTGCAGAACATCCCGCCGGAGTAGGTCCCGCGGCGTGTGTGCTGCGGAGTTGCGCGACCCGTGGCAGCATCCCCAACTATGCGTCTGACCCCGCACGAACAGGATCGACTGCTGATTTCGTATGCGGCCGAGCTTGCCCGGCGCCGTCGGGCCCGCGGCTTGCGGCTCAATCACCCCGAAGCGGTTGCGGTGCTGACCGACCATCTGCTCGAAGGGGCCCGCGACGGCCGTACCGTCGCGGAGTTGATGGTCAGCGGCCGCGAGGTGCTCAGCCGCGACGACGTCATGGAGGGTGTCCCCGAAATGCTGCACGACGTGCAGGTAGAGGCGACTTTTCCCGACGGCACCAAACTCGTCACCGTCCACCATCCGATCCCGTGAGCCGCATGATCCCCGGCGAAATCTCTTACGGCACAGGCAATATCACGATCAACGAGGGTGCGCCGCGCGTTCAGCTGGACGTGGTCAACACCGGCGACAGGCCAGTGCAGGTGGGCAGCCATGTGCACTTCGCACAGGCCAACGCCGCCCTGTCGTTCGACCGCAACGCGGCCCGCGGCCATCGACTCGACGTCCCGGCAGGAACCGCTGTGCGCTTCGAACCCGGTGTCGCTCAACGGGTTGCGGTGGTTCCCCTACAGGGGTCTCGTGAAGTGCACGGCATCACCCGCAACGCGCCTGGCCGGCTGGACGCCTCATGACCGAAATTTCGCGGGACCGCTACGCGGCGCTGTTCGGCCCGACCACCGGCGACCGCGTCCGGCTGGCCGACACCGACTTGTTCGTCGAGATCACCGAGGACCGCAGCGGGGGACCGGGACTCGCCGGCGACGAGGCCGTCTTCGGTGGCGGCAAGGTGCTGCGCGAGTCGATGGGCCAGGGCAGGGTCACCAGGGCCGACGGCGCACCCGACACCGTCATCACCGGCGCGGTCATCATCGACCACTGGGGAATCATCAAGGCCGACATCGGGATTCGCGACGGCCACATCACCGCGATCGGCAAGGCAGGCAATCCCGACATCATGTCGGACGTCCACCCCGACCTCGTTGTCGGTCCGTCGACCGAGATCATCGCGGGCAACGGCCGGCTGCTGACCGCAGGCGGCATCGACTGCCACGTGCACCTGATCTGCCCGCAGATCATGGACGAAGCGCTCGGCGGCGGCATCACCACCGTCATCGGCGGCGGCACCGGCCCCGCCGAGGGCAGCAAGGCCACCACCGTGACGCCGGGCGCCTGGCATCTGGCCCGCATGCTGGAGTCGCTGGACAGCTGGCCGATGAACATCGCGCTGCTCGGCAAGGGCAATACCGTCAGCGCCGACGCGATGTGGGAGCAATTGCGCGGCGGCGCTTCGGGTTTCAAGCTGCACGAGGACTGGGGCTCGACGCCTGCGGCGATCGACGCGTGCCTGACCGTGGCCGACGCCTCCGGCGTGCAGGTGGCGCTGCACTCCGACACGCTCAACGAGGCCGGCTTCGTCGAGGACACCATCGCCGCGATCGCGGGCCGCTCGATTCACGCCTATCACACCGAGGGCGCCGGCGGCGGACATGCGCCCGACATCATCACCATCGCCGCCGAAGGCCATGTGCTGCCCAGTTCGACGAACCCGACGCGCCCTCACACCGTCAACACCCTCGACGAGCACCTCGACATGCTGATGGTGTGCCACCACCTCAACCCCAGCGTCCCAGAGGATCTCGCGTTCGCCGAAAGCCGCATCCGGCCGTCGACGATCGCCGCCGAGGACCTGCTGCACGACATCGGCGCGATCTCGATGATCGGCAGCGACGCCCAGGCGATGGGCCGCATCGGCGAGGTGGTGCTGCGCACCTGGCAGACCGCGCACGTGATGAAGCGGCGCCGCGGCGCGCTTGCAGGTGACGGCGAAGCCGACAACAACCGGGTCCGCCGATACGTCGCGAAATACACCATCTGCCCGGCGATCGCGCACGGCCTCGACCGGGAGATCGGCTCGGTGGAGGTCGGCAAGCTGGCCGACCTGGTGCTGTGGGAGCCCGCGTTCTTCGGCGTGCGCCCGCACGCGGTGATCAAGGGGGGCATGATCGCGTGGGCGGCCATGGGCGACGCGAACGCGTCCATCCCGACGCCGCAGCCCGTGCTGCCCCGGCCGATGTACGGGGCGGCGCCCGCCGCGGCCGCGGCCACCTCGGTGCATTTCGTTGCGCCGCAGGCGATCGAGGACGGATTGGCCGAACGGCTGGCGGTCAACCGCCGCCTGGTCCCCGTCGCCGACGTCCGCAAGGTCGGCAAGGCTGACATGCCGCTCAACGACGCGACCCCGCGCATCGAGGTCGAACCGGACACGTTCACGGTGCGCATCGACGGCGAGGTCTGGCAGGAGCAGCCCGCCGCCGAACTGCCCATGGCACAACGATATTTCCTGTTCTGATGGCCACCCTGACGACGCTGCTCGCGCTGGCCGACTCCCGGCTGCCGACCGGCGGGCACGTGCACTCCGGCGGCGTCGAAGAGGCGATCACCAGCGGGCTCGTCGTCGACCTCACGACGCTGCGGGCGTTTCTGCGCCGCCGCATCGCCACCACCGGGCTGGTGACGGCGTCGGTGGCGGCCGCCGTGCACACCGGCGCGCTGTCGATCGCCGCCGCCGACCGCGAAACCGACGCGCGCACACCCTCTCCCGCCGCCCGGCAGGCGTCGCGGGCGCAGGGCCGCGGACTGGTCCGGCTGGCGCGGCGGGTGTGGCCCGACGCCGGCTGGGACGCGCTCGGCGGCACCCCGCATCTGGCGGTGGCGGCGGGCGTCGTCGGTGCGGCGAGCGGCATGACCGCACAGCAGACCGCGCTCTCGGTCGTCTACACGACGATGACCGGCTCGGCGACCGCCGCACAACGGCTGCTGGCGCTGGATCCGGGCGACGTGGCGGCATTGACGTTCGAACTCGCCGCTGGGTGCGACGCGACCGCAGAGCTGGCCACCAAGGAACTCGCCGACCTGTCCGATCCGCTGCTCGACGCGCTGGCTGAGCGCCACAGCGCGCGCGGGCGACCCCTGTTCGTCTCCTGAAAGTCTCCTGGAAGGCCGAAACCGACACCATGCCACCACATTTCATCGACGGTCAGCCGCACCGCCATCCGCCCGACCGGCCGAAGCGCACACGCACGCCGGGGGAGCCGCTTCGCATCGGCGTCGGCGGCCCGGTCGGATCGGGTAAGACCGCTCTGGTGGCCGCGCTGTGCCGCGAACTGCGCGACGACCTGTCGCTCGCGGTGCTGACCAACGACATCTACACCACCGAGGACGCCGACTTCCTGCGCAGGCACGCGGTGCTGCCCGACGACCGGATCGCCGCGGTGCAGACCGGCGGCTGCCCGCACACCGCGATCCGCGACGACATCACCGCCAACCTGGACGCGATCGAGGATCTGATCGCCGCCCACGACCGACTCGATCTGATCCTGGTGGAGTCCGGCGGCGACAACCTGACCGCGACGTTCTCCTCCGGGCTGGTCGACGTGCAGATCTTCGTCGTCGACGTCGCGGGCGGGGACAAGGTGCCCCGCAAGGGCGGACCCGGGGTCACCTACTCGGACCTGCTCGTAGTCAACAAGACCGACCTGGCGCCGCTGGTCGGCGCCGACCTCGACGTGATGCGCCGCGACGCCGCGGCCGTCCGCGCCGGCCGTCCGACGGTGCTGATCTCGCTGGCCGACGACCCGACGGCGGGGCCAGTGCAGTCGTGGGTGCGCGAACAACTGCGGGTGGCCGAGGCATGCATTCCGACGTCCTGATCGTCGCACGGGCGGGCCTGTGGCCGCGGTTGGAGTGTGCCGGCGGCATCGCGGCCCGCGCGACCGAAACCGACACGATTCACCTCGTGTCCACCGCGGCCACGCCGCTCGGCGGCGACACGATCGTGGTGCGTGTCGTCGTCGAACCGGGCGCCCGGCTGCGGGTGCGCACGGCTGCGGCGACGGTGGCGCTGCCCGGCCGCGGCACCGCCGAGTCCACCGCGCACTGGCATCTGGAGGTGGCAGGGACGCTCGACGTCGACACGGAACCGACCGTCGTCGCCGGCGGGTCGCGGCACACATCGTCAACGCGGCTGTCGATCACCGGGGCCGGGCGTGTCCGGTTGCGCGAACGCGTGCAGATCGGCAGAACCGATGAGCGCCAAGGCTTTTGGTCCGGCATACTGCACGCCGACGTGGACGGCGCTGCGCTGCTGCGCCACCGCGTCGAGCTCGGCGACGGCACCGTGGCCCACGACGAGCTCGGGGCACCGCTGGCCTGTGTCAGCGAGTTGCGCTATCCGGACGCCCACGCCGATGCGCCCGGCTGTGTGCTGGAACTGGCGCACGGCGGCTGCCTGGCCACGTGGCAGGGCGACCGCCTGGGCGCGGCCTAGCGCTAACTGGCGGCTTTTTCGCCCTCGACGGCGGCGGCGATCTCCTCGAGTTCCTCCAGCCGGATGCGGGCGTAGGCCTGCTGCTCGGTGATGGTCAGCTGGCCGCGCCGGTTGGCGACGAATGTGGCGAACCAGGAGATCAGCGTCGTCAGTTTGCGGCGGAAACCGACCAGATAGATCAGGTGCAGGAACAGCCACGCCAGCCACGCGATGTAGCCGCCGAACTCCAGCGGGCCGATCTTGGCGACCGCGCTGTTGCGCGAGATCGTGGCCATCGAGCCCTTGTCGAAGTAGTCGAACGGCTCGCGCTCGAACGGATCGGCGCCGCGCAGTTCCGCCTTGATGGTGTTGGCGACGTACTTGCCGCCCTGGATCGCGCCCTGCGCCATGCCGGGGACGCCTTCGACGGCGGCCATGTCACCGATGACGAACACGTTCGGGTAGCCGGGAACCGACAGGTCGGGAAGCACTTTCACGCGGCCGGCCCGGTCCACTTCGGCGTCGGACTGGTCGGCGATCTGCTTGCCAAGCGGGCTGGCCGACACACCGGCCGACCACACCTTGCAGGCCGATTCGATGCGCCGGGTCGTGCCGTCGGGGTCCTTGACCGTGATGCCGTTGCGGTCGACGTCGGTCACCATCGCGTTGAGCTGGATCTCGACGCCCATCTTCTCCAGCCGGGCCTGCGCCTTCTTGCCGAGCTTCTCGCCCATCGGCGGCAGCACCGACGGCGCGGCGTCGAGCAGGATCACCCGCGCCTTCGTCGAGTCGATGGCCCGGAACGCGCCCTTGAGCGTGTGGTCGGCGAGTTCGGCGATCTGACCGGCCATCTCGACGCCGGTCGGTCCCGCGCCGACGACGACGAAGGTCAGCAGCTTCTCGCGCCGCATGGGGTCGTTGGACCGCTCGGCCTGTTCGAACGCGCCGAGGATGCGGCCGCGCAGCTCCAGCGCGTCGTCGATGGACTTCATGCCCGGCGCCCACTCGGCGAAATGATCGTTGCCGAAGTAGGACTGGCCCGCGCCCGCGGCCACGATCAGGGTGTCGTAGGGCGTGATGTAGGTGTGCCCGAGAAGCTCGGACTTCACCGTCCTGTTGGCCAGGTCGATGCCGGTGACGTCGCCGAGCAGCACCTGCGCGTTCTTCTGCTTGCGCAGAATCACCCGCGTGGCGGGCGCGATCTCACCTTCGGAGATGATGCCGGTCGCCACTTGGTACAGCAGCGGCTGGAACAGGTGATGCTGGGTGCGCGCGATCAACTTGATGTCGACGTCGGCGCGCTTGAGAGCCTTCGTCGCGGTCAAACCGCCGAAACCCGATCCGATCACCACGACTCTGTGCCGGTCGGACGGGGTCGCTCCCGGGTGGCTCATCAGCTGCTGCTCCTCGAACGGCTTCACGTTCTATTCAGCGTCTACCGTAGTCGCCCCCATCCTTGCGAGAGCACTCATACGGGTGAGATTTGCCACGTTAAAGCGTGTTTAACCCTCCAGGGCGGCTTTCAGCGCTTTGCTAGCGGCGGCGACGGCGCCGGGCTGGTGGCCGGTGAGCGGCATGTTGACGATGACGCCGTCGATGCCTTTGTCCAGCACATTGGCCTTGATCTGCTCGGTCACCCGCTCGGCGCTGCCGACGACCATGCGGCCCTTCATGGCTTCGGGGATCATGTCGTCGGTGGCCTTGTCGTCGATCACCACTGTGATCAGGGCGCTGGTCTCCAGCGTGGCGGGGTCGCGGCCGATCTCCTCGCAGGCCCGGTTCTTGGCGGCCACCTTGTCGGCCAGCTGGTCGAAGCCGGCGATGATGTTGAGGTGGTCGAACTGGCGCGCCGCCAGGGGGATGGTCTTCTTCTCGCCGCTGCCACCGATCATCAGCGGAATGCGTTCGCGGAAGCGGGGATTCGCGAGGGCTTCCTGGGTCCGGTAGTACTTGCCGGAGAACGTCGGGCGCTCACCGGAGATCATCGGCACGATGATCTCCAGCGCCTCGTAGAGCTTGTTGAACCGTTCGGTGAACGTACCGAACTCGTAGCCGAGCTGGTCGTGCTCCAGCTCGAACCAGCCGGTGCCGATGCCGAGGATGGCGCGGCCCTGGCTGATGACGTCGAGCGCGGTGATGACCTTGGCCAGCAGCGTGGGGTTGCGGTAGGTGTTGCCGGTGACCAAGGTGCCCAGCTGCAGCCGTTCGGTCGCCGTGGCCAGCGCGCCCAGCGCGGTGTAGGCCTCGAGCATCGGCTCCTCGGGCGCCCCGAGGCCGGGCAGTTGGTAGAAGTGGTCCATCAGGAACACTGAGTCGAAGCCCGCGGCCTCGGCTTCCTGCGCCTGAGAGATGACCGTCGGAAAGAGCTCGCTGACTGAAGTGCCGTAGGAGAAGTTCGGGATCTGGTAGCCGAGTTTGATCGTCACGGCGTTCACGTAACCACAGTCAAGCGGGGCGGTCACCCCGTTTAGCTTGGGGCGAACGGGGGAATAATCGCGCAGGTCAGCCGAGGTGAGCCAGGGCGCCGTTGCTGACGTGCATGGTCTGTCCCGTGATGTGCCGCGCAGCGGGCGTGCTCAGGAACAGGGCCAGCTTTGCGATCTCCGAGGCGACCGGCGCCTCGCTGCCGATGCCCGCATAACCCTCCTGGGCGCGGCGGCCCGACGCGACGGTGTTGACGGTGATGCCGCGGGTGCCGAAATGGGTGGCCTGTCCCTGGGTCCAGTTCGCGAGCGCCGCCTTGATGGCGGCGTCGGCGCTGCCGTCGCGGGGGTTTTCGGGGACGACGCTGATGATCGAGCCGCCCGAGCGCAGGTGATCGCCGACGACCTGCACCGTCAGCATCGCCGAGAGCAGCGTGGCGTCCAGGGCGTGCCGCCAGGCCGCGGCATGGTCGGCCAACGAGAACGTGCGCGGGTCGCCGGCGTCCCACATCGGGGCGGGCACGTTGACGATCGTGTCCAGGTGGTGCGGGAACAGGCTGCGGACCTGTTCGAGGCTGGCCGGGTCGGTGTTGTCGCATACGATCGCGTCGACGTCGAGCTCCTTGGCGGCGACCTCCAGGTCGTCGCGGCGGGCGCCGCTGATCACGACGCGGTGGCCTGCGTCGCGAAAGCTCTCTGCGATTGTGCGGCCCAGATCGGTGTCTCCGCCGGTGACCAGCACCTCCATCGCCATACCTCCTGTCAGCGGGGGATCCCCGCGCGTCATGGGGCGATCCGCCGACGATGTTACTGGACGGTAGCTATATGGCGAAACCCGACTCGCGTGAGGGCTATGCAGTGATTTCTCGTCGATTTCGCATCGCAATACGTCGGTGACCTAGGGTTTGGCCGTGCCGAAATCCTCCTCGTTGTCTCTCGTCCTCGCCGCTGTCCTGTTGCTGGTCGGCTGTAGCTCGTCGGAGGAGGAATCGCAGAACACGATCACCGTTTTCGCCGCCGCATCGTTGAAGGATTCGTTCACTGAGATCGGCGAGCAGTTCAAGACCGACAACCCGGACGCGTCGGTCGAGTTCAACTTCGCCGGTTCCTCCGACCTCGTCACGCAGCTGGTCCAGGGTGCCGGCGCTGAGGTGTTCGCATCCGCCGACACCAACAACATGGTCAAGGCCGAGCAGGCCGACCTCGTCGACGGCGAGCCGGTGAACTTCGCGTCCAACGTGTTGACGATCGTCACCGCACCCGGCAACCCGCAGCAGATCGCCTCGTTCGCCGATCTCACCAAGCCGGATGTGTCGGTGGTGGTGTGCGCCGCGCAGGTGCCGTGCGGTTCGGCGACCGAGAAGATCGAGGCGGCGACGGGCACCCAGCTGAACCCGGTCAGCGAGGAGTCGTCGGTGACCGACGTGCTCAACAAGGTGACCAGCGGCCAGGCCGACGCGGGCGTCGTGTACGTCACCGACGCGCGCGCCGCGGGCGACAAGGTGGCGACCGTGGAGATCGCCGAATCAGGCGCCGCCGTGAACACCTATCCCATCGCGGTGCTCAAGGACGCGCCGCAGAAGGATCTGGCGAAGAAGTTCGTCGAGACGGTGACGGGTGAGTACGGTCAAAAGGTGCTGTCCGAGGCGGGTTTCGGGAAACCTTGACGCTACCGCGGTGGATCTATCTCCCCGCGGCGGTCGGGGCACTGTTTGTTGTGGTGCCGTTGGTCGCGGTGGTCGCGAAGGTGGATTGGCCGCAGTTCTGGACGCTGATCGGTAGCGAATCCTCGCGCACCGCTTTGGTTTTGAGCCTGAAAACCGCGAGTGCCAGCACGCTGCTGTGCGTACTGTTCGGTGTTCCGCTGGCGCTGGTGCTGGCCCGCAACGACGGCCGCGCCGTGCAGTTGATGCGCTCGCTGCTGCTGCTGCCTCTCGTGCTGCCACCGGTGGTGGGCGGCATCGCGCTGCTTTACGCGTTCGGCAGGCTGGGACTGATCGGCCAGTATCTGGACGCGGCGGGTATCCGGATCGCGTTCACCACGACGGCGGTGGTGCTGGCGCAAACCTTTGTGTCGCTGCCGTTTCTGGTGATCGCGATGGAGGGCGCCGCCCGCACGGCGGGCAACGACTACGACGTGGTGGCGGCCACGCTGGGCGCCAGGCCGACGACGGTGTGGTGGCGGGTGTCGCTGCCGCTGCTGGCGCCCGGTCTCGCCTCGGGGGCGGTGCTGGCGTTCGCCCGCTCGCTCGGCGAATTCGGGGCGACGCTGACCTTCGCGGGTTCGCGTGAAGGTGTCACCAGGACGCTGCCGCTGGAGATCTACCTGCAGCGCGAAACCGACGCCGACGCGGCCGTCGCGTTGTCGGTGTTGTTGGTCGCGGTCGCGGCCGTCGTGGTGTTCGGGTTGGGCGCGCGCCGACTGCGATCGGGCAGCGTGACATGACCGACCTGTATCTGCGTGCCGTCGTCGAGCGGCGGGGGATCGACGTCGAATTCGACGTCGCCGCAGGCGAAGTGCTGGCCCTTCTCGGGCCCAACGGCGCGGGCAAGACCACCGCGCTGCATGTGATCGCGGGCCTGCTGCGACCGGATCGCGGCGTTGTGCGGCTCGGCGAGCGTGTGCTGACCGACACCGATGCCGGCGTGTTCGTCGCAACCCACGCGCGCCGGGTCGGGTTGCTGCTGCAGGCGGCGCTGCTGTTTCCGCATTTGAGCGTCGCCGCCAACGTGGCTTTCGCGCCGCGCAGCGGACACGGCAAGCGCCCGCGCCGGCAAGCCCGCGCCGCGGCCGCGCAGTGGCTCGCCCAGGTCGACGCCGCCGACCTCGCCGACCGCAAGCCGCGCGAGCTGTCCGGCGGGCAGGCGCAGCGGGTGGCGCTGGCGCGTGCGCTGGCGGCCGAGCCGCTCGCGTTGCTGCTCGACGAGCCGCTGGCAGGCCTTGACGTGAACGCCGCAACAGCGATGCGAAAGGTGTTGCGGGAGACGCTGACTCGCGACGGCCGATCGGCGGTGCTGATCACTCACGACCTGGTCGATGTGCTGACCCTGGCCGACCGCGTCGCCATCCTGGAGGCCGGGAGAATCGTCGAAAGCGGTACCACGGCAGCGGTTCTGGCCGCACCGCGCAGCCACTTCGGCGCGCGGTTCGCTGGGGTGAATCTGGTCAGTGGCACCGCAGGGCCGGACGGCACGCTGACCACCGAGTGGGGCGCGAGCTGGCACGGCACGGCGGCCGCCGATGTGGTGGCGGGCCGGCCCGCCGTCGCGGTGTTCCGCCCGGCGGCCGTCGCCGTCTACCGCGACAAACCGCACGGCAGCGCGCGCAACACTGTCGAGCTGGTGGTGGCCGAACTGGACAGCAGCGGGCCCGCCATCCGGGTGCGCAGCGACCGCCAGCCCGACGGCGCGCCCGGCCTGGCGGCCGATATCACCGCCGAGTCGGTCGCTGAACTACGGTTGGCGCCGGGGGAGCGGGTCTACTTCTCGGTGAAGGCCCAAGAGATCAGTGTCCATCCGGCCGTAACGGCGCGCGGGGAGGCGCCGACGTAATTGGCGACAACCTCGCGCCGCCGCGCGGGGACTCTGTCATGCCAGCAATTTGCCGTATAGACGCTAGCTGTTCTTATTGCACTGCCAGCAATTTCACAGATTGACACTCTGAGACCGCCGCACACTTGCGTCACGCCAGCAACACTGTAGTTTCGTCTCCATGCATGAGCCGGATGCACACCCGCAAGACCGCAAGCGTCGAACGAAGACGCTGGCGATGGCCACGCTGACCGGTGCCACGGTGGTGGCGCTCACGCTGCCTTCGGTGGCTCAGGCCGAACCCGAACCGTCGCCGTCGCCGGCCCCGCCGCCGCCGTCGGGTAACACGTTCTTGCAAGGTCCGCCGCCGGACCCGAACGCCCCGGCGCCGCCCCCTCCCGCGGACCCCAACGCGCCGCCCCCTGCCGCGGCTCCGGCACCGGCACCGGCACCGGCTGAGGCTCCGCCGCCGGCCGACCCGAACGCACCGCCGGCCGATCCGAACGCTCCACCCAACGCCGAAGCGGCGCCCGCGCCCGAACCCGGCCGGGTCGACAACGCCGCGGGCGGGTTCAGCTATGTGGTGCCCGGGGGCTGGAAGGTCTCCGACGCCACCCAGCTGTCCTACGGCCAGGCGCTGCTGACCAAGGAGCGCCCGGAAGGGGAAGCGCCCGCCGAGCCCGGCAACCCGCAACCGGCCAACGACACCAGCATCCTGCTCGGCAGGCTGGACATGAAGTTGTTCGCGGGCGCCGAGCCGGACAACGCCAAGGCGGCAACGCGGCTGGCCTCCGACATGGGCGAGTTCTTCATGCCGTTCCCCGGCACCCGGATCAACCAGGAGAACGGGGCGCTGACCGCCGGTGACATGCCGGGCGCATTCTCGTCGTACGAGGTCAAGTTCACCGACACGAACAAGCCGAACGGCCAGATCTGGGCCGGTGTCGTCGGCAACGCAACCCCGACGGTCGCGCCGGGACAGCCGCTGACGCCGCGCGGTCAGCGCAACGAGCGCTGGTTCGTGGTGTGGTTGGGCTCGGCGAACAACCCGATCGACAAGGGCGCCGCCACCACGCTGGCGCAGTCGATCCGGCCGTACGCGCCGCCGCCACCACCGCCGCCGCCGGACCCGAACGCGCCGCCGCCGCCGCCCGATCCGAACGCCCCGCCGCCTGATCCGAACGCGCCGCCCGCGCGTCCGCCGGTAGGCGTGGGTGTCCCGGTGGACCCGGCGACCGCGCCGGAGATGCTGCCGCCGAGCTGACAGCTTGGACGAATGCGGCCGATCCCGTTGACGGGGTCGGCCGTTTTCGTGCGCGGCCGAGTCGATCGTGTCCCAATCGGCGGTCGAAATGTTATGCGGCGGGCGTATACCGAAAGTATCGGAAGTGGCCCAGCGGCCGCGACAGGCAGGAGATCGCGACATGGATGCGATGGCAGCAACCGAGTTTCTCGCTCGGTCAACGACACTGACCAGCGTCGGCTGGATCGGCTACATCATCATCGGAGCAATCGCCGGATGGATCGCCGGCAAGATCGTCAAGGGCAGCGGCTCAGGCATTCTGATGAACATCGTCATCGGCGTCATCGGTGCGCTGATCGGCGGGTTCCTGCTGAGCTTCTTCCTCGACACCGCCTCTGGCGGCTGGTGGTTCACGCTGTTCACCGCGATCCTGGGTGCGGTGATTCTCCTGTGGATCGTCGGCATGGTCCAGCGCAAGAAGGTGTGACGAGCTAACCCGTTGGCGCACGGCGTTATCGACGGCCGGGCCGCCGTGCGTCACCATGAACATATGAGTACCGGCACGTCGATGACCGCGTGGCAGGTTCGTCGCCCCGGCCCGATGAGCACGCACCCGTTGGACCGCGTCACCGTGGACGTGCCCACGCCGGCGGCGGGCGAGTTGCTGGTCGCGGTGCAGGCATGCGGCGTGTGCCGCACCGATCTGCATGTCTCAGAAGGAGACCTGCCGGTGCACCGGCCGAATGTCATTCCCGGGCACGAGGTCGTCGCCGAGGTGGTCGCGCTCGGGCCCGACACCGAAGGCGAGTTCAAGGTCGGCGATCGCGTCGGCATCGCCTGGCTGCGACACACCTGCGGGCAGTGCAAGTTCTGCCTGCGCGGCGACGAGAACCTGTGCCCGAATTCCCGCTACACCGGTTGGGACGCCGACGGTGGCTATGCCGAATTCACCACGGTCCCAGCCGCTTTCGCGCTCCCGCTGCCGGAGGGCTATAGCGATACCGAGCTGGCGCCGTTGTTGTGTGCGGGCATCATCGGTTATCGCGCGCTCATACGCGCCGAGTTGCCCCCGGGTGGCCGGCTGGGGATCTACGGCTTCGGCGGCAGCGCCCACATCACCGCTCAGGTGGCGCTGGCGCAGGGTGCCGAGGTGCATGTGATGACCCGCGGCGAACACGCCCGCGAGTTGGCGCTGGCGCTGGGGGCGGCCTCGGCCCAGGGTGCCGACGAGCCACCGCCGGAGAAGTTGGACGCGGCGATATTGTTCGCTCCGGTGGGCGAGTTGGTGCTGCCCGCGCTCGAGGCGCTCGACCGCGGTGGCACGCTTTCCGTCGCCGGCATCTACCTCAGCGACATCCCGGTCCTGAACTACGAGCGACACCTGTTCTACGAGAGGCAGATTCGTTCGGTGACGTCCAACACCCGCGAGGACGCCCGCAACTTCCTCGCTTTCGCCGGGCGGCACCGCATCGCCGTCACGACGCCGGAGTATCCGCTGGACCGGGCCGAAGACGCGCTGACCGATCTGGCCGCCGGACGTATCGCAGGCGCCGCCGTGCTACGCGTTTAACCCGCTCACAGCGCCGCGAGTGCCGCGCCGAGCCGACCATCGAGGTCGCCGTGCCCGTATCGATACAGCGGGCCGGTGCCGTCGGAGAGCAACAGCCGCAGCCGGGCCATGCCGCGCGCGCTCACCGGCAGCGGCGAGTGCAGCCGCAGGGCGATCTCTTCGATGCGCTGGCGCGCTGCGGCGATGTTGCGCGCGTTGAGCGGAACCCGCGCCGACATCGGCGCGTTCCTGTCGCCGGCGTCCAGGACCGAGCGCAGCGTGCGGGCCAGGCCTACACGTTCGTCGAACGACGTCAATCGCGCGGCGTGTGCGGCCAAGGCGCTGCCCGCTGGGGCAGGCACTCCCACGGCGAGCATGCGGTCGAACTTGCCTGCGCACAAGCGCGCGGCGATGCGCTTGGTCAGGGGAGCGCGAACCACCTCTTCCCGGCGCACATCCTGGCGCTGCGCCTCCGACAGAAACCCGAGCGACATCCTGTTCTCAGTCATGGTGGCTAATCCGTTCCGTACCTGTTTCGTTTCTACTGTGTGACTGTCAAACACGTTACACAGGTCATGCATGACTAGTCAAATTGATTTACCGGTCATGAAAATTTAGACTGGGGGCATGTCATCGCCGCATGGTCACTGGCTGGGCGACACCGAGTCCAAACCGGCGCCGCCGCCGCTGAACCGCGTTCAGGCCCTGGTCAACACCCTCGAATTGCCGACGGGTCCGGACCGGTTGGCCGATCCCGCCGATGCGGTGCCGTGGCTGGTCGACAACGGTTTCGCCGCGCCGGGCGCCGACGTCGGGCCCGACGATCTCGCGCTTGTGCGCGGCGTCCGGGAGGCGCTGCGCGCGATGCTCGTGCACAACGCCGGCGGACCGCCGCCGGGCGCCAAGGCCATCGCGCCGCTGCGCCAGGTCGCGGCCGTCGGCGCGGCGCGCTCCGACCTGGGCGAGCACGGCGAAATCATGTTGTCGGCCACCGGCGATACTGTGCCCGCTCGGCTGGTGGAGTTGCTCCTGATCGTCCGCGACGCCCAGCGCGACGGCACCTGGGCGCGGCTCAAGGCCTGCGGCAACGACGAGTGCCGGTGGGCCTTCTACGACCAGTCCCGCAACCACGGCGGCACGTGGTGCGACATGGCCTCGTGCGGCAACAAGCTGAAGAACCGGCAGTTCAGGGCCCGCAAGCGGCAGGCGCGTTCAGGTTGACAGGTGCCACACCAGCGCCGCCGCCAACGCGCCGAGCCCGTTGAGCGACCAGTGCAGCGCGATCGGGGCGATCAGGCTGCCGCTGCGGCGCCGCAGCCAGGTGAACACGAAGCCGGCCACCGCGGTCGCCGCCACCGCCAGTACCACCCCGGCGACCGTGCCCAACAGGCCGCCGCCGAAGATGCGGGTGAACCCGACGTTGCTGCTGGTCAAGCCCAACGAGGTGGCGATGTGCCACAACCCGAACAGCAGGGAGCCGGCCGCCGCGACGCCCCGGAAGCCCCACGCCCGATTCAACGCGCCGTGCAGCACCCCTCGGAACGCCAACTCCTCGGGGATCACGGTCTGCAACGGGATGATGATCATCGACGCGATCAACGCGCCGGACAGCGTGGCGTAGTTGTTGTTCATGAACATCGGCCGGGTCCACGGCAGCAGCGCCCCGACGGCGATCACCGACAGCACGACGGCCACGGCCGCCACCGCATAGCCGACACCTGACTTCCAATGTTCGCGGCTCAGCCCGAGTTCGGCCCAGCCCAGACCGCGCGACCGCACCAGAAGCAGCAGGCCGACGGCCGCCGCGGGCACTGTCGCGATACTGGCCCACGGCGTGGTGAAGTGCGCGATCAGGTTGGTGATGGCAAGCACCACTACGACGATGCCGATGTCGATGTAGGTGCGGAAATGATGAAGGGCCGACAACTGAGCTACCGCGGGATGCGTGGTCACTGCGTGGTCGGACACCCCGCCGAGTCTACCGACGCCAGAAAGCGCACCGAACGTCACTCGTTGTCACCCGTGTCCTGCGCCATCGATGTCGCTTCCGACGCGCGGAAGCCAGAGTCCCACGTCCAGCCCGAGATGTTCGGGTCGTCTTCGCCGTGCTCGCGGGTGTAGCGCCGGGCGTTCAATCGCGCGTCGGCCATCCGCTGACGCAGCGTCGCCGCCTTGGTGCCGAGCCCGTCGACACGGTCGATGACGTCCATCACCAGGTGGAAGCGGTCCAGGTCGTTGAGCATCACCATGTCGAACGGCGTCGTCGTCGTGCCGCGCTCCTTGAACCCGCGGACGTGCATCTGCGCGTGGTTGGTGCGCCGATACGTCAACCGGTGGATCAGCCACGGATAGCCGTGATAGGCGAAGATCACCGGCTTGTCGGGGGTGAACACGGCGTCGAACTCGCGGTCGGACAGCCCGTGCGGATGTTCGGAGTCCGGCTGCAGCCGCATGATGTCGACGACGTTGACCACCCGCACCGCAAGGTCGGGCAGCTCGCGGCGCAGGATGTCGGCGGCCGCGAGCGTCTCGAGGGTCGGGATGTCCCCGGCGCAGGCCAGCACGACGTCGGGCACACCGGTGGCGTTGCTGGCCCATTCCCAAATGCCAAGTCCGCGAGTGCAATGCGCGATCGCCTCGTCCATGGTCAGGTAGGTCAGGGCGGGTTGCTTGCCCGCGACGATGACGTTGACGTAGTGCCTGCTGCGCAGGCAGTGGTCGGCCACCGACAGCAGCGTGTTCGCGTCCGGCGGCAGGTAGACCCGCACCACCTCGGGCCTCTTGTTGGCGACGTGGTCGATGAAGCCGGGGTCCTGATGGGACGCGCCGTTGTGGTCCTGGCGCCAGACATGTGACGTCAGAAGGTAATTCAGCGACGCGATCGGCCGCCGCCAGGTCATCTCCGAGCTGCTGAACAGCCACTTGGCGTGCTGGTTGAGCATCGAGTCGACGATGTGCACGAACGCCTCGTAGCAGTTGAACAACCCATGCCTGCCGGTCAGCAGATAGCCCTCGAGCCAGCCCTGACACAGGTGCTCGGACAGCACCTCCATCACCCGGCCCGACGGGGCGAGGTCCTCGTCTACGGGATCGATCTCGGCGAGCCAGGTCTTGTCGGTGGACTCCAGCACCGCCGACAGCCGGTTCGACGCGGTCTCGTCGGGACCCATCAGGCGGAACCGGTCGCGGTTGCGGTCGATGACGTCGCGTAGGAAGGTGCCGAGCACCCGCGTCGCCTCTGAGGTTTCGGCGGCGGGTTTGTCGACGGCGACGGCGTAGTCGCGGAAGTCGGGCAGGTCGAGGTCGCGCAGCAGCAGCCCGCCGTTGGCGTGCGGATTGGCGCTCATCCGCCGCGTCCCTTCCGGGGCGATGGCGCGCAGCTGCGGACGCAGCGCGCCGGTGTCGTCGAACAGTTCGTCGGGCCGGTAGCTGCGCAGCCACTCCTCGAGTTGGGCCAGGTGTTCCTTGTTGTTCCGGGTCTCCGCCAGCGGCACCTGATGCGACCGCCACGTGCCCTCCACCGGCTTGCCGTCGACCTGCCGCGGGCCGGTCCATCCCTTCGGCGTGCGCAGCACGATCATCGGCCAGCGCGGGCGCTGCGTCTCGCCGTCCACCCGGGCGGCCTGCTGGATGGCGGCGATCTGGTCAAAGGCCTCGTCGAAGGCGACGGCCAGCTGTTGGTGCACGTTGGCAGGGTCGTCGCCGGCCACGGTGATCGGCCGGTAGCCGTATCCGGCGAGCAGCGCCTCGAGTTCGTCGTGCGGGATGCGGGCCAGCACCGTCGGGTTGGCGATCTTGTAGCCGTTGAGGTGCAGGATCGGCAGCACCGCGCCGTCGGTGACCGGGTTGAGGAACTTGTTGGAGTGCCAGCTGGCGGCCAGGGGACCGGTTTCGGCCTCGCCGTCGCCGATCACGCAGGCGACCACCAGGTCGGGGTTGTCGAACGCCGCGCCGTATGCGTGTACCAGCGCATAGCCCAGTTCACCGCCCTCGTGGATGGATCCTGGTGTCTCGGACGCCACGTGGCTGGGGATGCCGCCGGGAAATGAGAACTGGCGGAAAAGCTTCCGCAGGCCGTCGACGTTTTCGCCGATGGCGGAGTAGACCTCGCTGTAGGTCCCTTCGAGATAGGCGTTGGCCACCAGCCCCGGTCCGCCGTGGCCGGGCCCGGTGATGTAGATGACGTTGGCGTCGCGGTTGCGGATGATGCGGTTGAGGTGGGCGTAGATCAGGTTGAGGCCCGGCGTGGTGCCCCAGTGCCCGAGCAGCCGCGGCTTGATGTGCTCGGGCGTGAGGGGCTCGTGCAGCAGCGGGTTGTCCAGCAGGTAGATCTGGCCGACGGAGAGGTAGTTGGCGGCCCGCCAGTAGGCGTCGATCAGGTTGAGCTCGTCATCGGGCAGCCGCGGTGCGGTCGAGGCGGGGTGGTTGGTGCTCATCGAGGTGCTCATCGGAACCATGTTCGTTGCGGTGGGTGAACGGCGTGAGATTTTCGGTCAGACGTTTCCGTCGACGAAGTGGTACCCGGATCCGTTCGGGCCAAGCACTAGCCTGGCTGTCGTGCTGTTGGCGGGACTGCGGGTGCTCGATCTGTGTGATGGCGAAGCCGACGCGGTGACGCGGCTGTTCGCCGACCTCGGCGCCGAGGTCATCAAGGTGCAGCCGCCCGGCGGCAGCGCCTCCCGCCGTCGGCTGCCAGCCGTTGCGGGGGTCAGCGTGCCGTTCACGCTCGACAACGCCAACAAGCGCGGCTGCGTACTCGACCCGGGCGCCGACCGCGACCGCCTGTTGGCGTTGGCCGCCGACGCCGACATCGTGGTGGACGACGGGCTGGCCGCGGCGTTCGGCACGTCGTGCGCCGAACTGTGGCGGCGTCACCCGCATCTGGTCGCGATGGCGGTCTCCGACTTCGGCGTCGACGGCCCGCGTGCGTCCTGGTGCGGGACCGACGCGGTGTTCTATGCGTTGTCGACGGCGCTGTCGCGGTCCGGTCCCACGTTCGGGCGCCCGGTGCTCCCGCCGATCGGCATCGCCTCGGCCACCGCGGCGGGTCAGGCGGCGTGGGCCGCGCTGGCGGCCTACTTTCATCGATTGCGTTACGGCACAGGCGATTACATCGACTTCTCCCGCTTCGAAGCCGTGGTGCAGTCGCTCGACCCGCCGTTCGGATCCGAGGGGCAGGCCGCGGTCGGACGCAAGCCCACCGATGAGCTGTGGCGCGGCCGGCCGCGCAACCAGCAGATCTACCCGATTTTCGGCTGCCGCGACGGCCACGTGCGAGTGTGCCTGCTGTCGCCGCGGCAATGGCGCGGCATGCGGGCGTGGCTCGGTGAACCGGAGCAGTTCCGCGATCCCAAGTTCGACACCATCGCCGCGCGCTACGCCGCCTCCCGCGAGATCAACGCGGCGATCGCCGAGCTGTTCGCCGACCGGAGGATGGACGAACTGGTGGCCGAAGGGCAGTCGCGCGGGGTGCCCATCGCCGCGGTGCTCAGCCCGGCAGAGACACTGAACTCGAACCACTTCCGCTCGGTCGGAGCCCTGACCGAGACCGCCATCGCTCCCGGAGTCGACGTGACCGTGCCGGTGGGCGCGTTCGTGGTCGACGGCCGCCACCGCGGATTAATTCAGCCCCTGTCAGAAGGGGGCGAACCGGCGTGGCGCACACCGCGACTCGACGTGTCCACCGCCGCAACAAGCGGCGGCCGGCCGTTCCACGGGTTGCGCATCCTGGACCTCGGCGTGATCGTCGCAGGCGGCGAACTCGGCCGCCTGTTCGCCGATCTCGGCGCCGAGGTGGTCAAGGTGGAAAGCGCCGCCTATCCCGACGGCTTGCGGCAGACCCCGCCCGGTCAGGTGATGAGCCGATCGTGGGCGCTGACCCACCGCAACGAGTACGGGCTGGGACTGGATCTGCGCAATCCCGAAGGCGCCGAGATCTTCGCCAGGCTGGTCGCCGAGGCCGACGCCGTGTTCGCCAACTTCAGGCCGGGAACCCTTGCTTCCCTTGGCTTTTCCTACGAGCGACTGCGTGAGCTGAATCCCCGCATCGTGCTGGCCGAAAGCAGCGCGTTCGGGGCGAGCGGCCCGTGGAGCGAACGGATGGGCTACGGCCCGCTGGTCCGCGCCACCACCGGCATCACCAAGCTGTGGACGTCTGATGACGCCTCCGGTTCGGAATCCGGTTTCTTCGACGCGACGACGATCTTCCCCGACCACGTCGCCGCGCGCGTCACCGCCTTGGCGGCGCTGGCGGCGCTGATCGGTCGCGAGCGCTCGGGAACCGGTGCACACGTGCACATCTCGCAGGCCGAGGTGGCCGTGAACCAGCTCGCTGCCCGCTATGTCACCGACGCCGCGCAGGCGGCGGGTCTCACGGTCGCCGACGACGCGACCGTGCACGGGGTGTTCGCCTGCGCGGGAGACGACGAGTGGTGCGTGATCTCGCTGCGCTCCGCCGAGGACCGCCGCGCGCTGGCGGACGTGATCGGCGCTTCCGAGCTGCCCGTCGACCGCGCGGGCCTCATCGAGGCGGTAGAGCCGTGGACGTCAACGCGGGAGAAGGATGCCGTCGCCGAGGCACTGCAGCGCGCCGGTGTGCCCGCCGCGCCCATGAACCGCGCGATCGACGTGCTCGCCGATCCCGTTCTGCGCCACCGGAAGTTGTTCACAGACATGACCCATCCGCTGTTCGACCACCCCATCCCGGCCGAAACCAGGCCCGCACGCTACGCACACATCCCGCAGGCCGAGACCCGTCCCGCGCCGATGCCCGGCGAACACACCCGCGAGATCTGCCAGAAGCTGCTGGCCCTCGACAGCGCGGAGATCGACCGCCTGACCGCCGCAGGCGCGGTGTTCACCGCGAGAGAACCCGCCGCCGAATCCGATGCCGCCGCGGGAGCGAAACCGTGACCGATCCCAGAACCCCGGTGCTGGTCGGCTACGGCCAGGTCAACCAGCACGACGAGAACCCCGACGTCGAGCCGATCGACCTGATGGCGGCGGCGGCATGCGAAGCCGCCGACCCCCGGGTGTTGCAGGCCGTCGACTCGGTGCGCGTCGTCAACATCCTGTCCTGGCGCTACCGCGACCCCGGCCTTCTACTCGCACAACGCATCCACGCCGACGGTGCCGCCACCGGCTACACCGGTCCGGGTGGCAACGTTCCGCAGACGCTGGTCAATCGGGCGTGCCTGGACATTCAGGCAGGCCGGGCCGACCTCGTGCTGATCGCGGGCGCCGAGGCGTTCCGCACCCGCATGAGGCTGCGCAACCGCGGGCTCAAGCCGACGTGGACCAGCCAGGACGAGTCGGTGCCGTTCGCCGAGGGCGCCAACGAGGATCTGCCGATGGTGGGTCCGGCCGAGTTGCGGATCCAGCTGAACCTGCCTGCCCATGTGTACCCGATGTTCGAACAGGCGCTGCGGATCAGTGCGGGGGAGTCCGTCGACGAGCATCGCCGCCGCATCGGGGCGCTGTGGGCGCAGTTCAGCGAAGTGGCCCAACACAATCCGCACGCGTGGAGTCGGACACCGCTGACCGCCGAACAGATCTGGCAGCCGAACGAGGGCAACCGGATGATCAGCTGGCCCTACACCAAGCTGATGAACTCCAACAACATGGTCGATCAGGGCGCGGCCATTCTCGTGGCCGCCGCGGAGAAGGCTGACCAACTCCAGATCCCGAGGGACCGTTGGGTGTTCCCGTATGCCGGCACCGACTCCCACGACACGTACGCGATCGGTGAACGCCTGGAGTTCTACCGGTCACCGGCCATCCGGATCGCGGGGCGCCGCGCGCTGGAGCTGGCGGGTGTCGGCGTCGACGACATCGACCTCGTCGACGTGTACTCCTGCTTCCCGTCGGCGGTACAGGTGGCCGCCGCCGAACTGGGGCTGCCGCTGGCGGATCCGGCCCGCCCGCTGACCGTCACCGGCGGTCTGACGTTCGCGGGCGGTCCGTGGAACAACTACGTCACGCACTCGATCGCGACCATGGCCGAACGATTGGCGGGCACTTCGGCGCGGCTCGGCCTGATCACCGCCAACGGCGGCTTCCTCACCAAGCACAGCTTCGGCGTCTACGGGTCCGAGCCGCCGCCGCACGAATTCCGTTGGGAGGACGCGCAATCTGCCGTCGACGCCGAGCCGACGCGGAAGGCCGAGGTCGAGTGGGCCGGCGTCGGCACCGTCGAGTCATGGACCACCCCGTTCGACCGCGACGGCGCACCCGAGAAGGCGTTTCTGGCGGTCCGCACGCCGGAGGACGCGCGCACGCTCGCCGTGATCGCCGATGCCGACGAAGCCGCGACCACGGTCCGCGAGGACATCGCCGGCGCCGCGGTGACGGTGCGCGCCGACGGAACGGCCACGCTCAGATAAGGGTATTCAGCGGCTGCTGCGGGTCGGCGAGTTTGTCGGCGTCGACGGGTTTGCGCGACCGGACCAACGCCTTGACGTCGTCGAGCACGTCCCAGACGTTGACGTTCATGCCGGCCAGCACCCGGCTGTCGCCGTCGAGCCAGAACGCGACGAACTCGCGGCCGTCGACGTCGCCGCGGAACACGACGCGGTCGTAGTCCGGCGCGTACCCCACGTACTCCATCCCGAGGTCGTACTGGTCGGTGAAGAAGTACGGCAGCTCGGCGTACTCGGTGGGCTGGCCGAGCATGCCCGCGGCCGCGAACGCCGGCTGCTTGAGCGCGTTGGCCCAGTGCTCGGTGCGCACATGCGCGTCGAACAGGGGATGACGCGCCGAGGCGATGTCGCCCGCGGCATAGACGTCGGGGTCGCTGGTGCGAAGCGACGAGTCGACGAGCACACCGCCGTCGGGCGCCATGGCCAGGGCCGCAGCTTTGGCGAGTTCGGTGTTGGGTGCGGCGCCGACTGCGACCAGCACCACGTCGGCCTCGACCGTGGAGCCGTCGCCCAGGCGCAGCCCGGTCGCGGCGCCCTCGGCGGTGGTGATCTCCTCCACGCTGGCCCCGACCCGCAGGTCGACGCCGTGATCGCGGTGCAGCTTGGCGAACACCTCGGCGACCTCCCTGCCCAGCGCGCCGAGCAGCGGCAGCTCAGCGGCCTCCACGACGGTGACGTCAAGCCCCCGTCGGCGCGCCTCAGCGGCCACCTCGAGGCCGATCCAGCCGCCACCGACGATCGCCAGCGACCCGGCCTCGGCCAGGGCGCGGTCGAGGGCGTCGGCGTCGTCGATGGTGCGCAGATAGTGCACGCGTTCGGCGTCGGCGCCGGGAATGGGTGGTCGGCGCGGCGACGAGCCGGTGGCCAGCAGCAGCTTGTCGTAGTGCACCGTGCTGTCGTCCGGTAGCCGCACGACGTGCCCACGCGGATCGATCGCGGACACCGGCGTGCCGAGCCGCACGTCGATGTGGTGGTCGCGATACCAGGGTTCGGGCTCGGCGGTGAAATCGCCGAGCTTCTTCTTTCCCGCGAGGTATTCCTTGGACAGCGGTGGCCGCTCGTAGGGCAAGTGCTCCTCCGCGGCGAACAGCACGACATCACCGTCGAAGTCCTTGTCCCGCAGAGCCTCAGCCGCCTTGGCTCCGGCGAGGCCACCGCCGACGATCACGAAGGTTCCCGATTTCGACGACATGGTTCGACGCTACGCCCGTCAGGGCGCGTCGAGCGGCACTTCGGCGTACTGCAGCGAGTATCCGTCGGCGCTGAAGGTGAATCCCCTGCCGCTCTGCTCGCTGAGGCAGGACACCCCGGTGGCCTCCTGCACATTGCACCGGAACCGCGCCGCGATCAGGGTCTGGTTGTAGTCCAGCTTCTTGGCGGGGCCGGGCACCAGCGTGAACCCGGGTTGTTCGAGAACGGTGAAATAGGCGTCGCCGTCCGGCCCGATCACGATGGCGTTCGGCGCGGTCGGTGTGCCGTCGGCGTCGGGCACCGTGCGCGGCGCGTCGGCGATGCCCAGCGAGCCGCCCCTGTTCTGGCATCCGGCCCACACTCGCGGCACGATGGCGCACTGCCAGCGGCCGCTCGGCGTGGTGAAGTAGTAGCCCGCCTCCGGCCTGCCGTCGGGATGCGCGGCGAATTCGGAGGCGTCGGCCAGGTGTTCGACGCTGGTCGGCGGCAATGAGGGCGTAACCGACGTGCTGGGCGTCGGGATGTTCGCCCACTCGCCGGTGTTGACGACGCGTTCCCCGGAGCAGCCCGCCGCGGTGAACACCGCAGCGCAGAGCAAGACCATGGCGCGCATTTGACTCAACAGCGTGCCCCAACCCCTTCGCCGCCCGACAACCGGGTCACCCTAGGGTCACTTCCATGGGCACCTACGCGGTCACCGGGTCGGCATCGGGCATGGGCGCGGCCGTCGCGCAGAAGCTCACCGACGCCGGGCATCGGGTGATCGGCGTCGACCTGCGCGACGCCGACGTCATCGCCGACCTGTCGACACCGGACGGCCGAGCGTCGGCGGCGTCGGGGGTGTTGGGGCTGGCGGAGAATCGGTTCGACGGCGCCGTGCTGGCCGCCGGGCTGGGACCCACCGCTGGCGCGGAACGGGCGCGGCTCATCATCGAGGTGAACTACTTCGGGGTCACCGAACTGCTGACCGCGTGGCAGCCGGCGCTCGCGACCGCGGGCAATGCGAAGGTCGTTGTGTTCTCCAGCAATTCGACGACCACCGTGCCGCTGGTGCCGCGCAGTTTGATCAAAGCGTTCCGCGACGGCGATGCCGGAAAGGCGTTGCGCGTGGCCATGCGGTTCCGCAAGTTCGCCCCGCCGATCGCCTACGCCGGCTCGAAGATCGCGTTGACGCACTGGGTCAGGCGCACCGCCGTCGCCCCGCACTGGGTGGGCGAGGGCATCCGCCTGAACGCGTTGGCGCCCGGCGCCATTCGCACCCCGCTGCTGGAGGAGCAGCTGGAAACCCCGTCGGAACGCAAGCAGATCGAATCGTTTCCGGTGCCCGTGGGAGGGTTCGGCGACGCGTCCCAGCTGGGCGAGTGGGCGGTGTTCATGCTGTCACCGGCGGCCGACTTTCTGGTGGGCAGCGTGGTGTTCGTCGACGGCGGCACCGACGCGTACTTCCGGCCCGACGACTGGCCAAGGCCGCCGACGCTGCCGCGGTATGTGCTCAAGACGCGGCAGTGGGCCAGGCGTCGGCGCCTCTGACTAGCGCGCCGCCACCAACTCCTTGAGCCGCCGCGCATTGCGCACCGCGTGCCCGCCGATGTCGTTGTTGAAATAGATGTCGACCCGCTTGCCTTCGTCGTGCCATTCCAGCAGGCGATCGGCCCACCACCGCAGGTCGTCCTCGGTGTAGGAGCCGGTGTACAGCGACGCCGGCTCGGGGCCGTGCATGCGGATGTAGACGAGGTCGCTGGTGGCCCGCGGGATGCACGCCAGTTTGGCGCCGCTCATCACCACATAGGCGGCGCGGTGCCGTTCCAGCAGTTCGAACACCGCGGGGTCGTTCCACGACGGGTGGCGCAGTTCCAGCGCGACCGGGATCGACGGCGGCATCAGCGTCAGGAAGTGGTCGAGTCGCGCGTCGTCACGCGCCAGCTCCGGATGCAGCTGCACCAGCAGCGCTTCGGCGCGGTCGCCGAGCGCGGCCCAACACCGCTCGAATCGCTCGACCCACGGTTCGGGGGACTTGAGCCGGCGGTAGTGGGTGAGCCCGCGATGCGCCTTGACCGCCATGGTGAATCCGTCGGGCAACCGCTGCCGCCACCCGGCGAACGCCGAATCGCGGGGCCACCGGTAGAAGCTGGCGTTGAGTTCGACGGTGTCGAACTCCTCGACGTAGCGGGCCAGCCGTTTGGCGACGGGCAGTCCGGCGGGGTAGAGGACGTCGACCCAGTGGTCGTAGGACCAGCCGGACGTCCCGATGCGGATCACGCGACCAGGTCGGCGCGCATGTCGTCGTCCAACGAGACGCGCACCAGCGCCGCGGCCAGCTTGGCCGTGTCGCGCGGTGCGAGCGCGCCGAGCGCCTTGGAGTCGGCGGGCAGACCCAGAGCTTGCGCGCCGTCGATGGCGCGTCGGTCGAAGTAGGGCCGCGCCCACGGCCATATGTCCTGTACCTCGCGCAGGAAGATGTCGGCCCCGGTGTCGCCGATTCCCTTGAACCGCTTGAGTTGTCGCTTCACGTAATCAGTGTCGCGGGTGTTGGCCAATGCGCGCAGGTCGCCGCCGTACTCGTCGCGGACACTCGCCGCGATGTCGGCCAGCCGGGTGGCCGAGCTCTCGTCGTAGCGCACGTAATGGGCACGCCCGAACGCCTTGATCATGGTGTCGCGGTCGGCCGCCAGCACCGCCTTGGGAGTGCGCAGGCCGTCGCGGAACAGTTCGCGCGCGGCCTGCACCGCGATGGCGGCGTCGATCGGCTTGCTGGCCAGCATGCACAGCGCCAGCAGCTGGAACAGCGGCATCGGCTTGTCGCGCAGCGTGATGCCGGCCTCCTCGGCGTAGGTTGTGCCCGCCGCCTTCATCAGGCGCCGAACGAGCTGCTGGTGTGTCGACCGTGCCATATGAGGGGGCTTACCCGTCGCTGCCATCGAGAAACCTGGCGCTCACTTGGGCGGTAGCGATTTCGCGTAGCCGACGCCGCGGTCCACCCACGACTTCAGCTGTCGTTTGGTCTTGACGCCGTCGTCGGTGACGCGCAGCCAACCGCGAAACTCGCGGCCCGCCATCACCATTGGTTCGACGTGTTCGCGGGCGACCAATTTGTCGGTTTCGGCGCGCGGTACCCGCACCATCAGCCCGCCGTGGCCACTGGCCACCACCGACATGTTGCCGTTGACCAGAAACGCCAATCCGCCAAACATGGGCTTTTCTTCGACGCCCTGTTCGGCGGCAACGAGTTCGCGGATTCGGTTGGCGAGGTCTTCGTCGTAGGCCATGGGCTGACGGTAGCCCTGATTCTTGCGCTGAGGGTCGTGCGGAGCTTTCCGATCACGACCCTCAGCGCAGACTCGAGAGGGGCCCGGCCCGGGATCAGGCCGCCGCGGGTGTCTCCTGCGCGGCGACCGGCTCCAGGGCCTGCTTGACGATGTCGGCGACGTCGGTCATCAGCTTGACGTCCAGCGTCTCCAACACCTCGGCCGGCACGTCGTCCAGGTCGGGCTCGTTGCGTTGCGGGATGAAAACCGTTGACAGACCGGCCCGCTGGGCGGCCAGCAGCTTCTGCTTGACGCCGCCGATCGGCAGCACCCGGCCATTCAACGTCACCTCGCCGGTCATGCCGACATCGGCGCGCACCTTGCGCCCGGTCGCCATCGACACCAGCGCGGTCACCATCGTGACACCCGCAGACGGACCGTCCTTGGGCACCGCGCCCGCAGGCACGTGCACGTGGATCTTGCGATCCAGCGTCGCCGGGTCGACACCGAGCTCCTTGGCGTGGGCCCGCACGTAGGACAGCGCGATCTGCGCCGACTCCTTCATCACGTCGCCGAGCTGACCGGTCAGCTGCAGGCCGGGCTCGCCGTCGGTGGCGGTCGCCTCGATGTAGAGCACGTCGCCGCCCATGCCGGTGACGGCCAGGCCCGTGGCCACGCCCGGCACCGCCGTGCGCTCCGCCGATTCCGGCAGGAACCGCGGACGGCCAAGGTACTCAACGAGATCGCCCTCGTCGACCACGACGGGCGTGATCGGGGCTTCGCCGCCGGATTCGGCTTCGGCGATCTTGGTGGCGACCTTGCGCATCACCTTGGCCAGCAGTCGCTCGAACTGCCGCACGCCCGGCTCGCGGGTGTAGTCGGCGGCGATCTTGCGCAGCGCAGCCTCGGTCACCGTGACCTCGTCCTCGGTCAGCGCGGCCTTCTCCCGCTGCCGCGGCAGCAGGAAGTCGCGGGCGATGGCGAGCTTGTCGTCGGCGGTGTAACCGTCGATCTCCACCAACTCCATCCGGTCCAGCAGCGCCGAGGGGATGTTCTCGACGACGTTGGCCGTCGCCAGGAACACCACGTCGGACAGGTCCAGATCCAGATCCAGGTAGTGGTCGCGGAACGTGTGGTTCTGCGCCGGGTCGAGCACCTCGAGCAGCGCCGCCGCGGGGTCGCCGCGGAAGTCGGAGCCGAGCTTATCAATCTCGTCGAGCAGCACCACCGGGTTCATCGATCCCGCCTCGCCGATCGCGCGCACGATGCGACCGGGCAGCGCGCCGACGTAGGTGCGCCGGTGCCCGCGGATCTCGGCCTCGTCGCGCACGCCGCCGAGGGCGACGCGAACGAACTTGCGACCCAACGCGCGTGCCACGCTCTCGCCGAGCGAGGTCTTGCCCACACCGGGCGGACCGACCAGCACCATCACGGCGCCGGAGCCGCGGCCGCCGACGACGGTCATGCCGCGCTGGGTCCGCCGGGCCCGCACGGCCAGGTATTCGACGATGCGGTCCTTGACGTCCTCCAGCCCGTGGTGGTCGTTGTCGAGGATCTCGCGGGCGGCCTTGAGGTCGGTCGAGTCCTCGGTCTTGACGTTCCACGGCAGCTCGAGCACGGTGTCCAGCCAGGTGCGGATCCAACCGCCCTCCGGGCTCTGTTCGCTGGTGCGTTCCAGCTTGGCGACCTCGCGCAGCGCGGCCTCGCGGACCTTCTCGGGCAGGTCGGCCGCTTCGATGCGGGCCCGGTAGTCGTCGGACCCGTCGGGTTCGCCCTCGCCGAGCTCCTTGCGGATCGCGGCCAGCTGTTGACGCAGCAGGAACTCCTTCTGCGTCTTCTCCATGCCTTCGCGGACCTCTTCGGCGATCTTGTCGTTGACCTCCACCTCGGCGAGGTGGTCACCGGTCCACTGGATCAGCGCGCGCAGCCGGTCGTCGACGTTGGGCGTCTCAAGCAGCTGCCGCTTCTGCACATCCGACAGGTATGACGCATAGCCGGCGGTGTCGGCCAGCTGCGCCGGGTCGGTCAGCTGGTTGACGAAGTCGATGATCTGCCACGCTTCGCGGCGCTGCAGCATGGCCAGCAGCAGCTTCTTGTATTCGGCCGCCAGGGCGCGGGTCTCGTCGGTGGGCTCGGGCTCTTGCACCTCGGTCACCTCGACCCACAGCGCCGCACCGGGACCGGTCGTGCCGGTGCCGATGTGCGCCCGCCGCTCGCCGCGAACGACCGCGGCCGCGTTGCCGCTGCCCGCGAGCCGGCCGACCTGGACGATCGAAGCCAACACGCCGTAGGTGGGGTAGCGGTCATCGAGCCTCGGCGCGATCAGCAGCCGGCCGTTGTTACTGGCCTGTGCGGCGTCTACAGCAGTGCGCGCGGCGTCGTCGAGTTCGATCGGCACCACCATGCCGGGGAGCACGATCGGTTCCTTGACGAACAGAACCGGCACTGAGATTGGTTCAGGCATCGATACCTCCAAAGTTAAGCCTGTCCGACTCAACTCTGTGAGGCGCCCGTTTGTTCCCATCGGCGTCATCGGCCGCGCGATTGCCCTTCATCCGTCGCGAGACGGCATCCAGACAGGCCCTTACTCGCACTTCCGCTGCCGAGATTCCGTTTCGCGGTGGAGCCGAGATGAGTGCCTTATGCAACGGCCTCGACAGCGGCGCGAATCCCCGCATCGCCGAGAGCTGAACGTGGGCCAGTGGCGGCGAGGCTCTTCTGTCGCGAAACGGAATCCACGCGGGCCTCCACTCGCGCTTTCGCTGCGCAGATTCCGTTTCGGCGCAGATGGGATGGATGAGCCCCCAATAGCAGTGAGCCTGCCGCCGGGGGAGCGACAGGCCCACTGGAGGAAGGGGTGCTGTTACGCGGAGGTGGGGGACGCGCCCAGCACCCGTTGGAGGTCGGGCTTCATCTGCTCGAGCTGCTGACCCCAGTAGCCCCAGCTGTGTGTCCCGGTCGCGGGGAAGTTGAACACCCCGTTCTGCCCGCCCGCGGCGACATACGCGTCGCGGAAGCTGATGTTGGTGCGCAGCGTGAACCCTTCCAGGAACTGCGCGGCCATCAGGTTGCCGCCGTCGTTGCCCGTGTCGAGTTCGGCCGGTGTGCCGTTACCGCAGTAGATCCAGATGCGGGTGTTGTTGGCGACCAGCTTGTCGATGTTGACCATCGGGTCGTTGCGCTTCCAGGCGGGATCCGACGATGGGCCCCACATGCTTTCGGCGTTGTAGCCGCCCGCGTCGTTCATCGCCAGCCCGATCAACATCGGCCACCAGCCCTCGGACGGGTTGAGGAAGCCCGACAGCGACGCTGCGTAGATGAACTTCTGCGGGTAGTAGATCGAGTAGGTCAGCGCGGTGCTGCCCGCCATCGAGATACCCACAACGGCGTTGCCGTCCTCCGACACGCCCTTGTTCGCCGCCAGGTACGCGGGCAACTCCTGCGTCAGGAAGGTCTCCCACTTGTAGGTGTAGTCCTGCCCGTTGCCCCGCGACGGCTCATACCAGTCGGTGTAGAAGCTGGACATGCCGCCGACGGGCATGATGACCGACAGGCCCGAGCCGTAGTACCACTCGAACGCCGGGGTGTTGATGTCCCAGCCGTTGAAGTCGTCCTGCGCCCGCAGACCGTCGAGCAGGTACACCGCGTGCGGCCCGCCGCCCTGGAACTGCACCTTGATGTTGCGGTTCATCGACGGCGAGAACACTTCGAGGTATTCGACGGGAAGACCCGGGCGGGAGAAAGCATTAGCGGTCGCCGCCCCTCCGGCGAAGCCGATCATGGCCGGCAGCGCCGCTGCCACCAAGGCGCTGGCCGCTAGCCGGCGCATCCATCTGTTCCGGCGGTCCCGGAACCTCTCTGTCCACTTCATAACGGCAACCCACCTTTCCAATTCCTTGCCACAGACATTGCCGTCGCATTGCGTGCGCAAGTGAAACATCTGCAACAGCAGTCACAGCCGTACCAACACGGGGTTGCCACATCGCGAATGGCTAACGATTACGACTCGGCGCGGACTCGGTCAGTGTGACCTGCGCAAAGACCGTCCAACGGCACGAAACGGCTAGTTGGCCGCCGTCGTGACCGCGCGGCTGATGTCGGCTCGTCGATCTTCGATGGCGCGGCCGATGACCTGCAGCAGAACCGGTTTGCGCCCGACGAGTTCCTCGATGCGCTCACGCCCGAGGTGCAGCACCGTGACCTCGCTCAGCGCGCGCGCCGACGCCGTCACGGGCTCGCGGGTCAAGGCGGTCTGGCCGAGGAAATCGCCGGCCTCCAGGGTGCGTACGTCGACCACGCCGCCGTCTTCAGTGGCGGCCTCCAGCCGGACCCTGCCGTTGACGATGAACATCATCCGCTTCGGCACGTCGCCGACGATCTGCAGGTATTCGTCGGTGCCGTAGCGGGCGAGCCGGGCGTGGGGGAGTAGCGCGTCGGCCTCGTCCTGGGTCAACCGCAGCGTGGGCGCGATGATCGCGAGCGATCGGCTGACCCGCTCGGGGGTTTCGAACTCGTCCTCGGCCTCGTCCAGATGCAGACCGGCCCGCCGCGAGGCGTACCAAACCCAGCGCAGGAATGTCACTTTGGCGGCGAAGTCGTCGGCGGGCGAGCGCACCGGGATCGACGTCGTGTACTGCAGTCCGCCGACGGCGTGGCTCGACGGTGTCCCGCCCGGCCGCAGTTGCGGCAGCCGTGACGCCACCGTGTTCAGCATCGCGCAGACATCATCGCGCGGATCGTCGACCGCGAATACCGTGGTGACGCTGAACGTATGGCTGCCATGCGGCCTGCTGTGGTTGGTGAACGAGGCCGCAGCCAACGCCGAGTTCGGCATGATCTGCAGACCGGTGCCGGTATCGATATGTGTTGCCCGCCAATTGACTTCGACGACGCGGCCGCGCACGGTGGACGTCTCGATCCAGTCGCCGAGCTGAAACGGCTGCTCGAACAGCACCAGAAGCCCCGAGATGATCTGGCCCACCGAGTTCTGCAGTGCCAGGCCGAGCACGATGGACGACACGCCCAGCGCGGTGAACAAACCGCCGACGTTGGCGCCCCAGATGTAGGCGAGGATCAGCGCAGCGCCGACCGCGATCAGCGCGAAGCGCGCCACGTCGAGGAAGATCGACGGAATCCGCTTGCGCCAGGACCCTTCCGGCGCACCCTGGAACACCGTCGCGTTCAGTCCGGACAGCAGCAGGATGAGGACGACGACGCAGAACACCGTCGACACGATGCGCACCGGCGTGGCGTCGCCGGACACCTCGATGGCCTGCACGAGAAGCAGCAGCAGCACGCCGAGCGGCAGGATGTAGTTGCGCAACAACTGAACCGGCCTGGCCAGCAGGCTGCCCCGGCGGCGCAGCGCGTTGTGGATCTCGGTCAGCAGCACCAGCACGACGGGAAAGCCCACTGCGAGTGCGACCGCCCAGAAGAACCACGGCGCACTCAGTGCGCTGCTCACGGTTCACGCTCCGTCAACCGCCAGATGGGTTCTGTCCCCTCGTCACCGGAGACCTCGCCCGCTGGGGTGAAGGTGCGGGTGTCGCGCATGACGTCGTGGACGCGCGAGGTGACGTAGATGCCGGGCTGCAACGACCCGCTCTGCACCTGATAGGCGACATTGACGGCCGAGCCCCACATGTCGTAGGCCAGCGTCTTGCGCCCGACAAGGCCGCTGCTGACTGTGCCGGTGTCGATGCCGGCCCGCAGCTTCAGGTCGTGGCCGGTTTCGGCGCTGAATCGTTCGACCACGCGCTGTATTTCAACCGCGAAGTCCACGGTGCGGCGCACATTGTCCAGCCGCGGCACGCTCAGTCCGCAGCTGGCGAGGTATCCGTTGTGTAGCGTGCGCACCTGCTCGACGCCGAGATTCTCTGCCGCCGCGTCGAACTGGCGGGTCAGCTTGTTGACGATCGCCAGCAACTGATCCGAGCTGAGTTGCAAACTGAGCTCCGACAGCCCGATGACGTCGGCGTAAATCACGGTCACGTTCTGGTGGTCCTGGGCGATGGTCTCCTCGCCGTCGCGGTAGCGTTGCACCACCGTTTCGGGCATCAGCGACAGCAGCAGGCGGTCGTTCTCGCGTCGCTGTTCGGTGAGCAGTTCCTCCTTGATGGCCAGGTTGCGGCTCATGTCGTTGAACGCGTGCGTCAAATCGCCGAACTCGTCGCGGCTCTGCACCGGCAGCGTGACGTGGTAGTCGCCGGCGCTGATCTGCTGGGCGCCGGCCTCCAAGCGGCGGATCGGCCGCACGAACAGCCGGGCGAGGACCATCGCGGCCAGGCAGACCACGAAGATGATCACCGCGGTCGACAACACCAGGGTGCGGGTGAACGCAGAGGTCGGCGCAAAGGCTTCGGCCGTGTCGATTTTGGCGATCACCGACCAGTTCAGGCCCGGCAGGTTGACGGGCGCGTAAGCCTGCAGCGTTTCATGCCCGAGGTAGTCGGTCGTGATCATCGTTCCCTCGCGGCCCTGCTGCGCCAGCCGGGTCGCCTCCGACTGCACCGGCTGAACCAGCGTGGTGCCGCCGACCCGGATGGCCTCATCGGCGACGCTAGGCGGCGTGCCCGCTTCGACGACGTCACGCTTGTACTGTTCGGGGTCCTCCAAGAACAGCCGCGAGTCAGACCGCATCAGATCGTCCGGACCGACCAGGAATGTCTCGCCGGTGCGGCCCATCCCGACGGCTTCCCACCTCTTGTCGGCGGTCATCAACCGATTGATCTTGGAGATCGGAAACTGCAGTGCCAGTACGCCTTCCACCCGGCCGCCCTGACTGACCGGGGACATCATCCACGCGGTGGGCTCGTCGGCGGGCTGGTACGGGCCGAAGTCGGTCACGCCGACGTAGTCGACGGTGTTAGACGTCAACGCCTTCCGGTAGGCGTCTTCGATGTCGGGTTCGCGGTACGGGCCGTCGTAGATGTTGCTGCCCAGATCGACGTTCTTGTACGCCGAGTAGACGATGTTGCCGCGGGTGTCCAGCAGCAGCGCGTCCTCGAATTCGAAGCGATTCACGATTTCCCGGAAGAAGTCGTTGAACCGCGCGTTGGCCGCCGACCACGCGCTGCCGTCGCGGGCGTCGTCGAGGTCGATCGCCTTGCCGGCGCCGCCGGTCGGCACGGTGTAGTAGGCCTGCAGATACCGTTGCGCGTTGGAGTCGGGCAACAGTGCTTCGATGTCGACGCGGTTGCCGTTGTGATCGGCGCCAGGCTTTTCGAACCGCTCCTTGTAGAAATTGACGATCGCCTGCCACTGCGCCGGACTGATCGTCGAGTCGTTGAGTTCATCGAAGCCGGCCGTGAAAGCGCGCAGCGCCTGAATGGTCGTCTCGCCACCGGTGTACGTGATGAGCGAATTTTCCAGGTCGGCGAACTCGGACTCCAATTGGCGGGTCTGCGACGCACGGATCTCGGTGAGCCGGTCGAAAACCGAGGCCCGCAGCGAAGACCTGCCCGACTGGTACCCGATGGCTCCCACGACCGCCGCCGACAGCACGCTCGTCACCAGAAGCATGGCCAGCACCTTGGATTGGATGCTGATCCTCGACAACACGCGATGGCGGAGTTTCGGCGGCTGTGACGCGGACTCGGCCCGCGACCGGTTGTCCGAATCGTTGGTGACTGTCGTAGAAGTCGTAGATGTCGTGGATGTCATTGAAACCCGAACATTAGCTTGGAAAACTTGCTAACAGGATGAATGTGGGCGAATCGTTGTCAAGCTCGCAACCGGATCCGTTCGATCTCGAGCGCTTCGTCAGAGCGCAGAACCCGGTGTACGACGCGGTGCTCGACGAACTTCGCGCGGGTCGCAAGACATCCCACTGGATGTGGTTCGTGTTTCCGCAGTTGCGCGGGTTGGGCAGCAGCCCAACGGCAGTGCGGTACGGGATCTCGTCGGCCGATGAGGCCCGCGCCTATCTGGTGCACGACGTACTCGGCCCCCGGTTGCGGGAGTGCGCACGGTTGGCGGCCCGAATCGAAGGCCGCACGGCCGAGCAGGTGTTCGGCTGGCCGGACAACCTCAAACTGCGCTCGTCGATGACGCTGTTCGCCCGCGTGACCGACGACAACGCCGACTTCGTTGCGGTGCTGGACAAGTTCTACGGCGGGCAGGAGGACCCGGCCACCGTCGAACGGCTGTCCTGAGAATTGCCCCGGCCTATTCCGGCGCGATGATCAGCCAGCCGTGCGGCTCGATGCGGGCCTGGGAGATGACATCCTGCGGCGGCGCCCCCGACCCCGCGGCGACCCGCCCGTTCTCGACCCCGATTTCGCCCAGCGAGAACGACATTGGGGCCTCGTCGATATTGAGGGCGACGATCAGCCGGTCCGATCCGGCTTGGCTGGTGTAGACGTACTGCGTGTTGCTCAGCTTGGCGGCCGACGTTCTCGCGGTGTGCAGCCACGGGTGGCGCCTGCGCAGGCCGATCAGATACTGGTGCAGCCGGAAGATGTCGTGACCCTGCGCGTCGACACCCATGAGGGGAGTGGTGAATTCGGGCCGCACGGCGTCGTCGCCGCCGAACCGTTCCTCTTTGACTCCGCGGTAGCCCGCTTCGTCGCCCGCATACACGCTCGGGGTGCCGCCGATGGTGAACAGCAGCACCAGCGCATGTTCTATGTGCCGGTTATTGACGAGCTTGCTGGCGATCCGGGTGACGTCGTGGTTGCCGACGAAGGTCATCGGCACGAAGACATCGAGGAAGTCGTTGTGGCGCTGCAGCGCCCAGTCGAGCTCGTACAGATTACCGTCGTTCAGGCTGCTCCAGATCGCCTTCCACAGCTCGTATTGGGTGACCGAGTCGAAGCCGGAGTTGCGGACACGCGCCGAGTAGTCGCCGTGGATGACTTCGGCGACGAAATAGGCGTCGCTGAATTCGGCGCGCACGGCAGGCAGCACGCGGGCCCAGAACCGGTCGGGCACTGCGTAAGCGGCGTCGAGGCGCCAGCCGTCGACGCCCCGCCTCAGCCAGTGCTTCATCACGTCCACGGTGTAATCGACGACCTCCGGGTTGTCGTGGTTCAGTGCGACCAGTTCGCCGTGCCCCTCGAACGTCTCGAATTGCTCGCCGTTGTAGCGGAACCAGTCCGTGTCGCCGTCGGCGACGGCCTGGCGGTAGCGGGGGAAGTCGGTGCCGACGTGGTTGAAGACGCCGTCGAGTAGCACCCGCAGGCCGCGCCGGTGCGCCTCGGCGACCAGTTGGTCGAAGTCGGCGTCGTCGCCGAGCCGCCGGTCGATCCGGTAATGGTCGGTGGTGTCGTAGCCGTGGGTGCGGGATTCGAAGATCGGGCAGAGCGCGATGCCCGACGCGCCGAGTTCCACGGCGTGGTCGAGCCATTCGACGATGCGGCGCAGACGGTGTTCGTCCGGACCCGGCGGCGGGTCGGCGGGATAGGCGCCGACGAAGCCGAGCGGATACACCTGCCACCAGATGGCGTGCTCGACCCAGCCCGGCTCGGTCATGACGCGGATCCCGACAGCCGAAACTTCGCTTCGTAGAGCGACTTCATCACCTCGGCGAATTCGGCGGCGGGCCCGTCGACCGGCACGCCGGGGGCGATCGTCGTGATCGGCAGCGTCGCCACGGGCGGCGGCGGCGCGCCCCATTCGGCGAGCCACTGGGCCAGTTGTGCGCTCGAGGTGGCGTACACGATGCGGCCCAAGCCGACCCAGCCGTGGGCGGCCGCGCACATGGGGCAGTGCTCGCCGGAGGTGTAGACGGTCGCTTCGGCCCGCTCCGCGGGCGCCATGTTGGCCGCCGCCCACCGCGCGATCGCGAACTCGGGGTGTCGGGTGGCGTCGCCGTCCTTGACCCGGTTGCGGTCTTCGAACAGCGTGCGGCCGTCACGGCTGACCAGGACCGAACCGAATGGTTCGTCGCCGTCGTCCAATGCCGTGCGTGCCAGTTCGACGCACCGACGGAGCCGGCCGAGGTCGTCGTCGCTGATCGCCACAGCGCGGAGTTTACGCAGTGATCACGCGGCTTCGAGCCGGCAGGCGCAGGAGGCCTTGATCGGCACGTCGGCGCGGGCCACGGCCAGCGCCAGTTGTTGGCCGATGATGTTCGCCTCGGCGGTGCGGCCCAGCCTCTGCAGGCACTCGTGGTAGCCGTGCAGGCTCCACACGTTGCCCGGATGCTGGCACGGCCGGCTCAGGGTCGGGTCGAGACCGAGGTCGGCGGCGTACACCGCGGCGGCCTCCTCGACGCGGCCCTGCTCGAGCAGCAGCGCGCCGTAGGCGTGCCGGGTCGGCTGCATCCACCCCCACGGCTCGTCGTAGGGCAGCGTGTCGTCGAGTTCGATGGCACGACGCAGGTGTGCGAACGCCTCCTCGAAACGCCCCTCTCGATACAGGATCTCGCCGTCGAGCATCTCGCGGGCGACGGCCAGGATGTCGCGGGCGGTGTTGTTGAACAGGTAGCGGCTCTCGGGAATCCGGTCGTAGGCGGCGGCGAAGGCCGAGCGTTCGGCGTGCGCCTGGGCCAGCTGCCCCTTCGCGGCGTGCGCGACCCCGCGGCCGTAGTGAATGGTCGCGGTCGTGGTGCAGTACAGTTCGGGGTCCTCCGGGAGCGGCTCAGCGATGAGATCGTCCCATCGGCCGAACCGGACCAGCACGTGAATCCGCAACGGCACGAACGCTTCGAGCCAATCGGCCATCGGCGGTGACTCGATGCGCAACAGTTCGCTGGTGAGCTGCCCAGCAAGCTCGTCGGCGGCCTTCGGCGCGGTCGCCGAATTGCCTTCGAACATCGCCGAGTAGACCACGAAGTGTAGGTTGTGGGCGCGGTAGAGCGAGTAGAAGTTGAGCGGGCCCTCACGCTCGACGAAGCGCTGATCAGCCTGCGCGGCAGCAAGATTCGCTACGATCGAGCTGCGGTAGTCCCCGCACAGCACGTCGATGTGGCTCGGCATGTGCTGTAGGTGTCCGGCGTCGGGCACCAGGCCGCGCAGCAGGTCAGCGGCCGGCAGCGCGTCCTGCGGGTTGGCCGACATCTCCATCGTGTGCAGATATAAATGCAAGACGCCGGGGTGTCTGCGGCCAGCCTCCGTGCGCAGCGCGTCGTCGAGGATGCGCTTGGCCTCCACCACTCGTGAGCCGGGCGCCGGTTCACCAGTTCTGGTGTCCCACAACGCCCATGCGGTGACGTTCACCAACGCGTCCGCGGCCAGCGCCTGCACGTCGATGTCGTCGGGGTAGGCCGCGGCCAGCTCCGCCATCGCGTCCGCGTAGCGGGAGTGGCCTTCGGTCAGCGCGTCGGTGTCGTTCGGGTCGTCGGTGGGGAACCTGGCCTGCAGCGCCGTGATCAGCTCGCGCTCGACGGCCGACGCGCGGCCGTTTTCGGCGAGGCTGAGCTCCTTCCTGGCGCGCGCCAGTGACGTCGCGAGGTCGACGGGATCGAATGCCTCCCAGGCCTTGTTGTAGTTCGGGCCCACGGAATATGCGATGCCCCAACGGACAATGGCCAAGTCGGGGTCGTGTTCAAGTGCGCGCTCGAAGCACCGGATCGCCTCCTCGTGGTTGAACGCGTAAGCCCACACGAGTCCGCGATCCACCCACGTCTGCGCTGCGGGCGCCGACGTGTCAATCGGTCGGTGATAGGAGCCGAGGTCGTAGTAGGGGTCGGTCTCGGTCAGCGAAACGGTCATAGGTCGCAGCATAATTAACGCGCGAGGCAGTTGCGATGGCCGCGAGTAGGGCGCCCGCCGCGCCCCACACCAGCAGGGTGGCCAGCGGTGTCCAGGCGCCGTTGCCGTCGAAGTACTGGATGCTGCGCAGCAGCGCCACACCTGAGCCTTGCGGAACGATCGAGGTGAAGGTGGCATAGAAGGGCGACAGCAGCGGCCGCCCCACCGGGCCCGCGGCGGCGGCGTTGCCGACGACCACGAGGAACAGGGTGAGCAACGCCGAAGCGGCCGTTCCGAACGCGGCCGCGACACCGGTGACCGCACCCGCCACCGCCATCGAATACAGCCACAGCGCGCCGAACACCGCCACGGTGTGGCCCGGCAGTGCGCCGAGAATGCCATCGACGTACAGCGTCACCACTCCGGCCAGCAGCGCCGAGTAGCCGGCCAGCGAGCAGGTCCGCAGCAGGAAGGTGGCGGGCCTGTGCACCCTGCCCATCAGATAGCCGAACAGCGTGGCGCCTACGGACGCGCCGATCGAGATGAAGATGATCGCGTAGAACTCGACGGTCCCCGACGGATCGGCCGCCGACGTCGGTGCGACGTCCTCGATAGACGTGGAAAATCCTGCGCGGGAGGCGATTTCTCCTCCGACATTCTCGGCGGCGGTGGCGACGCTGCGGCCGCCGCCGCTGGCGACGTAGACCTTCATCTCACCGGTCGGGGTGACGACGAACGCGGTGTCGGCTGACCGGTCCAACACCTGTTGGCGTGCGGCGGCGCCGTCCCCGACGACGTTGACCGCCAACGCATCCTGGCCGCGAATCGCGTCGACGACCTGTGGCGGCGCGGCCACCGCGACGGTGAGATGGTGCAGGGCGGGCCTGGCGAAGGCGCCGGAATAACTTGCGACCATCGCGACGACGAACGCGGTCAGCGCCAGCAGCGCGAGCACCAGTGTGCGGATCCCGGAGCTCCGTGTCTCCGGTGTTGCGTGTCGTGCCATCGGTAAGCCTTTCTGGGTCAAGCGAAGTCGATGTCAGCGTGCGCCGGCCGATATGCCAAGCAGCGCGCCGACGGTGTCCAGTGCCGCGGCGGCTCTGCCGCGCAGGTCGGTGGCGTCGGGGTCCTCCATCCACGACCGCAGCACCTCCATGAAGCCGCCGACGAGGAATCGGCTGACCGACTCCGGGGTGAGCGCTGCGACGGTGCTCACCGCGGGCATGGCCTCGGCAGCGATCTGCTCACACGCTGGTGCGAGCTCGGCGCGAAACGCAGCAACCACGCGCAACGTAACCGCGCTGGGCACCACGTTGCGGTACATCGCGCGGTGTTCGGCGGCGAGGTCGAACAGCGCCAGGATCCGCGACCGGGGATCGCCGGCGATGTGGGCGGTGGCCGCCGCAAACGCCGCGGTGAACGCGTACGCGACGGCGTCGTCGCGGTCGGCGAAGTGTTGGTAGAAGACCTGGCGGCTGACCCCGGCGCGGCTGACGATGTCGCTCACGGTCAAGCGGTCGACCGGCCCCTCGTGCGCGAGCGCAAACGCGGCGTCCCGAAGCAGGGCGCGGACCCGTTCGGCCCGGGGGTCGGCGCTGTGTGTGCGAGCGGCCATGGAATGCAGCGTAACCCAATTCGTAGACATATGACCACGACAATTTAGGTAATCTAAGACACGTCATCGGCCCCGTGTGACACCGACCGCCCCACTTTTCCCCGCGAGCAGACACTAAAGTCCGCCCCGACCTGGACTTTTGCGGGCACGAGCGTCTGCTCGGCAAGGTGGGGGTGAGGTGAGGGCAGGTGGGTTCGACAGCTGGACTAGAAACATGTTCTAGTTCAGGGGTGCTTGAGTTCACCCACATCGGTGACGTGACGTCCGACGAACTCGACCGGATGCGCGCGGTATACGAGCCGCTGGCCGAGTCGGTCCGCGCGCTCGTCGACGCGACGATCCGCACCGAGGTCGACGCCGACGAGGTGGCCGCGGTCAAGGCCGAGATCGACGCCGCGACGGCGAGGCTGCGCGCCAAGCAGATCGACGGCGCGTTCGGGGTGCGTTACACCAGCGACGGCGAAAGCATGGCGTGGGGCAACCCGGTGGTCGGCGTCGGCAATCCGATCGCACCGCCGGTGGTGATCCGGCGCGATGACGCGGGACGGGTGTACACCGACTTCGAGATGGGCGCGCCCTACGAGGGGCCGCCGGGTCATGTGCACGGCGGAATTTCGGCGCTGGTGCTCGACCACGTGCTGGGGGAGGCGGCCACCGACGGGACCATGCCGCGGTTCACCGGCACGATCACGATGCGCTACCTGCGCCCGACGCGGCTGGGCCGGTTGCATGCCGAAGCGCAGACCGACCGCGTCGAGGGGGTCAAGACCTTTGTGGTCGGCCACCTCGCCGACGACGAAGGCATCACCGTGGAAGCCGAAGGCGTGTTCATCACGCCGAAATGGGCTCGCGGCGAAGGCGAATAGGCCCCTCGCTACGAGGCCGCCCTGTCACGCTCGTCGACGGTGATGTCGGCCAAACTGCGTGTGATGGCGCCGATCTCGGCGACGAGGGCCCGTGCCGCTGACTCATCGGATGCGAGCTGCGCCGCGGCCTCGCGCAGTTGCCGTTCGGCGACGGCCAACTGCTCGGTGTCGACGCTCCACGGCGCGGCGGGGGTGGGTGGATCGCCGCGCAGGACTTCGACGAACTCGTCGACGGCCAGCACGAACTCGCGGCCCAGCGTCTCCGACGGGTGCGCTGGCAGATTGGCCTCGAGCGCCGCACAGGAACTGGTGACGGCGTTGAGCCCGGCGCGGTATGACCGCATCCACCGCCGCAACTCCCGCGACTCGATGCGGGTGGCGCCTGCGGCCGCCTCGAACGCCGCCCGGGCACGGAAGGCCCGTTGCCATGCGGCGGCCAACGTGTCCGACGGGTTTTCCAGGTCGTGCACGAAAGCCTTGATAACCGTTGCCGCATAGTCGATTTCGGTCTTCAGCAGTTCGCCGGCGCGCTGCCGCAGCCGGATCAACGCGTCGTCGGGCACCAGCACGTGGGCCAGCACGGCCAACGCACCGCCGATGGCGACGGCGAACACCACGTCGCTGACCGAAGCGGGCGGGGTACCGCTGATGTCGAGCACCGACGCGATCGTCGCGGCGAAGCCCGCCGTCGTCGCGATGAAGCCGAAGGCTGCCACCGCGTGGGTGAGGGCGAGGAACGCCACAGCCAGCAGCGCGGCGGCCAGGCCGGTCGGATGCCAGAGCGCTGTCAATGCCGAGGCGACCACGACACCGACGCAGATGGCCGCGACCCGACCGACGCACCGCGTGTAGGTGTGGGCAGTCTCCGGCCGCGTGACCAGCAGCACGGTCAGCGGAATCCAGTGACCGGCGGGCACCTCCGCGAAACGGGCCAGTGCGGTGCCGGCCGCGGCCGCCCCGGCGAGCCGGACAGCGTGGCGGGCTATCGGCGACTTGGTGTTGAGGTGCGAGTAGGTGAGTGCAGCCGCCCGTCTCACCGCGGCCGTCCAGTCCGAGAGTCGACGCCTGCCGAAGCGAAGCCCGTCCGCGCGGTGCAGCTGGCGGGAAAGCCGCTGCGCCACTGCGGCTTCCGACATGGTCACCGAGGTCGCGGCGGCGTCGGCGCCCTTCAACGCGTATTCCGCGTCCCGGCGGGCGGCCCGGCTCTGCTCGGCGATCGCTGCCAACGTGTCGGCCGCCGCGGTCAGCAGGTCGCGGATCGCGTCGTGTCCGTCGGCCTTGCCGCGCAACGCCATCAATGTCTTGGCGATCTGGTCGGGCAGCGCGTGCCAGTCCCGGTACGCCGGGGTCGGGCGGCTGGGCGCGGTGTCGTCGTTGCTGAACGCTTCCTTGAGTTCCAACAACTGCGACGAATCGACCTTGGCGTCGGGATCGGTGGCCAACCGCCGCGCATCGGCGCTCAGCGATCGGTACACCTTGCTCAGCGCTTCGCGTTCCCGGCGCCACCGTCGCGGCGGCCGCACCGCGATCAGCGCCGCCTGCGTCAATCCGGCGAGCAGCGCGAACAACGCCGACACTGCGGCGGCCCACGCCGACGCGGGCTGCTGGATGACGAGCAATAGACTTGCCGCTCCGGCGATCAGACCGGCGGGCGCGCCGACCGCCCACTGCATGCCCGCGACGAAACACCACAGTGCGATCACGCCGATGAAGACCAGGGTGACACTCGACGCCAGCGACCCGATCAACACGGCAGCGCCGAGTTGAACCGACACGGCGAGCACGACCGGGATGCGGCCGATCGGGTTGTTGTCCTGCAGCGCGATGGCCCCCGCTATCGCGCCGGCGGCCGCGGTGGACGTCGCCGCGCCTGCCGGGCCGAAATACAGCGCCACCGCGGCGAGTACGAAAACAGCCAGCAGGCTGCGAGCGACCGCACCGTGGTTCGGCACGGCCAGCCGCAGTGCCTGGCGGTTGCTCACACGATCATTCTGACCCGAGCGAGGTCGCATCCGGGTCAAGCTGCCACGTCGATCCGTCGGCGATTACGCGCGGTTGAGCCGCTCCCGAATCAGCTTCATGCGGTCCCGCAGTTCGTCTGGCGTGAACGCGCCGCGCTCCATCAACTCGTGCGCGGTCACCACCGCGGATCGGGCGTGCACGGGAAAGTCGCGATAGGTCGTCTCGCCGAGCGCATCTTCGGCATGGCGACGCTCGAGGTTGTCCAGCGTCCCGCGCCACGAGAGGCACTCACACGTCGCCTGCATGGCCGACTCCCACGGATCGGGTCTGCGCTCCAGTTCGGGCAGCGTCTCCTCCCGCCGCGCATCCGTCGGCAGCGCTTCCAGCAGCACCTCGTAGGGGTTGTCGCTCATGCGTTGACCTTCGCCCCAGACGGCGGCCCTGACGCCGTCCAATCCACTTGCGGCAGTGCGACACCGATCATCGTGTCGCGGGTGACGATCGCCGCAAGCTGCTCCTCGGACCAACCCTCGGTGCCTTCCGGGCGCATCGGCATCACCATGAAGCGCGACTTCTGATTCGAGTCGTGGACACGGACTTCCACGTCGGGGCCGAAATGCAACCCGAATTCGGCGAGCACTTCACGCGGCCACCGCACCAGGCGCCGACGGTAGTTCGGCGTGCGGTACCAGTCCGGCGACATCCCCAGGACCGGCCGGGGATAGCAGGAGCACAGCGTGCAGACGATGACGTTGTGCACCGTGGGCGTGTTCTCCAGGACGTAGAAGTAGGTGTAGTCGCTGGGAGTGCCCTCACCGGTCGGGTCGAGCCAGTCGATGCCGACCTCCTTGCAGGCTTCGGTGCCGTCGGCGAGCAGCCGTGCCTTGAACTCCGGGTCGGTCCACGCCTTGGCGACGAGCCTGGATCCGCCGCTCGGCCCGATCGATTCGGCCCATTCGGAGAACCGGCGATGGTCCTCCTCGGAGAACAGGCCCTTTTCGATGGCCAGCTCACGAACGGCGCGTTCCAGGATCTCGAACTCGCTGAGCTCATTCGAGGTTTGGATCGGATCGTGTGCACCGTGGTCGTGGTCGTGGCTCATGCCTGCTCCTCCTTCGCCGGCTCCAGCCAGTGCTCGGAAAACTCGGTCTCTAAGGTGTCGATGTCGAAGCCGGTGTAGTTCGGCCACAGGTCCTTCTGGCGGAACCGGACGACGTAGAACGGTTCGAGCCGCCCGCCGCGCTCCGGCGTGTCGCGGCCCCAGGCCTCGTCTTCGGGAATGACCCATTCCGGCCTGTACTCGACGACGACGCCCGTCTTACCGCGGGTGAACGCCTGGGTGCGGGTGTGGAACAAACTGGTGCCGTCACGAACGGTGACACGGTCGCCGATCGCGTACTTGTATTGGGTCACGCTCTGGTCTCCGTTCGGGCGCGCACCTCGTCGATCTTGGCGGTCAATTCGTCGGGAGTGATCAAGCCTTTATTGATCAGCACTTTGGCCGCAACCGTGGCCCACCGCGCGTAATAGGGCAGCCCGAAATACAGCGTGGCGCCTAGGTCATTTTCCGCACGACGACGCTCCTCGGAATTCCACGCACCGCGCCAGCCAAGGCATTCACACGTCACATAGGTGTTCATTTCCCAGTCCTCTTCCTTCTTTTCCTTGAAGGGGAGGGGCATGTCGATCTGGCCGCCGACGTCGTGCAGGACATGGCGAAGCGCCGCGTACAGCTCGTTGGAGATTTCGTACGGCGAATCCAGCGGCTCGCGATACACGGGCGCGAGATCGGCAACGCGGGCCGAAAGGGAATCGAAATTGGCGGGCGGAGACACAACACCTCCATCGGTAGGCGCTCGGCGGTTAGCTGCCGTAACCGTATCGCCTCCAAGCCTGCTGCGCGGTGTATTGCAGGAGGAAAGAAAACGATAGAAATCTTCGCCGGCGTCAATCAGCTGCACACCGATATCTCTGTCGGGCAATTGATTCCACCGTCCGCAGTCGTCATGCGCACTCGACGGCGCGGCCACATTCACATTTACCCGCGTATGGACTCCGCGTTGCCTATAGTCATTCGCTAACGGGCGAAGGCGAGTTCGTCGGAAAACATGCCCGATGTCGGAAAGGATCACAATGGCCACAACGCGGACAGCCGCTCAACGATCCCGCGCGCTCAACCTCTCCGGTGTGCGGGCGGCAGGCACGCTGGCGGGCACTGTGTTCGTGGCACTGCTGGTTCTCTACTTCATCGGCCTGGATCAAGGGGCCACCTCAGTCTTCGGCAGCAACACCGCCGTCCACGAGTTCATGCACGACGCCCGGCACCTGCTGGGCTTCCCCTGCCACTAGCCGTCCTGAGATCGGTTCGCCTACCGGCGCTCTCGGCGTAGGGCGGCGGCGGTAGGTTCACACCGTGGAGAAAGTCATCCTCACGCTGCGGGGGACTGACGTCGGCGACGCCTGGTGTGCCCGGCTTCGCGAACAGGTCGCCGCAGATCTGTTGGACCTCGGCCTTCCCGGCCTGGCGATCAACGTGCGCGACGCCGAGGTGCGCGACTCGCTGATGACCTTGACGACGATGACTCCACCTGTGGTGGCGTTGGTCAGTGTGTGGACGCAACAGCACTACGGCGACCAGATGCTGGCCGCGACCGCACTGCTGCAGAAGGAATGCGACGAGGTCGCCGCCTATCTCGTCACGGAATCGGTTCCGCTGTCACCGCCACGCACGGCACCAGGAAGACGTACCGACGGCCTGGCCAACGTCGCGCTGCTGCGCAGGCCCGCCGACCTGGACGAAGCGACGTGGTTGTCGCGGTGGCACATCGACCACACACCGGTGGCGATCGAAACGCAGGCGACGTTCGGCTACACGCAGAACGCGGTGGTGCGGTCCCTGACGCCCGCCGCGCCGTCGATCTCGGCGATCGTCGAGGAACTGTTCCCGCAGGAGGCGACCAGCAGCCTGCACGCGTTCTTCGGCGCCGCCGACGACGAGGACCTGCGCCACCGAATGGATCGCATGATGGCCAGCACCGCCGCCTTCGGCGCCAACAAGGACGTCGACACCGTACCCACCAGTCGGTACGTCTACCGAGACCCGTTCGCCGGCCAATCGGATTAGGAAGGACGTCGCGATGACGACGCTTGACGATGCAGTTGCATTGGCCCGCAACGAAAATAGCCTGGCTGTCGTGTCCACCCTGCGAGCCGACCACACGATCCAGGCCTCTCTGGTGAACGCGGGCGTGCTACCGCATCCGCGCAGCGGGGACCCCGTGCTGGCGTTCGTGACGTACGGGCGGGTGAAGCTGGCGAACCTGCGCGCCCGCCCGCAGTTGGCGGCCACGTTCCGCGACGGGTGGCAGTGGGCGACCGTCGAGGGCACCGCCGAACTCGCCGGCCCCGACGATCCGCAGCCCTGGCTGACCGACGCCGACCAGTTGCGGTTGCTGCTGCGCGACATTTTCACCGCCGCGGGCGGCACCCATGACAACTGGGATGAGTACGACCGGACGATGGTCGAGCAACGGCGCACCGCGGTTCTAGTGACACCCACCCGCGTCTACAGCAATGGATGATGCTTACGCTGCTGCGGTGGTACTGCAGATCAGTGACGAAAACCGTGTGCGCACACTCACCTTGAACCGGCCGGACGCGCTCAACGCCTTCAACGAGGCGCTCTACGAGCAGACGGCCACCGCGATCCAGGCGGCCGCCGACGACCCCGATGTCGCTGTGCTGTTGCTGACCGGCAACGGGCGTGCATTCTCCGCGGGCAGTGACCTCATGGAGATGCAAGCCCGCATCAGCGATCCGGCGATGGCGAACGTCGGCAGTCACTTCACCAGGATGATCGAGGCGCTGACCGATTTCCCGAAGCCGTTCATCTGCGCGGTCAACGGGCTGGGCGTCGGCATCGGCACCACCATTCTCGGCTACGCCGACCTGGTGTTCATGTCGACCGAGGCGCGACTCAAGTGCCCGTTCACCAGCCTTGGCGTCGCACCCGAAGCGGCGTCGTCGTATCTGCTGCCACAACTCATCGGCAGGCAGAACGCCGCATGGCTGCTGATGTCGTCGGAATGGGTGACGGCGCAGGAGGCCCAGCAGATGGGGCTGGCGTGGCGGGTCTGCGAACCCGACGATCTGCTGCCGGAAGCACGACGGCACGCCGAAATCCTCGCCGGCAGGCCGATTCCCAGCCTGATGGCGGTCAAGCGCACGATCGCTGCACCGTATCGACCCGGCATCAAGGCGGCCACCGAGCGGGAGAACGTTCATTTCGCCGAGTTGATGGGCGCGGCCGCCAACGCCGACGCGCTTGCCGCCTTCACCGACAAGCGGGGGAGGACCGGCTCATAGCGCAGTTGAAACACACTGTGCGAGAACGGATCCCGGAGGCCGACTAACGATCGGCGTGGGCCTCGATGATCGCCCGCACGGTATGCCTGCACCGCCCGCACTCGGCGCCGGCCCCGCATGCGGCGGCGACCTGCTTGGATGTCGCCGCGCCGTTGTCCACGGCATCGTTGACGACCTGGTTGGTGGCCCCGGCGCACAGGCAGACAAAATTCCGATCGCCCGTCAGGTCGCGGGGTCGATGCTCATGAGGTGGGCGAACTTGCCGACGAACTGGGTGGGGTAGGGGCCCAGCCCGGCCGTCGCCGTCCACTCCGCGGCGACGTCGGGGCGCTCGATCCACTGGCGGGCGTTGATCTCGTTGTCGATCTCCTGCAGGATCATCACCTCGTGGCCGTCGTCGAGCGCCCGGTAGACCCAGATCTTGCGGACGCCGCCGCGTTTGAACCGGTCCAGCCCGTCGTGCACCTTCTCCATCAGGGTGGGCACGTCCTCGACGGTGGACATGACGCCGACCACGATGCGGCCGACGTGGTCCTCCGGTGCCGGTTCATAGAGGTCGATCTTCTCGACGACCTCGCCGCCGAAAACCGGCGGAATGTCTTCGGCACCGGAGATGTCGAACCATTCGAAGATCTCCGGCGAGCGCAGCACGTCACGCAGCGACTTGACGTGCGCAGGCCAATCGTGACGAGGACTCGATTGGGCTCCCAAATCGACGTGTAGAGCACCACGTGGTGTGCGCCGATAGCCGCGAGGCCGTCGCGATGTTGCTTCAGCCAATTCCACATTCGGTCGACATCGTTTACCCGGAAATCGCATGCGAGAATTAATGAGTGCAAATTGTATTCACTCATATTTTTCCTTCGTCCCGCTGCGCCGGCAAGCATGTTAGCGCAGTCTAACCATAGTTAGGTCAGGCAGTCCATCGACGCTGTCCGATTCGGAACTCCGGCGCCGGATTTCGTTGCCGCAAAGCGTGAAACACTTCACCGACACACCGTAAGCGGTTCCGATTTGGCTGTCCTGCCACTAGATTGGATGCTGTTGAGATGACAGCCCTCAAGACTAACGACTCACGGCGCTAAGGAGCCAGCATGCAAGGGGACCCGGATGTTCTGAAATTGCTCAATGAGCAATTGACGAGCGAATTAACCGCTATCAATCAGTATTTCCTGCACTCCAAGATGCAGGAAAGCTGGGGCTTCACCGAATTGGCGTCGCACACCCGCGCGGAATCCTTCGACGAAATGCGACACGCCGAGGAAATCACCGACCGCATTTTGCTTCTGGACGGATTGCCGAATTACCAGCGGCTCTTTTCACTCCGGGTCGGTCAAACCGTCCGGGAACAGTTCGAAGCCGATCTCGCGATCGAATACGAAGTAGTGGCCAGGCTGAGGCCGGGGATCATCATGTGCCGGGAGAAGGAGGACGCCACCACCGCGAACCTCTTCGAACGGATCCTGGCCGACGAGGAGAACCACATCGACTACCTCGAAACCCAGTTGGAGCTGATCGGCAAGCTCGGCGAGGAGCTGTATCTGGCTCAGTGTGTGGCGAGGCCGCCCACCAACACCTCCGGCTGACCGCGCGAGCGGCGGCGTTTCGCCGTCGCTGTGACGTGCAACCCTGCTCTCCGGATCGACGTAACTTTTATAGCCAATCTAACGATATGGCTTGGGGAGATTCGTCGCACGGAAGGCAGGTATGAGCACTCAGGCATCCACGGCCGCTGTCACCGAACCGGACTCGAGCACCTCGGTCGTCAGCGCGCAGCGCCGCAACCTCATCTTCGTTGCGGTGCTGCTGGGCATGCTGCTGGCCGCCTTGGACCAGACGATCGTGGCGACCGCGCTGCCGACGGTCGTCGCCGATCTCGGCGGGGCGGGCCACCAGTCCTGGGTGGTCACCAGCTATCTGCTGGCGTCGACCATCGTCACCGCGATCGTCGGGAAACTCGGCGATCTGTTCGGACGCAAGGCCGTCTTCCAGGCGTCGGTGGTGTTCTTCCTCGCGGGATCGGTGCTGTGCGGGCTGAGCCGATCGATGGAGATGCTCGTGGCCTCGCGCGCGCTGCAGGGTATCGGCGGCGGCGCGATCATGGTCACATCCATGGCGGTCATCGGTGAGGTGATCCCGCTGCGCGACCGCGGCCGCTACCAGGGCGCGCTCGGCGCGGTGTTCGGCGTCACCACCGTGATCGGTCCACTGCTCGGCGGGTTCTTCACCGACCACATGAGCTGGCGGTGGGCGTTCTGGATCAACATCCCCGTCGCGGTCGTGGTGTTGCTGGTGGCCGGTGCGACGATCCCGACGCTGGCGCGGGCCGGCCGCCCGGTCATCGACTACGCCGGGATCGCGTTCGTCGGCCTCGGCGCTTCCGGGCTGACCTTGGCGACCAGTTGGGGCGGCAGCGAGTACGCATGGGGCTCGCCGGTGATCATCGGCCTGTTCGTGGCCTCCGCGGCGGCGCTCGCGATATTTGTTTGGGTGGAAACGCGTGCGGCCGAGCCGATTCTGCCGATCCGGCTCTTCGCCAGCCCGGTGTTCACGGTGTGCTGCATCCTCGGCTTCATCGTCGGGTTCGCGATGCTCGGCGCGCTCACCTTCCTGCCGACGTTCATGCAGTTCGTCGACGGCGTCTCGGCGACGACGTCGGGCCTGCGCACGCTGCCGATGGTCGCGGGCATGCTGATCACCTCGATCGGCAGCGGTAACCTCGTCGGCCGCACCGGCAGATACAAGGTGTTCCCGATCGCGGGCACGGCCACCATGGCGGTGGGCTTTCTGTTGTTGTCGCGGATGGACGCCACCACCCCGGCCTGGCAGCAGTCGGTGTATCTGTTCGTCCTCGGCGCGGGCATCGGGCTGTGCATGCAGGTGCTCGTGCTCGTCGTGCAGAACACCGCCAGCTTCGCCGATCTGGGTGTTGCCACCTCGGGCGTGACGTTCTTCCGCACCATCGGAAGTTCGTTCGGCGCTGCGATTTTCGGCTCGCTGTTCGCCAACTTCCTCGCCAGTCGGATCCCGCCGGCCTTGGTCGCCAGCGGGGCGCCGCCACGCGCGGCCGAATCGCCGCAGGCGCTGCACGCCCTGTCTCCGGAGATGGCGGCGCCGATCGTCGACGCCTACGCCGACTCGCTGGGCAAGGTGTTCCTGTGCGCGGTGCCGGTCGCGGTCGTCGGGTTCGTCGTCTCACTGTTCCTGCGCGAGACGCCGCTTCGCGAGACTCAGGCCGTGTCGGCCACCGACATGGGCGAGGGGTTCGGTATGCCCAGCACCGAGACCCCGGAACAGATCCTTGAGGTGGCCATCGGCCGGTTGCTGCGCCATTCGCCTGAGATCCGGCTGCGCAACATCGCCGGGCAGGCCGGCTGCGAGTCCGACGTCGCGCTGTTGTGGGCGCTGCTTCAGATCTACCGGCAGAGCCAAGTGTTCGGCTCGGCCCGGTTGACCGATATCGCCGAGCGCCTGCGGATCCCGCCCGAGGTCATCGAGCCGACGTTCAACCGCCTCATCGACCGCGGCTATGCGTTGCGCACCGGCGACCGGTTGTGGCTCACGCAGCCGGGCGCCGCGCAGGTGGACTGTGCGTCCAATGCGCTGGTGAGCCGGATCGTCGAGAAGCTCGAGTCGTCGCCGACCTTCGAGGGCAGGCCCGACCGCGAGCAGGTGGAGGCGGCGCTGGAGCACATCGGCCACAAGGTGCTGGTGCAGCGCGACTGGGACGACCGCACCCTCCCTGCGGACACCACCGACGCCGCTCCACCAGCCCGCGCCGGCTGACCCCCGCACCCTTCAACGCCCAAACCGACATTTCGCAGGAAAAGTGCGAGTAGGTCGCGCCAAAAGGTCGGGTTCGCGCGTCACCCCAGGGGGCTGGTCCTGCGCCCCCATTTCTAGAACGTGTTCCAATTCAGTGTGGCCGGGCGTACGATTCCGGCCATGAGCCGCATTGGAGACTTCGCTGACGACGACGCAGCCGCCTGGGCGGTGAAGTCGCCCGACATCGGGTCCGGGCTACTGGCGTTCACCAACGCCGTCTACCAGAAGAACCGGCTGCCGATGCGGGTCAGGGAGCTGGCGCGCATGGTGATCGCCCTGTCCAACGAATGTGTGGTGTGCCAGAACACCCGCGACTCCGACGGTGTCGCGGCCGGTGTCGACGAAGACCTCTACGACCACGCGGCGCAGTGGCGGACCTGGCCGGGCTACAGCGAGCAGGAGCGCATTGCGGCGGAGTTCGCCGAGCGCTTCGCCAGCGACCACACCGGACTGCGCGACGACGAGGACTTCTGGCAGCGCGCCCGCGAGCATTTCAGCGACGAACTGATGGCCGATCTGGCGCTGTCGTGTGCGCTGTGGTTGGGCATGGGCCGAATGCTGCGCACGCTCGACATCGGCCAGGCATGCAAGATCACGCTGTGAGCGCGCCGCACTAGTGGAACAATGGCCCTGTGACTTCACCGTCAGCCAAACCTCTCGCCGCAGCAGCCATCGCCCAACTCGAGTCCGACGGGGTCAACACCCTCATCGGAACGGTCGTCAACCCGGCCGGGCTCACGCATGCCAAAGCCATACCGCTTCGCAAGATGGGCGCGTTCGCCGATCCCGGGTTGGGCGCCAGTCCCGTGTGGCACGTCTTCACCATTGACCAAACCGGCATCGTGTTCAGCGACGCCACCGGCGTGGTCGGCGATCAGCGGATCCGCATCGATCTCGGCACGCTGCGCATTCTCGGCGACGGATTCGCCTGGGCACCAGGCGGTTTCTTCGACCAGGACGGCCAACCCGACCCCTACTGCAGCCGCGGAGCACTGGCCAGGGTCGAGCGTCGCCTCGAAGATGCCGGGCTCACCGCGCTCGTCGGCCACGAGATGGAATTCGTGCTCGTCGCGCCCGACGGTAGCCAACTGCCGTCACATCTGTGGGCGCAGTACGGGCTGGCCGGGATCCTCGAGCACGAGGGTTTCGTGCGCGACGTCATCAATGCGGCGACCAGTTCGGGCGTCTCCGTCGAGCAGTGCCACCCCGAGTACGGGCGCAACCAGTTCGAGATCTCGCTGACGCCGCAGTCGCCGATCGCGGCCGCGGACCACCTCGTGTTGATGCGGGTCATCGTCGGCCGGGTGGCCAGGCGTTACGGGATGCGCGTCAGCCTGTCCCCGGTACCGTTCGCCGGAAGCGTGGGATCGGGTGCACACCAACACATCTCACTGAAGAGGGGCAAGACGCCGCTGTTCTCCGACAGCAGCGGCGCGCACGGCATGACATCGGAAGGGGAGTCGGCGATCGCAGGCCTGGTCGCCGGTCTGGGCGAAGCCCAGGGAATGCTGTGCGGTTCCATCCTGTCCGGCCTGCGCATGCAGCCGGGCCACTGGTCGGGCGCAAACCTGTGTTGGGGCACCGAAAACCGTGAAGCCGCAGTGCGTTTCCTGATCGGCGGGGGCAGCAACCCGCTGGGCGCCAACGTCGAGGTCAAGATGATCGACCCGTCGGCCAATCCATATCTGGCAACCGCGACCATCCTCGGCCTTGCGCTCGACGGCATCGAGCGCAAGCTGACGTTGCCGAAGGAGACCGCCGTCGACCCGTCCTCGCTGTCCGATCAACAGCGCAGCGAAATCGGCGTCACGGTGTTGCCGACGCAGCAGTCCGAGGTGCTCGACCGGCTCGACAAATCGAGTCTCATCCGCGGCATCCTCGGCGACGCCCCCGTCGACGCCACGGTGGCGGTGCGCCGCTACGAGCACGAGACATACGGCCATCTCGGGCCCGACGATCTCGCCGAGAAGTTCCGCATGGCCTGGAGCGTCTGAAAACCCCTAAACCAGCCCGGTGGCGTCAAACATCCAGGACATGTCGGCGTTGGCGAAATCATCCAGCCAGTTCGGCGGCGCGTGGTTGGCCAGCGCGCCCATGTCCCAGTAGTCCTTCCACAAGGTGATCTTGCCGCCCACCACGCGGTGCACGGAGACGAAATTCAGCGCCGCCGATTCACCTGTGGGCCAACGCCATTCCTCGGAATGCTCGTACATCACGTCGATGCCGTTGTCGAGCATCAGGCCGGGGAAGTTCTGGTAGTCGGTCAACGGTTCGAGCCCGATCTTCAGCCGTTTGACGATGTCGTCGGGACCCCGTGCCGCGGCCGTCGGCCCCACCGGCATGTCGAGATAGATGCAGTCGTCGGACAGGTAGGCCTTGACCAGTTCCCAGTCGCGGTCGGACAGGGCTTTCCACATGCCGCGAACGGTTTCCTCGACAGACATTCGCCCATCGAACAGCCGGGATGTCGCGAAGTCAACACTATTGAAAAGTTGTCTACTCGACGCATCCACGCAGACCGCTCAGCTCCAGCTGTCGGGTTGGCGGCCGTCGATGTCAGTGAAGCCGTACTCGCGGGCGAGGTCTGCCGAGGTGACCGAGCGCTGATTCCAGCGCGCCCGGTCGGGATCGGCGGCGATCGCGACCACGCCCCTGCCGACGTAGCGCGGTGACTCCGACTGCGCGAAGCCCGGCGGCGCCGTCGGCAGGCCGCCGCCGCGGTCGGGGTCGAGCGCCCGCTGCCAATCGGGCTCCGTGACGCCGTAGTTGTCGAGCATCATCTCCGAACGCAACCACCCCGGCGTGACGGCGACGGCCGTGCCGCCGTAGGGCTGCAGTTCGTGTCCGTGCGCGAACGCCAACCGGTTCACAGCGGCCTTGGCGAGGTCGTAGAACACCGAGAGCCGGAAGTTGTGCTCGTTGTACTCCCGGGTGCCGTCGGTGACCTCGATCAGCAGCCCGCCCGGCCGTTCTGCCAACAGCGGGTGCAGGCAGTGGCTGGTGATCAGGTGCGTGTCGATGCCAAGCCGCAGGATGCGCAGCCCGTCGCCGAGGTCGTGTTCCCAGATCGGCCGGTTCCACGTCGGCGGGGGCCCCTTGAGCACCTCGGCGCCCCAGATGTCGTTGACGAGTATGTCGAGCCTGCCGTAGTCACCGCGGATGCGGTGGGCGAGCGCGCGCACCTCGCCCGCGTTGAGGTGGTCGACCTGCATGGCCACGCCCTCGCCGCCGAGCTCGTCGACGAGAGCGGCTGTCTCCTCGATGGTTTCGGGTCTGTCGTAATCGGATGTGGTGTTGCCCGACATCGAGCTGCGGCCGGTGCACACCACCGTCGCGCCCGCCTCGCCGAGCGCAGCGGCAATACCGCGGCCCGCGCCTCTGGTCGCCCCGGCCACCACGGCCACCCGGCCACGCAGCGCATCGACTTGCGGCGTCCACGTCACGCTTCGAGTATCCCCCTTATCTCGAAGCGCTTGCTCCTTCTTCGAAGCGCCTACCCGACACCGGCATTCAGGCGCATACTCGCCAAGGTGACTCCATTACAGCGGTACATTGCCGAGGAAATCGCGACCGACCATGTCGAAGGGCTGCTGTCCAGGCGGGAGGCGCTGCGCCGGCTGGCCCTGCTGGGGGTGGGCACCGCGGCGGCGAGTTCGTTGATCGCGGCCTGCGCCGAAAACAGACAGGAAACGACGACGGAGGAGACCGCCTCACCGACGGAGGCGGCGACGACCAGTGAAACGACCGAGGCGAGCGGACCGCCGCCCGGATCGGACAAGACGCTACCGACCACGCCGATCACCTGGGCGGGCCCGCAGGGCGAACTGCAGGCGGCGTGGGCCGAAGCACCCGACCCTCGCGGCGGTGTGCTCGTCATCCACGAGAACAAGGGTCTCAACGACTGGGTGCGTTCGGTGGCGGGCCGCTTCGCCGGGATCGGCTACTCGGCGCTGGCCATCGACCTGCTGTCGGGTCAGGGCGGCACCGCCAAATTCGCCGATCCTGCCGAGGCCACGGCGGCGCTGGGCAACATCGGAGACGAGGAGTTCATCGCGAACCTCAAGTCCGGCATCGGTGAACTGCAACGACGCGTGCCGGACAAGAAGATCGCGGCGGTCGGCTTCTGCATGGGCGGCGGGCTGGTCTGGCGCCTGCTGGCCGCGGGCTCGCCCGAACTCGCCGCGGCGGTGCCGTTCTACGGGCCGACGCCAGACAATCCGGACTTCTCCGGCTCGAAAGACGTTGCGGTGCTGGCGTTCTACGGCGCACTCGACGAGCGGGTGAACAAGACCGAACCCACCGCGCGGGCGGCGCTGGAGAAGGCGGGTCTGGTGCACGAGTTGATCACCGAGCCCGACGCCAACCACGCGTTCTTCAACGACACCAACCCCGAACGCTACAACGCCGCCGCCAGCGCCGACGCGTGGCGCCGCGTGCAGGACTGGTTCACCAGATACGTGGGCTGAGCGACGGGCCGAGCGGGTCGAGCTGTCGTCCTGTCTCACCCGTATCTCGTTGCCAGCCGGATATTTCCGTTCACCGGTTCCGCAATGTCGGCGGCCTGATGCGGTTCATGGAGTCGGCCCACGGACGTCCTGACCAAGAAACAGGGCGCAGGCCCGTCACGCCGTGTACGGCAGTCTGCTCCTCGACCGAGGTCTGAGGTGTGCGCGCGATCTGGCTGCCCGCTGGCTTCCTCGCCGTGACGCTGTGCCTGTTCAACGACTTTTCATCGCCTGTTCACCGTCGACGGGCAGAACTGATTTTTGCCTCGGCTGAACCAGTTCGGGCCGCGATTCGTGTCGCGTATGGACGAACAGATCGAGTAAGGGGGCGCGGATGAAGAAAATCGCGATGCTGGTGGCTGCTTCGGCGGTCATCGTGGCGATCGGCACGGCATGCGGAGGATCGGGCAACGGCGGATCGAGCAACGGCGGCGAAGCCACGAACGCCGCAACGGCAACCGAATCGGCTGAATCGCCGGTTGCGCCGCAAGACGACAGCACGGCCGCGGCCGACGCCGCGACGATCACCATCGAAAACATGGCGTTCGGTGAGCCGATCACGGTCGCGCCCGGCGCCGAGGTCCGCGTCGCCAACAACGATTCGGTCGAGCATTCCGTGACGTCGCAAGCCGAGGGCATGTTCGACACGCACGTCGACGGTCAGCAGAAGGGAACGTTCACTGCGCCGACGCAGCCCGGCGAGTACCCGTTCTACTGCGTGTATCACCCGTCGATGAAGGGCACGCTGATCGTCGAATAGCAGCCCCGCCGCCGTGAGCGCTCGTCCCTGTACGGTCTGCGGCTCATTTTCTGTACAAGGTTGAGCGCTGGCGGCTACGCGGAGGCGGCGATCAGCGCGGGGTCCACGCAACGGGCAGGCGCTTGATGCCGTGGATGAAGGCCGAGTGCAGCCGATCCGGCTCTTCGGTGGCGGTGATGTCGGGCACCTGACGGTGCAACTCCTCGAACGCGACGGTGATCTCGCGTCGCGCGAGGTTGGCGCCGAGGCAGAAATGCGCGCCGCCGCCGCCGAAGCCGACATGCGGGTTGGGATGGCGGCGCACGTCGAACGTCCACGGGTCGGCGAACTTCGACTCGTCGCGGTTGGCCGAGCCGTACCACAACGTGACCTTGTCACCCGCGGCCATCTTCACCCCGCCGAGTTCGACGTCACGGGTGGTGGTGCGGCGCATGTAGGCGACCGGCGAGGCCCACCGCACGATCTCCTCGACCGCCGTCGGCGCCACCTCCTGGTAGTTGGCCCACCAGTCCGCCCGCTGGTCGGGGTAGCGGCTCATCGCCAGCACACCGTGGCTGATGGCGTTGCGCGTGGTCTCGTTGCCCGCCACCACGAGCAGGATGAAGAACGACGCCACCTCGGCACTGGTGAGCCGCTCGCCGTCGACCTCGGCCTGCACCAGGCTGGTGGTCAGGTCTTCGCGCGGGTTGCTTCTACGGTCGTCGGCCAGCGCGGTGGCATAGCCGCCGATGTCCACGGCGACCTGGAAGAACTCCCCGTAGTCGGTGGCGATGTCGGGGTCGCCGAACCCCAGGATGACGTTGGTCCAGTGGAAGACCTGCTGATGGTCCTCCTCGGGGATGCCCATCATGTCGCAGATGATCTGCAGCGGCAGCGGCCCCGCCAGGTCGGCGACGATCTCGCCGGTGCCATCAGGGTTGTTCGCGGCCATGTCGTGCACCAGCCGTCGGGCCCGGTCGCGCACCGAGTCCTCGACCATTGCCAGCACCCGCGGCGTGAACGCGCTGCGCACGATGTTGCGCAGCCGGGTGTGGCGCGGGTCGTCCATCGCGATCATCGAGCCGAAATACTCACTCAGCTCGGGCTTCTGGTCGCCGATCGTGATGCCGGACGCCGAGCTGAAGATCTCGGGGTGTCGGCTGGCGTAGAAGACGTCGTCGTAGCGGGTCAGCGCCCAATGGCCGGCGCCGGGGGCGAACTCCGGGTCGATGAACGCCTCGTGAAACGAGATCGGCGCCTCCCGGCGCAGCGTCGCGAACGCGCCGTCGCGGATGTCGTCGTCGAGCCCCCAGAAATCCCAGGAGCCGAGGTCGATCTCGGATAGTGCCACATCGGGTGGAACAGCGCCGTTCACCCGGGTCGCGATACCCACACCGGAAGTCTACGGCCGCCCCTCGTGGCCGGGTTGCCCCTTGGTGCGCCGCCTCTCCTTCATCTCGGCTTCGAACACATGCCGCACGCCGTGCTGCAACTCGTCGCGCACCCGATGCTCGTGCTCGCGGAACACCGACCAGTAGTTGTCGTCGAAGTCCTCGACGATCTGGAACGTCCACCGCCCGTACAGCACGTTGCGGCCCACCATTTCGGTGGCCAGCCGGTCGGCGACCTCGCCGTGACCGGCGTCGCGCAGCAAGTCGCAGGCGTCGCCGAGCAGCAGATCGGCGCGGCCCATGAGCTGATGAAACGAGTACAGGTGGCCGCGGGCGCGGTCGACGTACTCGAGGGCTTCCGAAACTTTGCCGACTGCCTCGACGGTGTCGTCGCTGACGCCCTCCGGGCGGCGGCCGAGGTTCTTACTGGACTCGTTCGATTCACTCACCGGGTCCAAGTACCCCACTTCGCCTCGCGGCAATCGGCTGCGCTCGCAGAGCCGAAGATGGTAGCACTTCTGTCGTGCGCAACCCACATGCCGGGCAGCCGTTTACGACGCCCGACGAGGAGATCGCCGCGGCGCTCGCCGACGTCAGCATCCCCACGTTGATGCTGTCACTGGTGCACATGTCCGGTGACCCGCAGCTGATCCGCGGCGACCTCAGGCCGGCCGGCCTGTTCCTCAACGAGGTGCAGGGCTTCATGAGCGAAGAGGACAAGGCCGCGGTCCGCAAGCTCGCGCTGGAGATCATCGCCGACTACCGCGACCGCGGATGTCCCGAGCCCGAACCGGTCAGCGCCGAACTGCTGCACGAGATGATGCAGTGGCTGGTGTGCGAGCCGGTGCCGCAGGAGTACGTGCCGATGCTGCTCGAGGAGATGGAGCTCGACGGACGCGACGCGCGGGCCAGTCCCATGCTGGCTCAGGCGGCGCGCGACGAGTTTCCCGTCGTGGTGATCGGCTGCGGCGAGTCCGGGCTGTTGGCCGGAATCCGGTTGAAGGAGGCCGGTATCCCGTTCACGATCATCGAGAAGAACGCCGGCGTCGGCGGCACGTGGTGGCAGAACACCTATCCCGGCGCCCGGGTCGATGTGGGAAACCACTTCTACTGCTACAGCTTTGAGCCGACCGATGGCTATGTCAACTCGAATTGGCCCCGGCTGGGCGGTTCGAAGTGGCCCCGCCCGGGGAAGGCTGGAGTTGCCGT
>NZ_PDCP01000035.1 GCF_002553505.1 Mycolicibacterium agri | reverse complement strand
ATGGAAAAGTGGGGCAACGCCATGTTCGTCACGCCCGGCGTGGTGATCGACGGCAAGCTGCACACCCATTCGCTGGTCGACATCAACCTCGGCATCCGAATCCTTTTGGGCCACAGCTACTACGACGACTGGACCGACCAGGAGATGTTCGTCAAGACCGATCCGCTCGGCAATCCGGTGGATCGGCGCCACCCCTGGAACCAGCACACCAACCCGCGGCCGCAGAAGCGCGACTTCGACGGGGCATACAGCTGGGTGATGGCGCCGCGCTGGTTCGACGGCAAGGATCATCTGGCGCTGGACACCGGCGGCGGTCCGCTGGCCCGACTGTGGGCGACCGCACTGGCGGGCCTGGTCGACATCGGCTACGTCAAGGCGACGGGCAACAGCGTGCAGATCAACCTGCCGAAAACTGCGCTCAAGGGTCCGGTCTCGCTGGAGTGGAAGATCCCGCAGTACGGCAGCAATACGATTGAACGCAACCGCGCCAGAACGTACTTCCAGGCCTATGCCGCGGCATGCGCACTGCACTTCGCCGAGAAGGCGCTCGGCGAGATCCGCGCCGGTCGCACGAAGACGTGGGAGAAGTTCGAGGTGCCGAAGGAGGGTATCGGCTGCGGGTTCACCGAGGCGGTGCGCGGCGTGCTGAGCCATCACATGGTGATCCGGGACGGCAAGATCGCCAACTACCACCCGTATCCGCCGACGCCGTGGAACGCCAACCCCCGCGACAGCTACGGCACTCCGGGGCCGTATGAGGATGCGGTGCAAGGCCAGCCGATCTTCGAGGAGAACGACAGGGAGCACTTCAAGGGCATCGACATCATGCGCACGGTGCGCAGCTTCGATCCGTGCCTGCCCTGCGGTGTGCACATGTATCTGGGCAAGGGCAAGAAGATCGAGAGGTTGCACTCCCCCACCCAGTCCGTCACCGGGGAATGACATATGCCGCATCGCCCGGAGAACCCCGATCAAGATGCACAGTGGCGCACGGCGGGCGATCGGATACAGAACCTCCTCGACGCCAGCGCAGCCGGTGGCGTCGTGGCGCGCGAACGTGCCGAGCAACTGGCCCGTGAGATAACCGACCTCTACGGCGCCGGGCTGGAACGGATGCTGCGCATCGCCGTTTCAACGCATCCGGAGCTTGCCGACGCGTTCGCCGCCGACGATCTCATTGCCAGCCTGTTGCTCGTCCACGGCCTACACCCGCACGCCGTCGAGCGGCGTGTGCAGGACGCGCTGGATAGCGTGCGGCCCTACCTCGGCTCGCACGGCGGCGACGTGGCGCTCCTCGAAGTCGACGGCGACGTCGTGCGGCTGCAGTTCACGGGCAGCTGCAAGAGCTGCCCGTCGTCGTCGGTCACCCTCGAGTTGGCCGTCGAGGACGCGGTGCGCGCTGCGGCGCCGGAGATTTCGACCATCGAGGTGGTGGCGGCGGAGCCTGCGGCACCGGTGATTCCGGTCGACAACCTGCTGCGTCGCGTGCGCACGCACGCGTGGCACCCGGTGCCTGATCTCGCGGGCCTGGCCCCGGGTGAGGTCGGCGGCTTCGCGGTCGGGGGCAGCACCGTGCTGGCCTGCCGGGTGGGTGATGCGCTGTTCGCCTACCGCGACCGCTGCGGCAGTTGCGGCGAATCGCTGGCGGGTGCCGCGTTGCACCGCCGCATGGGCGCCGGAGGCGACGTCGTACTGCGGTGTCCGCGGTGCCACGCGCATTTCGACGTCGTTCACGCCGGCGCCTGTGTCGACGGAAACGGCTCGGCCGATGCACATCTCGAGCCGGTGCCGCTTCTCGAGCGCGACGGTGTGCTGTGCATGGCGCTGGCCGAACAGGAGACAGTCGCATGACTTGCGAGCGAGAAGCGAAGGCGGATCGCGTATGACTTGCGAGCGAGAAGCGAAGGCGGATCGCGTATGACTTGCAAGCGAGAAGCGAAGGCGGATCGCGTATGACTTGCAAGCGAGAAGCGAAGGCGGATCGCGTATGACCAACGCGTACGACGTTTTGGCGCGTATCCGGGCGGCGCGCAGCGCGCCGCAGCCGGCCGGTGAGCGCTGCGAGATGTGCGCCGAGCCGATCGCCGACGAACACCAGCATGTGGTGAATGTTGAAGGCCGCCAGTTGATGTGTGTGTGCCGCGGCTGCTACCTGCTGTTCACCGACACCACCGCCGAGTTGCGCTACCGCGCCATCCCCGACCGCTATCTGGCCTTCCCCGACTTCGCGCTGGACCGGCGGCATTGGGAGGCGCTGCAGATTCCGGTCGGGCTCGCATTCTTCTTCCGCAACTCGGCGCTGGGTCGCACCGTCGCGTTCTATCCGGGGCCGGCCGGCGCCACCGAGTCGGAGCTGGATCTGTCGGCGTGGAACGACATTCGCGCCGCCGACCCGCGGGTCGACATGCTCGCCGATGACACCGAGGCGGTGTTGGTGCGGGTGGGCGATGCGGACGAAACCGCCGCGCCGCGCAGCTATCTGCTGCCGATCGACACCTGCTACGAGTTCGTCGGTCGACTCCGCCTGCTGTGGCACGGGTTCGACGGCGGCCAGCAGGTCAGGGCGTTCATCGATGAGTTCTTCGAAATCCTCGACGCGAAAAGCGAACTGGTGGCGCCATGACCGATATCACCTTCGCCGTCGTCGGGATCGAGCCGGAGAGCTACGCCGTCACCCCGACTTTGAATGCGCGACTGGGTGTCGCCGCGGTCGGCGACGACGCGATCCATGCGATCGCGTTGCGCTGCCAGGTGCGCATCGAACCGATGCGTCGGGGATACTCCGACGACGAGGCCGCCGGCCTGCTCGACCTGTTCGGGCCGCGCGAACGGTGGGCCAACACCATGCACAACTTCCAATGGCTGCAGACCGCCGCGATGGTGCAGGGATTCACCGGCGCCACCCAGGTCACCCTGCCGCTGGAATGCACCTACGACTTCGAGGTGGCCGCCGCCAAGTATCTACACGCCCTTCGCGACGGCTGCGTGCCGCTGCAGTTCCTGTTCAGCGGAACGATTTTCGCCAAGGGTCCGCGCGGGTTCGAGGTGCGGCAGGTGCCGTGGGACCGCGAGGACCGCTTCCAGATGCCGGTGTCGGTGTGGCGCGACCTCATCGCGCAGCACTACCCGAACACCGGGTGGCTGCGGCTGCACCGCGACACGATCGACGCTCTGGCGGCATACCGGTCGGAGCGCGGCCTGCTGTCCTTCGACGAGGCGGTGACCTCGCTGCTGGAGGAGAACAAGACCGAGGAGTTGCGATGACGACCTCGGAGGCAAGGAGCAACAGGCGCGGCGACTGGGATCGGGCCCGTGCCGTCGCCGATGCCGTGCTCTACGAGGGCTATCTGCTCTACCCGTACCGCGCGAACTCGCGCAAGAACCAGACCCGTTGGCAGTTCGGTGTGTTGGGGCCTGCGGGTGCAGTCGACGCAGGAATCGGCGAGCACGACTCGCTGTCCGCCCAAATGGTCGTCGCGCCGCAGGGCGATCCAACGCTGTCGGTCGTCGTGCGGTTCCTGCAGTTGCAGCACCGCGGCGTCGAAAAGGACGTCGGCGGAGGGCAATTCGAGCCGGTCGTCGAACTGGTGTCGGGAGAGCAGTCCTGGCTGCGCTGGGATGAGGCGGTCGAACGCGAAGCCTCGTTCGGGCCACTGCACGTCGGGGCCGACCTGCCGCAGACGCTGCCCATCGACGTCGACGCGGGCACCGACATCGAGGACGTAGACGGCGGCAGGCTGATCCGCACGCGCCGGGCGTTGCACGCCCAACTGGACCTCTCGGCCGAACCCCTCGACGGCTTCGTCCGCCTGACGATGACGGTGCGTAACACCGCGCCGCCGGCGGCCGACAAGGACGATGCGATCGCCGTCTCCCTCATCGGCACGCACATCATCGCCGAAGTCCGCGACGGTGAATTCGTGTCGCTTCTCGACCCGCCTGCGTCGGCGGAGGGCACCGTCGCCGAATGCGAACACCACCGCTGCTTCCCGGTGCTGGCCGGCCCGCCCGGCAACCACGCGCTGATGCTGGTGTCGCCGATCATCCTTTACGACCACCCCGAGATCGCCGAGCAGAGCAAGGGCGCGCTGTACGACTCCACCGAGATCGACGAGATCCTCACGCTGCGCATCATGACGATGACCGACGAGGAGAAGGCGGCAGCCAGGGCCACCGACCCGCTGGCCGCGCAGATCATCGACCGCTGCGACTCGATGTCGCCCGAGGCGATGCTCGACCTACACGGTGTGCTGCGCAACCCGCACGCGGCCGACGGTGTAGGGCTGATCCCGGAGATACCCGAGGGTGTCGACTGGTGGGATCCGCTGGCCGACATCGCGGTACGGCCGGAGATTGACGCCGTGCTGGTGGACGGGGTGCGGGTGAGCCGCGGCAGCCGCGTTCGGCTGCACCCCTCGCGGCGGGCCGACGCCCAGGATCTGTTCTTCGCCGACAAGATCGCGCGGGTCACCTCCGTGCATGAAACCGTCGACGGGGACCAGCACGTCGGCGTGGTCCTCGAGGACGACCCGGCCGCCGATCTGCACGACTGGTACGGCCGCTACCTGTACTTCGCACCCGATGAGGTCGAACCGTTGAGTGAAAGGAATCCGACATGCAAGCAGTAGGTGTCACCGCCACCGTCATCGCGGGGATCATCGTGCTCGCCGCAGTGGTACTCTGTGTGCGTTCGCTGCCGGATCTGAACCGGTATATGAAGATTCGCCGCATGTAGGTGGATGAGGTCAGTGAGGATGGTGCAATCACGTCCCGGATTCTGGTAGCCGGCATCGGCAACATCTTCCTCGGCGACGACGGTTTCGGACCCGAGGTGATGCGGCATGTGCCGGAAAAGATCACCGATCCGCGGGTGCGGGTCGCCGACTACGGCATCGGCGGTATGCATCTGGCCTATGACCTGCTCGACGGCTACGACGCGCTGGTGCTCGTCGACGCCCTGCCCAATCGCGGGTCGCCCGGCACGCTGCACGTGATCGAGGCCGACCACGAAAGCCTCGGCGGGCAGGTCGGTTTGGACGCCCACGCGATGGATCCCGCCGCGGTGTTCGCCAGCCTCGCCGCGCTCGGCGGCACCCCGCCCTACACCATCGTGGTCGGCTGCGAGGTCGACAACGTCGACGAGGGCATGGGGCTCTCACCCGCTGTCGCCGCCGCCGTTCCCGCCGCGGTGGCCGCGGTCGGGGACGCGGTGGCGCGCCTGCTCGACGGTGTGAGAGCGAGCTGACCATGTGTCTTGGAATCCCCGGCCAGGTGGTGCGGATGCTCGAAGGCTACGGCGGGCAGCTGGCGCTCGTCGACGTCGCGGGCGAGCACCGCAAGGTGAACGTCGGCATGCTGCCCGAGGAGACCTTCAACCCGGGTGACTGGGTGATCATCCACATGGGCTTCGTCGTCGAGAAAACCGACAAGGCGGGCGCGGACGCCGCGCTGTCCGGGTTGAAGATGATGGGCAGCGGCGAAGACGTCGAGGCGTCACCATGACCGGGCGGCGCCGGCTGCGGATCTGCGTGCGGGGCGTCGTCCAGGGTGTCGGCTTCCGGCCCTTCGTCTACACCTGCGCCGCCGCGCTCGGCCTGACGGGGTCGGTCCGCAACGACAGCGCCGGCGCCGTTATCGAGGTCGAGGGCGATCGAGGCGATCTCGACGAGTTCCTGGCCCGGCTCACCCACCGTGCTCCGCCGCTGGCGGTCATCGAAGCGATTGACACGCAGGATATTCCGGTCATCGGCGGCACCGGCTTCACGATCGCGGACACCTCACGATCCGACGGCGGCCGCACGCTCGCCTCCCCCGACGTCGCCATGTGCGCCGAATGCGCCGCCGAACAGCGAGATCCGGGCAACCGCCGGTACCGACACGCCTTCATCAACTGCACCAACTGCGGCCCGCGGTTCACCATCATCGCCGAGCTGCCCTACGACCGCGCGACCACCACGATGGCGGGCTTCCCGATGTGCGCTGACTGCGAGCGCGAGTACCACGACCCCACCGACCGACGCTTCCACGCCCAGCCGGTCTGCTGCCCGAACTGTGGGCCGACCCTGCGCTACCGGGCCGATGACGGCACCGTCACCGACGGCGATGCCGCGCTGGAGGAGGCCCGAAACCTGCTGCGCGGCGGCGGCATCCTCGCGGTCAAGGGCATCGGCGGCTACCACCTGGCATGCGACGCCGCCGACGAGCGCGCCGTCGCCGAACTGCGGCGGCGGAAGCGGCGCGGCGACAAGCCGTTCGCGGTCATGGTGCGCGACTTGGAAACCGCGCACCGAATCGTCGACGTCGACGAGGCGTCGGAGCGGCTGCTGGCCGGCCCGCAGCGGCCGATCGTGTTGATGCCGCGACGGGCAGGCGCGGGCGCCGCCGACGCGGTGGCACCGCACAACCCCGACCTCGGCGTCATCCTCGCCTACACGCCGCTGCACGTGTTGCTGTTCGGCCTTCCCGGCGACGCCCCGGCGCCGCAGGTGCTGGTGATGACATCGGGCAACCTGGGCGGTGAACCGATCTGTTTCGCCGACGACGACGCGCTGGACCGGCTTTCGCATCTGGCGGACGGCTGGTTGACGCACGACCGCGCGATCCTGGTGCCCTGTGACGACTCGGTGGTGCGGGTGGTCAACGAAGTCGAGTTGCCGATCCGGCGCTCCCGCGGCTACGCGCCGCTACCGGTCGCGCTGCCGGTGCCGCTGCCGCCGACCCTGGCCGTCGGAGGCGACCTGAAGAACACGCTGGCGCTCGCCGACCAGAAGTACGCGTGGCTGAGCCAGCACATCGGCGACATGGACGATCTCGCCACGCTGTCCGCGTTCGACGCCGCCGAGCGCCACCTCGAGGAACTGACCGGCGTCGCGCCCGAAATCGTCGTGGCCGACGCGCATCCGGGCTACCGCTCCACGGCGTGGGCGCAGCGCAACGCCGACGGGCGGCCGGTGCGCTCGGTGCAGCATCACCACGCCCACATCGCCGCGGTGATGGCCGAGCACGGGCTGGACGGGTCGCAACGCGTCCTCGGCTTCGCGTTCGACGGAACCGGATACGGCCCCGACGGCGCGGTCTGGGGGGGCGAAGTGCTGCTCGCCGACTACAAGGGCTTCGAGCGCCTCGCGCATCTGAAATACGTTCCGCTGCCCGGGGGTGACGCCAGCGTGCTGCGGCCCTACCGGATGGCGTTGGCGCATCTGTGGGCGGCGGGCCTGCAGTGGCATGACGACCTGCCGCCCGTGCAGTTCTGCCCCGACGAAGAGCGCCGGGTGCTGCGCCGGCAGTTCGACACCGGATTCGGGTGTGTGCCCACGTCCAGCATGGGCCGGTTGTTCGACGCGGTCTCTGCGCTGGCGGGCGTGCGCCAGTCCGTCGCCTACGAAGCCCAGGCCGCCATCGAGTTGGAGGGAATGGCCCGCAACTGCGACTGCGGCACAACGGGATACGCGTTCGGCATCGATGACACCACGACACCGGTGATCATCGACCCGGCACCTGTGCTGGCGGCGGTCCTCGCCGACGTCCGCGCCGGTGTCCCGGCCGCGATGATCGGCGCGCGGTTCCACCGTGCGGTCGCCAACATGGTCGTCGACCTGGCGGGGCTCCACGACACCGACGGTGCCCCGATCGCGTTGTCGGGCGGCGTCTTCCAGAACGCGCTTCTCCTGCGGACGGTGTGCGCCGGCCTGCAGGCCAGGGGCCTTCAAGTCATCACGCACCGCCACGTGCCACCCAACGACGGCGGCATCGCACTGGGTCAGCTTCTTGTCGGGACGGCGGGCTGACGATGACGACGCTGCACGACCACATGTTGCCCGCCGGATACGCGTTGTTCGCACGGTACGCCTTCCCGCCGAACGAACTGGGCTACTGCGGCCCCGCCGAGGCGGAGGTTTTGCTACGCGGCGACAACCCCGCCGCAGTCGCCGAACACGCCAAGGCGTTCGACGGCGCATGGCCGTACCTGCATGCGATCGCCGAGGCGGCCGGCATCGCCGACCCGCTCGATGCCGAAGTGGTGCACGACTATTGGATCGGGGGGCCGCTGCTCGGCCGCGTCGACCCCGCACATCTGGTGGCGAACCTGCGCCGCGCGTTCGCCGGTCAGGTCACCGGTCTGCTCGCCGATCCGGGCATAACTCAGGGCGCGCTGGCTCATCACAGCTTTCAAGTGCTCGTGGTGTATCCGTGGGTGCGGTTCCTCGACCGGGACGCGGCCACGGCTTTGAAAGTGCTGCAGGACTGCCGGATCCGGTGGGGCACGGTCGAATCCGTCGACAACGAGCACGTATGGACTACCGCCCGTGCCTTGACCTACGCCGACGGCGTCCTGGCCCTCGGCGAGCCGCGGCGCGAGCGGGTGCGGTGGCGCAAAGACGGCGTCTCGTTGATCGAAGCGCCGCGGCCCGGCGATGTGGTGTCGGCGCACTGGGATTGGACCTGCGGCGTGCTCACCGACGCCGAATGCGTGGCACTGGCCGACTCGACGCAAACCACGCTCGACCTCGTCAACGCCGCCCGTACTGAGGAGCGAAACCGATGACTGTCACCACCAATTCGACCTTCGTCGACGCCGACCTGTCGACGGATTTGGCGGCCGCTGCGCTGGACATGGCCCGCAGATTCCACGCGGGCGCGACGCTGTGGGTGCTTTCCCCGCAATGGGAACCGCACGCCCACCACGTCGCCGTCGAGTTCGTCCATCCGGTGATCATGGGTAAACGCGCGCTGCCGTCGGTGGCGCTCGTCGAACCCGATCCGGTGGCGCAGGCCCGCGTCGCCACCCAGCCCGGTGACCTGTTGATGGCCGTGGCGTCGGCCGACCAGCCGGCCGTCATCGACGCGATGCGGCGCGCCCCGGCGTGGGGTGCGCGCACGCTGTGGATCGGTTCCGGCCCGCGCCCACCCGCCGGGGCCGCCGACCACATCCTGTGGGTCGACTCCGACGACCCGATGGTGCCCGCCACCGGCCGCTTCGTCCTGCTGTATCACCTGCTGTGGGAACTCACCCACGTCTGCTTCGAACACCCCGGTCTGCTCAAACCCGAGGCCGACGAATGCGCCGACGACGTGTGCGTCACGTGCAGCGACGAGGGCAGGCTCGGCGAAGTGGTGCTCGAGCCCGCAGAACCGTTGGGGCAGGCCCTGGTTCGCACCGCCAAGGGCGAGGAATGGGTCGACGTCAGTGTGCTCGGCGACGTGGCACAAAACGACCTGGTGCTGGTGCACGCGGGGACAGCGATCGCGCGCGTGGATGACGGGGAGGTGGATCGATGACCACACACGACGCCGGAAGCGGCGGCACGAAAAGCACTGAGAGCACCGGCTTCCTCTATCCGTTCATCGAGTCCGAGGAAACCGACGCGGGCAGCCTCCTCGACGACCTCGCCGCCTCGGCACGCGGCAAGGCCGCCGAAAGCGCTCGCCTGCAACAGGAGTCGCTGGACGAGTACGGGCCGGCGTTGACCGCGGCGGGCACGGAGATGGCCGAACGCTTCCAGCGCGGCGGCCGTCTTTACACGCTTGGCAACGGCGGCAGCTCGACCGACGCGGCGACGCTGGCGTCACTGTTCAGTCGCCCGGCGCGCGGACGCGCGGTCGCGGCGTGGTCGCTGGCCGCCGACGAAGCGGTGGTGACGGCCCTGGGCAATGACGTCGGCTTCGAGCTCATCTTCAAGAGGCAGATCATCGCCCACGCCCGCGACCGCGACGTCGCGATCGCGCTGTCGACCTCCGGCAACTCCGAGGACCTGATGACCGCGATCACCGAGGCCAAGCGCCGCGGGCTGTTGACGATCGGGTTCGCCGGGCACGACGGTGGCCGCATGGCCGTCGCCGACGACCTCGACTACTGCTTCACGGTGCACAGCCAGAGTATTCACCGCATTCAGGAGAGCCACGCGATGCTGGGCTTCCGGCTCTGGTCGGTCGCGCAGGAGCACATGTCCCGCCGCCGCAATGGAGTACACACGTCATGAGCTCAACCGATGCGATGACCGCCGCCGAACGCGAAGACCGGGTGCTGGAGCGGATCGACAAGTTCCGTCAGCGGCGGCCACGGCTGCTCGACGACGTGGTGACGCTCGCGCACGGCGCGGGCGGCAAGTCGTCGGCGGCGCTCGTCGACGCCGTTTTTCTCGAAGCGTTCCGCAACGACGAACTCGAACAACTCGGTGACGCGGCCGGGTTGCGCACACCGTCCGGTGAACGGCTGGCGTTTTCCACCGACTCGTTCGTCGTTTCACCGCGGCGCTTCCCGGGCGGCTCCATCGGCCATGTCGCCGTGCACGGCACCATCAACGACCTCGCGGTCTCCGGTGCACGCCCCCAGTGGTTGTCGGCGGCGTTCGTCATCGAAGAGGGCTTCCCCATCGACGAACTGCGCGAAATCGTCGCGGACATGAGCGAAGCCGCCGCGAAAGCGGGCGTGCAGATCGTCACCGGCGACACCAAAGTCGTCGGAAAGGGCGCAGCCGACGGGGTTTACATCAGCACCGCAGGGGTCGGCGTGGTGCCCGAGGGCAGGCAGCTTTCCGCTGAGCTGGTGCGTCCCGGCGACAAGGTCGTGGTGTCCGGCTCGATCGGTGAACACGGGATGGCCGTCATGCTGGCCCGCGGCGACCTGGCCATCGACGCCGACATCGCCTCCGACACCGCACCCGTGCACGAGCTGGTCGAGTTGCTCCTCGAGGCCGCGCCGTCGACACGGTGGATGCGCGACGCGACCCGGGGCGGGGTGGGGACGGTGTGCAACGAACTGGTCAAGGACCGCCCGTTCGCACTCGTCCTCGACGAACGGAGCCTGCCGGTGCAGCCGCAGGTGCTCGGCGCCTGCGACATGCTCGGCATCGACCCGCTGTATGTGCCCAACGAAGGCAAGTTCGTCGCCGTCGTCGCGCCGGAGGAGGCCGACGCGGCCGTCGGCGCGCTGCGCACGCATCCACTGGGCGCGCGGGCGACGGTCGTCGGCGACATCATCCCCGAACCCAACGGCATTGTCGCGCTGCGGACTTCGTTCGGCGGCAGCCGAATCGTCGACATGCTCGTCGGCGACCCACTACCCCGCATCTGCTGATGCGTCGCGTGAAAGGAGTTTGACGATGTGTCTGGGAATCCCCGGCCAGGTGGTCGACATCGTCGACGCCGAACAGTCGCTGGCCAAGGTCGACGTCAACGGCGTCCGCCGCACCATCAGCGTGCGACTGCTGGCCGACGACAACCTGCAGGTCGGCGACTGGGTGTTGGTGCACGTCGGATTCGCGATGGCCAAGATCGACGAGCACGAGGCGAAGCTGACGCTCGACCAAGTGCAGAAGATGGGCGCCGACTACATCAACGAGATCGAGGCCTTCAACTCCTCCGAAATCGCCTGAAAGGCTTGACATGAAGTTTGTCGACGAATTCCGCGACCCCGCCGCCGCACGCGCTCTGGTCAAATCGATCACCGAGCTGGCGGGCGGCGACGAATTCAAGTTCATGGAGGTGTGCGGCGGTCACACGCACACGATCTACCGGCACGGCATCGAGCACCTGCTGCCCGAATCGGTGGAGCTCGTTCACGGACCGGGATGCCCGGTGTGTGTGATCCCGATGGGCCGCGTCGACGACGCGATGTGGCTGGCCGAACAGCCCGGAATCATTTTCACCACGTTCGGCGACATGATGCGGGTGCCCGGATCCAAGGGAAATCTCATCGAGGCCAAAGCGCGTGGCGCCGACGTCCGGTTCGTCTACTCCCCCCTCGACGCGCTGAAGGTCGCCGTCGACAACCCCGACAAGCACGTGGTGTTCTTCGCCGTCGGTTTCGAGACCACCGCGCCGTCCACCGCGGTGACGCTGGTGCGCGCCCGCGCGCTGGGGGTGCGCAATTTCAGCATCTTCTGCAACCACGTCACGATCGTGCCGCCGATCAAGGCCATTCTCGAATCCCCTGATCTGCGGCTGTCGGGCTTCCTCGGGCCCGGTCACGTGTCCACCGTCGTGGGGCTGCGGCCGTACCGGTTCGTGCCCGAGGTGTACGGAAAGCCCATCGTGGTGGCCGGATTCGAGCCGCTCGACATCCTGGCGTCGGTGCACATGCTGCTGCAGCAGATCAGGGACGGCCGTTGCGAGGTCGAAAACCAGTACACCCGCGTGGTGCGCCCCGAAGGCAACACGCAGGCGTTGAAGCTGATGTCCGAGACGTTCGAATTGCGGCCCCACTTCGAGTGGCGCGGGCTTGGATTCATTTCGCAGAGCGCGTTGAAGATCCATCAGGACTACGCCGAATTCGACGCCGAGCGCAAGTTCGACATGCCCGGTGTGCGCGTCGCCGACCCCAAGGCGTGTCAGTGCGGCGAGGTGCTCAAGGGCGTCATCAAGCCCTGGGAATGCAAGGTTTTCGGCACCGCATGCACCCCCGAAACGCCGATCGGCACCTGCATGGTCTCCCCCGAGGGCGCCTGCGCCGCCTACTACAACTTCGGCAGGCTGCACCGCGAAACCGCCGCGCTGCTCGGCCAGCCGCGGTAGCCGGTTACCGCGACGAATTCCGGGGTAGGCGAGTGACAGTCGCCGCGGTGTGTGCGACGGCGGTTAGGAGTAATCATGAGCAGTCCACAAGACCGCTTCGCCGGGGAACCGGCACCAGGAACGCGAGACACCGGGTCAGACAAGCCGTCCGGCGGCGAGGACCGTCCGTCGGGCGCGTTGAAGGGCGACGAATCGGTGCCCGGCTACGGCGAAGAGGGTAGCGAAGACTTCGACACCACGATGACCAACGAACCGCCCCGCGACGTCGAACCGGCCGTCCCGCCCTACGAAGGCCGCAAGACGCAAGCCGACTCTTAGCCCGTCACGACTGCCGGTCACCACTGATCGCGCGGGACGTCGAAATCGGCGCACAGCGCCCGCCAGACGTCGCGCGGGTCCACGCCGTCCTCGATGGCCTGCGCGGCCGTGCGCCCGCCCAAGCCGGTCAACACGTGATCCAACAGCAGCGACTGTGCGCGCGCCGGGCCGAATTGGTTCTCGACGAGTTCATTGAATTCGGTCAACCGCACGCGACCAAACGTACGCGAGGCCGCGCTGTGTCACGGCCCACAGCCGGGGTACTCAATCGGGGCAACTGCACCTGACAGCCCGAGGGAAGCAAAGTGACCACACAGCAGAAAAGCATCATCGACGACATCGTCGCCGACCACCGCGAATTCGAGGCCGTGTTCAAGGAGCTCGAAAGCACTACCGATCCCGACACCCGGCGTGCGCTCGCCGAGCATGTGATCACCGGCCTGGTGCGCCATTCCGTCGGCGAAGAGATGTATCTCTATCCCGCCGCGCGGCGCGTGCTGCCCGACGGCGACAAGATCGCCGACCACGAGCTACACGAGCACGCCGAGGCCGAAGAGATCATGAAAGCCATCGAGAAGACCGACGACGAGGGCCCGGAATTCGACAAGCTGGTCGGCAAGTTGATCGACGACATCCGCCACCACATCGAGGACGAGGAAGGCGAACTGCTGCCCAAGCTGCACGACGCGTGCGACGCCGATGAGCTCGGCGAGCTCGGCAGCAAGTTCGAGGCCGCCAAGAAGATGGCGCCGACGCGGCCGCATCCGATGGCGCCGGATACGCCGCCGGGCAACAAGATTCTCGGCCCGGGAGTCGGGTTGATCGACCGCCTGCGGGACGCGCTGAGCGGCCGCAACACCTAGGCCCGCAACACCTAGGCCAGCGTCTTCATCGCGTCGTGGCACACCCGCACCGGGTCTGCCACGTCGGCGACGCTTGCCCCGGCCCGCTTGGCGGCCTCGGCGTAGCGCGGCGCGGCCAGCACATCAATGACGGCCTCGGCCAGCGCGGCGGGCTCCAGTGGCCGGATGAGTCGCGCACTGCCTTGGCGCACAAGGCGGTTCGCGATCTCCCACTGGTCGCCGCCGCCGGGCACCACCACCATCGGCACCCCGGCCAGCAGCGTCTTCGACACCATGCCGTGCCCGCCGCCGCAGATCACCAGATCGGCGTGGGACAGCAGTTCGTCCTGGCGGCCGAGGCCGACCACGGCCCACGGCGGCACCTCGAAGTCGGCACCCGACAGCCGGGACACCACCACCCGCGACCCCTCGGGCAGCACCTCACCTGGCCGCAGTGTTTCAAGCGCGATCTCGGTCAGGCCGCGGGTGCCGGTGACCGCCGTCGACGGCGCCACCACGATGACCGGCCCGTCACCCGGCGGAATCTCGAGCACCGCGTCGGTGGGCTCGAAATGCAACGGGCCGACGACGACCGCCTCCTCGGGCCAGTCCGGCCGCGGCACCTCGAGCGCGGGTAACGTGGCGATGAGTCGACGCAGCGGGCCGGGATCGGTTGCGGGCAAACCGATTTGAACCCGCACAGCCGAGCGCTGCCGGATGCCCTCGCGCCAGGAGCGCGCCGTCATCGCCCGCATGATCGCATCGCGCAGCCGCCCGCGAATGCCCACCCCCGGAGCAAGGCCGCTGCCCAGCGGCGGCAACCCCTTCGACGGCCGGTACAGCGGTGCCGGGTTCAGCTCGATCCACGGGATGCCCAGCAGTTCGGCGGCCAGCCCGCCGCAGGCGGTGATCACATCGGAAACCACCAGATCCGGCGCGAGGTCCCGCAGCACCGGCACATTGAGCACCGCCATGCGCCCGGCGCGCTGATGGATCTTGGCGCCCGCGTCGGTGTCGTCGTCGAGCTCGGTCGGGTCAAGCCCGATCAGCTCGACCGCATCCACCCCGGCCGCGCGGGCGGTGTCCAGCCATTCGGTGCCGGTCAACAACGTCGCCGTGTCGCCGGCAGCGACGAATCGGCGGCACAGGGCGAGCGCGGGAAAGGCGTGCCCGGGATCGGGACCGGCGACCACCGCGACGCGCATGCGGCTACCCTGCCATAACCCCCACCACTACGCTTGAGCGCCATGACGGCTTCCGAAGTGGACACCACTGCCAACGCACGCACGGTCGAGACGTTCCTGTACGCCATGCAGGACGAGGACTACGACACCGTGGACGCCCAGCTGGCCGACAACGTGCTGTACCAGAATTTCGGCTACACGACGATGCGCGGCCGCCAGCGGATCGTGAAGCTGTTCCGCCGCGGTGCGGGCAAGGTCGGCTTCGAGGTGAAGTTCCACCGCGTCGCCGCCGAGGGCAACGTGGTGTTCACCGAGCGCACCGACGCGCTGATCTTCGGGCCGCTGCGGGTGCAGTTCTGGGTGGTCGGCGTGTTCGAGGTGCACGCCGGGCGAATCACGTTGTGGCGGGACTATTTCGACGGATTCGACTTCTTCGTCAAGGCGCCGCTGCGCGGGCTCATCGGGATGGTCATCCCGTCACTGCGCCCAACGATGTGACTACGCGCGCTTGAGCTGGCCGAGCTCGTCGAACGCCTGCGCCCACCCGGTGAGCCGGTCGGTGGCGTTGACCAGCTCGTCGCGGTAGCGCCGCTGCGACATCGGCGAACTCGACATCGGGCCGTTGTTGGCCGCCGACACCAATTGCGCTGCGGCGGTGACCATGTCGTTGTACTGGCGGGCGCCGTTCTCGAGTTGGGCGGTGAACGCGCTGATGGTCGGCGCCAGGTGGGACCGCGATTGCGGAGCATTGGCGATCGCCCGCTCCATCGACACCACCTCCGCGGCCGTCGCCGCCATGGTCGCCGCGGACTGATTCGCGACCGCGACCAGTTCCCGCAGCTCATCCTGGGGCAGCATCTTGCCCCGCTCCATCACGCTGATCAGCGAGAACAACCCACGTTCGGAGGCCGCCAGCGCGGCCATCGGCTGCCGGGCCGCCGAGCCCCACGGCGGCAGCTTACGGGTGGCCCGCGACCGCGGCGGCGGCAACGGCTCCTTGCGTAGCCAGCGGTAGCGCAAAAACGCCAGCGTGGCCAGGAAACCCGCACCGACAGCGATCGGCGCGGGGATGAGCAGCGCCCACACCGGCGTGCTCCACGATGCGAGCACACCCGTCACAAAGACGAAGAAGATGCATGCGCCGGTGAAGAACAACGCCAGCCGAAGCGCCCATTTGCGCTTGCGCAGCAGCTTCGCGCGGGGATCGGCGACGGCGTTGAGCTTCTGCGCCAGGACATCGGAGAACTCGGCGGCCGTGTCGATTCCGCGTTGCATCAGCGACCGCCACGCTTCCGGTCTGCTAGTTGTCGAACGCTGTTTCACTGCCAATCCTCGTCCGCCAATCCCACGACGGGCTATTGGGTTCTATTGAGTCCTGTTGGCCTATTGGCCGAGCGGCTTCTCGGGTGTCGCCTCGGGCGTCGACGCGGGGGTAGCCGGAGCGCCGGTACCCTGCGCGTCGCCCGACGGCAGCGCCTCGCCGCGCATCGAGGCGCGGATCTGCTCGAGCCGCGAGTGGCCCGCCATCTGCACGCTGGCCTGCTGGACCTCCATCATCCGGCCCTGCACCGAGTTCTGCGCCAGCTCGGCCGCGCCCATCGCGTTGGCGTAGCGGCGTTCGATCTTCTGGCGCACCTCGTCGAGGCTCGGGGTGTTGCCGGGAGCGGCCAGTTCGCTCATCGACTGCAGCGACGCGCTGACCTGTTCCTGCATCTTGGCCTGCTCCAGCTGGCTGAGCAGCTTGGTGCGCTCGGCGATCTTCTGCTGCAGCATCATGGCGTTCTGCTCGACGGCCTTCTTCGCCTGGCTGGCGGCCTGCAGTGCCTGGTCGTGGAGGCCCTTGAGGTCTTCGACGCTCTGCTCGGCGGTCACCAGCTGCGCGGCGAAGGCCTCGGCGGCGTTGTTGTATTCGGTGGCCTTGGCCGCGTCGCCGGCCGCGGTGGCCTGATCGGCCAGCGTCAGCGCCTGGCGGACGTTGACCTGCAGCTTTTCGATATCGGCGAGCTGGCGGTTGAGCCGCATCTCCAGCTGACGCTGGTTGCCGATCACCTGGGCGGCCTGCTGCGTCAGCGCCTGGTGCTGGCGCTGGGCCTCCTCGATCGCCTGCTGAATCTGCACCTTCGGGTCGGCGTATTCGTCAACCTTCGAGCTGAACAGCGCCATCAGGTAGCGCCACGCCTTGACGAACGGATTGGCCATGGGTTCATTCCGCCTTCGTTGTCTGGATCTGCTTGCAGGTGACTACTGCCAACCTATCGGTTTCACGCAGACCAGAACAGCTACGCGACCGCCATCGAGACCTCGTGCGGGATGACGACCTTGGTGGTCTCGTCGATATTCGCCGCGCCTTCGCGGGCGAACTCCCGAAGCTCCTCCTGCGCCATCTCGTCACCGGCGTCGGCCAGCACCCGTGAGAGCGGAATGTCAAGGGCGCCGCAGATCGCGCTGAGCAGTTCGCTCGACGCCTCCTTGCGGCCGCGTTCCACCTCCGACAGGTAGCCCAGGCTGACCCGCGCGGCGTCGGAGACCTCACGCAGGGTGCGGCCCTGGTCGATGCGGGCACGACGCAGCACGTCGCCGATCACCTCGCGCAGCAATGTCGCCATCGTGCTCTCCTTCAATTGGCTGGTATTAGAGCAACGCCACGGACCGCCGAGATGGTTCCCGTTCGGCGGCAATTAGCTCAGATCAAAGCCCGCGGAAGCCGCCGAGGGCCGGCGAAGGTCACTGACCAGCGAGGCGACCGCGCGAATCGCGGATCGCGCTGGCCACGTAGTCGATGCCGGTGAGCACGGTCAGCGCGACCGCGATCCACATCACCACCCAGGCGCCGGTCAGCCACGGCCCGGACAGCGGCAGCACGAACAGCCCGATCGCCACCGCCTGGACGAGGGCTTTGAGCTTTCCGCCGCGACTGGCCGGGATGACGCCGTGGCGCAGCACCGCGAAGCGCAAGGCGGTGATGCCGACCTCGCGGCCCATGATGACGATCGTCACCCACCACGGCAGGTCGCCGAGCATCGCCAGACCGATCAGCGCGGCGCCAACCAGCGTCTTGTCGGCGATCGGGTCGGCCAGGCGACCGAAATCGGTTTCGATTCCGTAGCTGCGGGCCAGCGCACCGTCGAACCGGTCGGTGATGACCGCGACCGCGAAGATGATGAAAGCAAGGACGCGCCATGGCGTTTCGTGGCCGTCGCCGGCAAACAACGCGATCAGGAAAACGGGAACGAGGACCAACCGCAATCCGGTGAGGACGTTGGCGATGTTCGCGACCTTCGCGCGAGGAATCACCGGATCGGTATGAGGTTGGCCCGACACCGCAACAGAATATCGGTTGCACCTGCCGATACCCTCGCTCCTGTGGACCAGGAGGGCTCTTCGCGGGCTGACGGGCTGGTGGTGCGCCGCGCCCGCACCTCGGATGTGCCGGGCATCAAGGAACTCGTCGACATCTATGCCGGGCGCATCCTGCTCGAGAAAAACCTTGTGACGCTGTATGAGGCCGTGCAGGAGTTCTGGGTCGCCGAACGCGACGGCAGGCTGATCGGCTGCGGCGCGCTGCACGTGCTGTGGGCCGATCTCGGCGAGGTGCGCACCGTCGCGGTGCATCCGTCGGTGAAGGGCCAGGGCGTCGGGCACCTGATCGTCGACCGGCTGCTGGACACCGCGCGCGAACTGCACCTGCAGCGCATTTTCGTGCTCACCTTCGAGACCGAGTTCTTCAGCAAGCACGGGTTCACCGAGATCGAAGGCACGCCGGTCACGGCGGAGGTCTACGAGGAGATGTGCCGTTCCTATGACACCGGCGTCGCCGAGTTCCTCGACCTCTCCTACGTCAAGCCGAATATCCTCGGCAACACCCGCATGCTCCTGACCCTCTGACGGCTCCCATTACGCCGAAACCAACGTTTGGGCGCAAAAGTGCGAGTGGCGCGCGCCATTTTGTCGGTCTCGGTGCTCAGGCGGGGGCGCTATGTCGTTCAGTGGGGCGCTACTGGTCGCTCGGCCGGGCGCTACTCGTCCCCGTCGCCGCCCGCTCGCCCAGCGTGCAGAAATTGCGAAATTTTGCCCGAAAACTCGCAGAGGCTTCACGTTCGGCGGGTAAGTCGGGCCAGTCGTCTCAGTCGTCGTCGCCACCGGAGGAGCTGCCGCGGATCGACGCGATCGTCGCGGCCAATTCGTCGGGCTTGACCAACACCTCACGCGCCTTGGAGCCCTCGCTGGGCCCGACGATTCCGCGGGTCTCCATCAGATCCATCAGCCGACCGGCTTTTGCGAAGCCGACCCGCAGCTTGCGCTGCAGCATCGACGTCGAGCCGAACTGGCTGGACACCACCAGCTCCACGGCCTGCAGGAAGACGTCCATGTCGTCGCCGATGTCGGGGTCGACGTCGGTGCGCTCGCTGTTCGGCTTGGCGGCCGTGACGCCCTCGGTGTAGTCGGGCTCGGCCTGCTCCTTGCACGCGGTGACGACGGCGTGGATCTCGTCGTCGGAGACGTATGCACCCTGCAGCCGGATCGGCTTGTTGGCGCCCATCGGAATGAACAGCCCGTCACCCATGCCGATCAGCTTCTCGGCGCCCTGCTGGTCGAGGATGACCCGGCTGTCGGTCAGCGACGACGTCGCGAACGCCAACCGCGACGGCACGTTGGTCTTGATCAGACCCGTGACGACGTCGACGGACGGCCGCTGCGTGGCCAGCACCAGGTGAATGCCTGCGGCGCGGGCCTTTTGGGTGATCCGCACGACCGCGTCCTCGACGTCGCGCGGCGCGGTCATCATCAGGTCGGCCAACTCGTCGACGATCGCGACGATGTACGGGTAGGGGCGGTACTCGCGCTGACTGCCCAGCGGCGTGGTGATCTCCCCCGACCGCACCTTGGTGTTGAAGTCGTCGATGTGGCGCACCCGCGACGCCTGCATGTCCTGGTAGCGCTGCTCCATCTCCTCGACCAGCCAGGCCAGCGCCGCGGCGGCCTTCTTCGGCTGCGTGACGATCGGTGTGATGAGGTGCGGAATGCCTTCGTAGGGCGTCAGTTCCACCATCTTCGGGTCGATCAGGATCATCCTGACCTCCTCCGGGGTGGCGCGCGCCAGCAGAGACACCAGCATCGAGTTGACGAAGCTCGACTTGCCCGAGCCGGTGGACCCGGCGACGAGCAGGTGCGGCATCTTCGCCAGATTCCACGAGATGTACTCGCCCTCAATGTCTTTGCCCAATGCAATCACCAGCGGGTGGTGGTCGCTGCGCGTCGTCGGGTCGGTGAGCACGTCGGCGAGCCGCACCATCTCGCGGTCGGTGTTGGGCACCTCGATGCCGACGGCGGACTTGCCGGGGATCGGCGCGAGCATCCGCACGCTTTCGGTCGCAACCGCATACGCGATGTTCTTCTGCAGCTGGGTGATCTTCTCGACCTTGACGCCAGGACCCAGCTCCACCTCGTAGCGGGTGACGGTCGGCCCGCGCGTGCAACCGGTGACGGCGGCATTCACCTTGAACTGCTGCAGCACTTCGGTGATCGCGTCTGCCGTACGGTCATTCGCGCCGGTGCGCCGTTTCGGCGGATCGCCCTTCTGCAGCAGATCCAGCGGCGGCAAGTGGTACGGGCCCTCCACCACGCGGTCGGTCACGGCCATTTCGCGCTTCGGCTTCTTGCGCCGCGACGCGCGCGTCGGCTCGGGAATCGTCGGCGCCTCGTCGTCGAGCGGGTAGTTCTCCATCGGCGTGCCGCCATTGAACGCCGCCGCGCCGGACGGCCACGCCTGCGCCTCGTCGTCGACGTAGGACGGGTCGTCGTAGTAGCCGTCGGAGAAGTCCTCGTTGTCGGTGTCCTGCGGCGACTCCTCGTCGTCGTAGTACTCGTCCTCGTCGTCGCGCCACATCCGGGTGCTGAACATCGCCCGCACGGTCTCGGGCACTTCGCGAATCGTCGTGCCCGTCACAAGCAGCACCCCGAACAGCACGCCGATGAAGAGCAGAGGCGCAGCGATCCACTGCGTCAAGCCCTCCGACAGCGGGCCGCCGATCGCGAAGCCGACGAACCCGGCGGCGTGCTGGCGGCCGGCCGGATCGGCGGGCGAACCGGCCCACAGATGCCACAGGCCGAGCGCGGGCAGGCTGACCATCGCCGCGCCGAGGACCAACCGCGGGCGCGCGTCGGGATCCGGTTCGCTTCGCATCAGCACCATCGCGATGGCGATGAGCGCGATCGGCAGCAGCACGACCGCCGAGCCGATGAGAGTGCGCACAAAATTGTCGATCCACCCGCCGACGGGCCGTGCCGCGTCGAACCACGAACTGGCGGCGACGATGACGGCCAGGCCGAGCAGCGCCAGCGCGATTCCGTCGCGGCGGTGCCCGGCGTCGATGTCGCGAGCCCGGCCGACCGAGCGGGCCGTCGAACCAGCGCCGCGGGCCAACATGAACCAGCCGGCACGCGCGCCGCGCCCGATCGCCAGCCCGGCGGCGGGGATCGGCGATGCGGCGCGACGTTTGGCCGGCTTCCGGCGCGGGGCAGGTCGGGTGCCGCGGGACCGTGATCCGACCTTTGACCTGCTAGAACGGCCTCCAGAGCGCGCAGCGGTCTTGCTTGGCATGGTCTCAAGCCTAGTCGCATTCGTCCCATATTCACCATCTGCCACACGGGTCACAGTTAGGTGTCGAATATTTAGTTAGATCCGCTGAGTAGGGTGTGCAGTTGACCCGGTCCCCACTACCGAGGAGTTGCTCGCCCATGGCAAGCCAAGGCCCGATCGTCGTCGTCGCCACCATGAAGGCCAAACCCGAGTCCGTCGACACAGTCCGGGATGCGTGCACGAAGGCGGTCGAGGCGGTGCACAACGAGCCCGGGTGCGAGCTTTACGCGTTGCACGAGTCCGACGGCACCTTCGTCTTCGTCGAGCAGTGGGCCGACGCCGACGCGCTCAAGACGCACAGCTCCGCCCCGGCGATCGCCACACTGTTCGGCACGGTGGGCGAACTGCTGGACGGGGCGCCGGACATCAAGACTCTGCAGCCGGTCGTCGCGGGCGACCCCGCCAAGCGGCAGCTGCGGTCCTGATGGCATCACTCGACGGCAAGGTTGCATTCATCACCGGCGCCGCTCGAGGGCAGGGACGAGCGGAGGCCGTGCGGCTGGCGTCCGACGGCGCCAACATCATCGCGGTCGACATCTGCGCCCAGATCGCCTCGGTGCCCTATCCGATGGCCACGCCGGACGATCTGGCGGAGACCGTCAAGCTCGTCGAGGACGCCGGGGCGCGAATCGTCGCGCAGGAGGCCGACGTTCGTGACCGTGAGCAGTTGACGACCGCGCTGCAGGCGGGGCTGGACGAGTTCGGGCGGCTGGACATCGCGATCGCCAATGCGGGCATCGCTCCGATGCAGTCCGGCGCCGACGGGTGGCGCGACGTCATCGACGTCAACCTCACCGGCGCGCACAACACCGTCGAGGCCGTGAAACCGACATTGATCGAGCAAGGCACCGGCGGAGCGATCGTGCTGACCAGTTCGGTGGCCGGGCTGGTCGGGATCGGCGGCGAGGATCCCGGCGCGCTGGGATACACCGCGTCCAAGCACGGCATCGTCGGGTTGATGCGCGCGTACGCCAATCATCTTGCCCCGCATCGCATCCGGGTCAACTCGATCCACCCCAGCGGGGTGAACACACCGATGATCCACAACGAGTTCACCCGCAAGTGGCTCGACGAGGTCACCGCGGCGGCCGACGCTCCGGTCGACTGGGGCAACGCGCTGCCGGTGCAGGCGGTCGACCCCGAGGACATCGCGGCGGCGGTGGCGTGGCTGGTGTCCGACGAGGCGTGGTACATCACGGGCGTGACACTGCCCGTCGACGCGGGCTACTACAACAAGCGCTGATGGCTCACAATCCGGCAGCCCAAACGGCCTACGGCCCGATGGTCCAGGCCGCGATCGAACAATACGAGCCACCCGAACGCCGACTCGTCGACGACGATCTCGCGCTGTCCATGCTGTCGACGAGGCAGCGCGCGTTCGTCCGCGCGACGCAATGGACGCCGCTGCGCCGCTTGATGATCGCGGCGACCGAACGCGCGGTTTCCGGGTCCTGGGCGCTGATCACCTGTCGCAAGCGCTTCATCGACGACAAACTCGCCGAAGCCCTGCCCAACATCGACGCCGTCGTCATCCTCGGCGCCGGCATGGACACCCGCGGCATTCGTCTCGCACACCGCTCCGATGTCCCGGTCTTCGAGGTGGACCTCCCGGTCAGCATCGACCGCAAGAGGGCGGCCGTGCAGCGCGCGGTCGGCGGGGTGCCGTCGTCGGTTCGGTTGCTGCCCTTGGATTTCGAGCGCGACGATCTGGTTGACGCCCTGATGGACAATTGCTGGTCCACCGACGCGCGCACGTTCGTCATCTGGGAAGGCGTCACGCAATATCTCACCGAGGACGCCGTGCGGGCCACGCTCGTGGCGGTCGAGGGGATGCCGGCGGGTAGCCGACTGCTGTTCACCTACGTGCGTGCCGATTTCATCGACGGGTCGAACATGTACGACGCGGCCGTGCTCTACAAGCGTTTCCGGCAACGGCGGCAGGTGTGGAAGTACGGGCTCAACCCCGACGACGTCGGCGCTTTCGTCGGCCAGTACGGCTGGCGGGTCGTCGAACAGGCCAGCCCCGACTACTACGTGCAGAACTACATCCGGCCGGCGGGGCGCAATCTGCCCGCCTCCGATCTGGAGTGGTCGGCGTACTGCACGAAGGTAACCCCTAACCCCCTATAGCGCGTAGGGGGCCGCAGCCCGTTTCTCGGCCGCTCAACGCTGCCCACACTCGTTCCCACGACTTTCCGTCAATCAAAGGAACGACAATGAAAACGCTCATCACCGCCGCATCGGCGGCCGCCTTCGCGGCGACCGCCGTTGTGCTCGCGTTGCCCGCCACCGCATCCGCGGCAGAACGGGAATGGGATATCGGCTCCTACGACCAGTGCATCGCCGACGGTTACGGCAAGGGGTTCGACAACCAGGACTGGGAGAACCATGACGCACTGTGCTGCTGGGCGAGCGGCGGCGATTGGAATGCGGCGCAGGGCAGATGCCAGGCTCCGCCCGCCGAACAGCAGACAGCACGTCCGAGCCTGGCCCACCAGGGTGAGCTTCCCACCCACACGCTGGAGCCCTCGACGCCGCCAGTGCGCGTGTCGCCACGGGTGATCACCCAGAGCATCACACCCGGATAACCCCACGAACTAGAGGAACACGATCATGACATCGCTACGCCGACTCCTGCCCGCCGCACTCCTGGTGGCAGCAGCCGCATCGGGTCTGTCGGGGGCCGCTTCGATCGCCACCGCATCGGCCGCGCCGATCGAGTGGGACATCGAAACATACGACGACTGCCTGAAAGCCAACACCACCACCGATCCGTCCGAGCAGATCGCGTGGTCGCGAAAGTGCTGCAAGGATTCGGGCGGCGTATGGAACGACACCCTGGCCAAATGCCAGTCACCACCGGCGAATCCGGCGCAGGCGTCTCCATCCAAGGTGGTGACCAAAGTGCCCGTCCAAGTCCTCGAGCCTGCTCGTCCCGCGACTACCGGCGTTAGCGGAGGAGTCTTCGGTCAAACACTGACGCCGTAGCAGAAACGCTAGATTTCGATGACCGTCGGCACGATCATCGGCTGGCGACGGTAGGTCTCCCCCACCCATTTGCCGACCGTCCGGCGCACGGCCTGCGCGATCCGCGCGACATCGGTGATGTTGTCGGCGGCAAGAGCTTCCAGTTCCTGCTCCACCTTCAGCGCAGCCGGCTCCAGCGCCTTGGGGTCTTCGGAGAAGCCGCGCGAATGCAGGTGTGCAGGCGCGGCGGCGCGACCGGTGCCGCGATGCACGACGACGGTCACGGCGACGAAACCCGAAGACAGCGTCAGGCGCTCACCGAGTGTCGCGTCGCCAACATCGCCGGTGATCAACCCGTCGACGAACATCTTCCCGGTCGGCACCGCGCCGGCGATCGAGGCCTTACCCGCGACCAGGTCGACACTGACGCCGTTCTCCGCCAACATGATCGCCTCGGAAGAAACGCCGGATCTCATCGCCAGCCCGGCGTTGGCTCGCAGCATCCGCCATGTGCCGTGCACCGGCATGACGTTGCGCGGCCGCACGCCGCGGTAGAGGAACAGCAATTCGCCCGAATAAGCGTGTCCCGAAACATGGACTCGCGCCTGCTGGTTGGTGACGACGCGGGCGCCGATCTTGGCCAGCGCGTCGATGACACCGTAGACCGCTTCCTCATTGCCCGGAATCAGCGACGACGACAGGATGATCAGATCCCCCGACGTCAGGGTGATGCTGCGATGCTCGCCCCGCGACATCCGCGACAGCGCCGACATCGGCTCGCCCTGAGTTCCGGTGGTGATCAACACAACCCGTTGCGGCGGCATCATCTCGGCCGCTCCGATGTCCACCACATCTTCGTCGGCGACGCGCAAATACCCCAGTTCGCGCGCGATCCCCATGTTGCGCACCATCGATCTGCCGACGAACGACACTCGCCGCCCCAGCGACACGGCCGCGTCGATGATCTGTTGCACGCGGTCGACGTTGGAGGCGAAACACGCCACGATGACCCGGCCCTCGGCGCCGCGGATCAGTCGGTGCAGCGTCGGGCCGACCTCGCTCTCTGAGGGCCCGACACCGGGAATCTCGGAATTCGTTGAGTCGCAGAGGAATAGATCCACACCAGCGTCACCGAGCCGCGACAGGCCGGGCAGGTCGGTGGGGTTGTCGTCCGGCGGCAGTTGGTCGAGCTTGATGTCGCCGGTGTGCAACACGGTGCCCGCGCCGGTGCGTATCGCGATGGCCAGACAGCCGGGGATGGAGTGGTTCACATGGAAGTACTGGCACTCGAACACGCCGTGGGTCGAACGCTGGCCCGCTGCGACCTCGATGAGCACCGGCTTGATGCGGTGTTCGCGGCACTTCTCGGCGACCAGCGCGAGCGTGAACTTCGAACCGACGAGCGGGATGTCGGGCCGCAACTTCAGCAGGAACGGGATCGCACCGATGTGGTCTTCATGCGCGTGGGTCAACACCAGCGCCTCGACGTCGTCGAGGCGGTCCTCGATCAGGCGCAGATCGGGCAGGATCAGGTCGACGCCGGGCTCGTCATGGCCCGGGAACAGCACGCCGCAATCGACGATCAGCAGACGGCCGAGATGCTCGAAAACGGTCATGTTGCGGCCGATTTCGCTGATACCGCCGAGCGCGGTGACCCGCAGGCCTCCAGGGGCCAGCGGCCTCGGCGGCTTGAGGTCCGCGTCCACTACCGCAGTACCGCGGCTGCCCGCATATCGGCGGCCAGCGCCTCGATCTGGTCAGGGGTGGCCGGCACTTGCGGCAATCGCGGATCACCGGCGTCAAAGCCTTGCAGCCGCAATCCGGCCTTGGCCATCGTCACGCCGCCCATCCGCGATTGGGCGGCCGACAGCGGCGCCAGGGTCGCGTTGATCTTGCGAGCAGTCGCCACGTCGCCAGAATTGAACGCCGTCAACATCTCTCGGAGTTCACTGGCGGCGACATGCCCCCAGACGCTGATGAACCCGACGGCGCCCATGGCCAGCCACGGAAGGTTGAGCGCGTCGTCGCCCGAGTAGTACACCAAGCCCGTTTCGGCGATCATCTGCCCGCCACCGCACAGATCACCCTTGGCGTCCTTGATTCCAACGATGTTCGGGTGTGCGGACAGCGCCCGGATGGTGTCCCATGCGATCGGGATACCGGAGCGTACGGGGATGTCGTAGAGCAGGATCGGCACCGAGACCGCGTCGGCGATCGCGGTGAAATGGGCGGTAAGTCCGATCTGTGAGGGCCGGGAGTAGTACGGCGTCACGATGAGGAGCCCGTGGGCGCCTTCGGATTCGCAGGCCTTCGCGAGACGGACGCTGTGCGCGGTGTCGTAGGTGCCCGCGCCTGCAATGATGCGGGCACGATCACCGACGGAGTCCAGCACGGTACGCAGCAGCGCGATCTTCTCGTCGTCGGTGGTCGTCGGCGACTCGCCGGTGGTGCCGGAGAGGACCAGGCCGTCACACCCGGCGTCGACCAAACGGGTGGCGAGCTTCGCCGCGGTCGCCGTGTCGAGCGAACCGTCCGGCTTGAACGGAGTCACCATTGCGGTCAGCACGGTGCCCAACCGGGCCGTCACATCGATTCCGCTGGTGCTCACGGCCACCTAGGTTACCCGCTTGGTTCAGGCTTCCGTGGCCAACGGGGACGTTGCGACCTCCGTGCCGTCGGCCAGGGTGGCGATCTCGAAGTCGGAGAACACCTGCGGGGCCACGTCGAGCAGTTGGCGCAGGCACGCGATGGCCAACCGGCGGATCTCGACGTCGGCCTGTTCGCTGGCCCGCATGGCGATGAAATGCCGCCATGCGCGGTAGTTGCCGCTGACCACGATGCGGGTCTCGGTGGCGTTCGGCAGCACAGCACGTGCCGCTTGACGAGCCTGTTTGCGCCGCAGCGACGCATTCGGCTGGTCGGCGAACTTCGCCTCGAGCCTGGCCAGCAGTTCGGTGTAGGCGGCCCGGCTGGCATCGGCGGCGGCGGTGAAGATCTCCTGCAGTTCCGGGTCGTCCTCCATACCGGGCGGCACCACCACCTGCGAGTCGTGCTCCGGCACATACCGCTGCGACAGCTGCGAGTAGGAGAAGTGCCGGTGGCGGATCAGTTCGTGCGTGCACGAGCGGGAGACGCCGGTGATATAGAACGACACCGACGCGTGTTCGAGCACCGAGAAATGCCCGACATCGATGATGTGGCGCAGGTAGCCGGCGTTCGTCGCGGTCCGCGGATTCGGCTTGGACCAGCTTTGGTAGCAGGCCCGGCCGGCGAACTCCACCAGCGCGGGTCCGCCGTCGGCGTCGGTGCTCCACGGCACGTCGGGTGGCGCCAGAAACTCCGTCTTGGCGATCAATTGCACACGTAAAGGCGCGGTCTCGGCCACGGGCTCACCCTAACGTGGGTCATGGACACTTCGATGTTAGCGGACTAACATGTTAGTCGACTAACAACAGGAGGCGGCATGGACAACGTGGTCGTGATCGGAGCGGGACCCACTGGACTGGCGGCGGCGTGCGGGCTGCGCGAAGCCGGCGTCGAAGTGCGCGTGCTTGCGCGGCGCTGCGGGCCCCTCGGTGACGTCGCGGGCGCTGGGCCTGCAACCGCGCGGGGTTGAGGTGTTGCGTCGCCTCGGCGCGTTGGGCGACCTGCGCGAGCGTGTGATGCCCATCGACAAAGTGGTGATGACGGTCAACGGCCGCGTGTTGGTCCGGCTGTGGGTCGGTGCCGCCATGCGGCGGCTCGGTGTTCAGCCCGGGATGATCATTTCGCAAGCCGAGATCGAGAGGGCGCTGCGGGAACGGTTAGCCGAATTCGGCGGGACGGTCGAGTGGGGCCGACGCGTCAACGGGCTCGAGCTGCGGGCCGACGGGGTAACCGTGCTTTGCGATGACGGCGACGACGTCGATACGGGGTGGGTCATCGGCGCCGACGGTGCTCACAGCGTCGTGCGCAAGGCGTTGAACATCGACTTTCCGGGCAGGCCGCTGGTCGAACAGTTCCTGCTCGCCGACGTGCATGCGGACCTGGACCAGCCGCACGACGCCGCGTGCACGTGGGTCGACGGCTACGAATTGCTGGCCGCATTCCCTCTGCCGGGCGACGACCTGTGGCGGCTGATGGCCCCGGCGCCGGCCGGTTTCGCCGACAAGCCGACGCAGGACGCGATCGTCGACTTCCTCGGCGGCCGGTTAAGGGTGGAGGACGGCGCGACGATCCGGTCGACGGAGTGGACGTCGTCGTTTCGAATTCAGCAACGTCTTGCCGCCACCTACCGGCGCGGACGGGTGCTGCTCGCCGGGGATGCCGCACACATCCACAGCCCCTTGGGCGGTCAGGGCATGAACACCGGCATCGGCGATGCGGAGAACCTGGCTTGGAAGCTCGCGCTGGTGATCAGCGGCCGGGCCGATGACCGGCTGTTGGACACCTACGAAATCAAGCGCCGCCCGATCGCCAAGGCAGTGCTCGAGTCGACGACCGGGCTCACCCGCTTGGTGGTGTCGAGCAATGCCGTTGCACGGTTCGTCCGTGACCGCGTCGCGCTGCCGTTGTTGAGCCGGTCTTGGGTGCAGCGGCGGATCGCGCAGAAGGCGTCCCAGCTGCGCGTGACCTATCGGGGAGGTCCGCTCGGTGCCGGGCGTCGGCGCCTGCTGCCAGGTCTGCAGGTAGGAGACCGCGTCGCGGGCCCCGACGGACTCCATGACGCGCTGGGGCCGGCGTGGGCGCTGGTCGGTCCCGAATCGCTGGCCGAGGTCGCCCGCGAACGGCTGGGCGAGGTGGTCACCGTCCCCGGACATAGAAATGCGCTGCTGGTCCGGCCCGACGGCCACCTGGCGTGGCGCGGGACATCGGCCGATGGGCTGCGGCAGTGGTTGGACGAGGCGCTGGGGCGACCTGCGGAGGTGCCTGTCCGGTGAGCGAGTGGCGGGAGCGGAAGAAGGCGGCGACCAAGCATGCGATCCAGCAGCATGCTCTGAGGTTGTTCGTCGAAAAAGGCTACGACGCAACGACGGTCGAGGAGATCGCCGCCGCGGCGGGTGTGTCGCACATGACGTTCTTCCGGTACTTTCCGCGCAAAGAAGAAGTCGTCGAGTACGACGAGTACGACCCGATACTGGAAGACCTGATTGCCGCCCGTCCTCCGGAGGAACCGCCGATCACCGCTTTGCACAACGCGATTCGTGTCGGTTTGCAGCGGGTTCTCGCCGCCGATCGCGATGCGCTGCTGGTGCGGACGCGGCTGATCCTGAACAACCCGGTGCTGCGCAGCCGTAACCTGATCGCGCAGGACACCACCCGCGACCTGTTCGCCAGGGCGCTGGCGCGGCGCGCCGGGCGCTCCGAACCCGATCTGGCCGCCACGGCGCAAGCGGCCGCGGCGCTCGGTGCGGTGGGCTCGGCGCTGATGGCGTGGGCGCAAGACGGCTCGGCTGATCTCGTTGGGCTTGTCGATGCCGCCTTCGCAGCACTGCAATCCGGTGTCGCGGCGCGCCAGCCGAGCTAGGGGCGGCTATCGCGGCTGTGCGGTGTCGTACGCGACACGCCGTAGCGCCGTTCGGGAACGCACAACCGCCGTGACCAGGTAGGTATTCGGTGAGATCCATGTTGAGCGAGCTGCGCTTTTCGGAAGCTCGATAGCCATTGGGAGCGAACAATTTACGGACGCGCAGTGAGCAAGATACTTGCCCGTGTCAACGCGATGCGTATCGCGCAGCGCACACCAGATACCAGTGGCTACTTTCGTCTGATCGACGACTTCATCGCCGGACGCATGACTGCGCCGGAGTTTCAGAAGTCGTTTCTGATAGCTCTGAAGTTTGAGAACAGAGGACTCGACGATCGATTGTTCGATGTTCTCCAGCGACTGTTCGAAGATACCGATGACTACGTCGCCTACCCCGAACTGCGAACGGATCCCGAAGATCTCGACGACGAACAGCTACGCGAGTGCGCGATTCGCGCCAGACGTGAACTCCGCGATCTCGGGTACGAATAGACGGCGCCCACCCAGCCACGCGCAAGATGTCGCTTAATTACGCCGCGAACTCACCACAGTGTCAGCCAAAACCATCCAATCGGTGCACCGCGTGTTCTACACGACCAGTGACGAGGTCCAACGAAGGGCCAATCCAGTTCGCGTTCAAGGGGTTGGGATATCGATTGGGAAACCATCGTCGCGTCCTGTTATTCATCGACACCCACGTGGTCCGGGTCGAGTCGATCATGGACGAACGGCGCATGGACGTCACAACCACCTAAACCGCTCGACGCAACGCCCCCGCCAGATCCCCACGCCTGCCCACCGTCAGCGTGCCCAACCCGAGCCACGACGCCATCGACTGCAACTCCCCCGCCATCGCCGTCGCCACCCGCACCGCATCCTGCCCACGCTCCGCGAACGCGCCCACCACATGCAGCGCATCCGATGCCCGCTCCGCCTTCAGGTCGACCCGGCCCACCAACTGGCCGTCGAGCAGAAACGGCCATACGTAGTAACCGAATTCCCGCTTCGGCGCCGGCGTATAGATCTCGATCCGGTACCGGAAGCCGAAGATCCGCTCCACCCTCGGCCGGAACCAGATCAACGGGTCGAACGGGCACAACAGTGCCGTCCCCCGCTCGACCCGCGGCACGATCTGGCCGGTCCGCAGATAGCCCGGCGCCTTCCAACCGTCCACGTCGACCGGCTCAAGTTCGCCGTCGGCCACCAGCTTCGCCAACGCCGGCTTGACCTGCCCCGCCCCCAACCGGAAGTAGTCGCGAATGTCGGCCTCGGTGCCGACACCCAACGCACCCGCCGCCCGCAACACCAACTCACGGATCGCCTCCTCGTCGTCCACCTCGCGAGCCAGCACCTCCGGCGGCAACACCTTTTCGACCAGGTCGTAGTGCCGGGCGAACCCGACGCGCGTCGCCGTCGTCAACACCCCCGCGGCGAACAACGCCTCCGTCACCCACTTGGTGTCGCTGCGGTCCCACCACGGACCCTTCCGCCCGCGCTGTTCGGCGCCGAGATGGGTCTCGATCTCCCCTGCCGTCGATGGCCCCAATTCGGTTATGGCAGCGACGATGTCGTCGGCCAGCCGCGGGTTCTTCTTGACGATCTCCCTGCCCCACCGGCCATGCGTGTACTCCCGCATCCGCCACCGCAGCAGCGGCCAATCGTCGACCGCCATCAGCGCCGCCTCATGCGCCCAGTACTCCACCAGCAGCCGCGGCGAGCGGGCGCTGTGACTCCACGCCGCCCGGTCGACCACATCCCGGTCATACGGCCCGAGCCGGCTGAACACCGGCGCATAGTGCGCCCGCACCGCAACCGACACCGAGTCCAGCTGCAACACCTGAATCCGCGAGATCAGCCGCCGCAGATGCGCCCGCGTCACCGGACCGGCCGGCTTGCGCTCGTGAAACCCCTGCGCCGCGACGGCCACCCGCCGCGCCTGGGCCACAGTCAGCCTGCTCATGCCCGCACGTAGGTGTGGAACCGATACCGCAGACCCGACCTGCTGGTCAGCCAGTCCCCCGCGGTGCCCACCCACGACTCGTCCAGCACGGGCGCCACCGCGTCCCCGTCCTCACGGCGCAGGTCCACCTCCACCTCGGTGATCTCGCAGCGCGCCGCCATCGGCAGCGCCGCCACATAGATCTGCTCGCCGCCGATCACCCACGTCTCGTCATCGCTGAGCGCCTCCGCCAGGCTGCCCACCACCGTCGCTCCCTCGGCCATGTAGTCAGCTTGCCTGCTCACTACGACATTTCTGCGGCCCGGCAGCGGACGCGTCTTGTTCGGCAGCGACTCCCAGGTCAAACGGCCCATGACGACGGTGTGGCCCATCGTCAACTCCTTGAACCGGGCCAGATCCTCCGGCAGCCGCCACGGAATGCCCCCATCGCGGCCGATCACACCACTGGTCGACTGGGCCCAGATCAGGCCCACCTGCCTCGCGTTCATGATTCGGCCCTGCGAGCGGGCCTCAGGCTTGTCGATTCGGCCCTGCGAGCAGGCCTCAGGCTTGTCGATTCGGCCCTGCGAGCAGGCCTCAGGCTTGTCGATTCGGCCCTGCGAGCAGGCCTCATACCGCCACAGGCGCCTTGATCGCCGGGTGCGGATCGTAGTTCTTGATGACGATGTCGTCGTAGGTGTAGTCGAAGATCGAATCGCGCGGCGCGAGAACAAGTTCCGGATACGGCCGCGGTTCCCGGCTCAGCTGCAGCCTGACCTGCTCGACGTGGTTGTCGTAGATGTGGCAGTCTCCGCCGGTCCAGATGAACTCGCCGACGTCCAGCCCCGCCTGCGCGGCCATCATGTGGGTCAGCAGCGCATAGCTGGCGATGTTGAACGGCACACCGAGGAACAGGTCGGCGCTGCGCTGGTACAGCTGGCACGACAGCCGCCCATCGGCGACGTAAAACTGGAAGAACGCGTGACACGGCGGCAGCGCCATCTGCGGGATCTCGCCGACGTTCCACGCCGAGACGATGATCCGCCGCGAGTCCGGATCGGACCTGAGCAGATCCAGCGCGGCGCTGATCTGGTCGATGTGCTCACCGGAGGGCGTCGGCCACGACCGCCACTGCACCCCATAGATCGGGCCGAGATCGCCTGTCGGACTTGCCCATTCGTCCCAGATCGTGACGCCGTGCTCCTGCAGCCAGCGCACATTTGAGTCGCCGCGCAGGAACCACAGCAGCTCATAGATGACCGACTTCAGGTGCACCTTCTTGGTGGTGATGAGCGGAAAGCCCGCGGTCAGGTCGTAGCGCAGCTGATGGCCGAACAGGCTGCGGGTGCCGGTGCCGGTGCGGTCGGATTTCGGGATGCCCCGCTCCAACACCACGCGCAGCAGATCCTCATAAGGCGTCGCGATCGGCACGCCGCTCAGCTTACGTCCAGAGCGGTGGCGTAGAACGGACCTATGCCGAGTGTCTCCGCAACTGTCACCACGCCCGACGGCGCCTGCCCGGTCACCCTGCACACCCCCGACGGCGACGGCCCATGGCCCGGGGTGGTCATGTACGTCGACGCCGGCGGTGTCCGCGACACCATGCACGACATGGCCGCCCGGCTGGCCGGTCTGGGCTACGCCGTGCTGCTGCCCGACGTGTACTACCGGTATGGCGACTGGCAGCCGTTCGACATGAGCACCGTGTTCTCCGAGAGCAAGGAGCGCGCCCGGTTGATGTCGATGGTCAGATCGCTGACACCGGACATGATCGCCAGCGACGCAGGCGCGTTCTTCGACTTCCTCGAACAGCGGCCTGAGGTCAAAGGGTCCCGCTTCGGGGTGTGCGGCTACTGCATGGGCGGGCGTGCCTCGGTGATCGTGGCGGGCCGCCAGCCGGAGCGCGTCGCGGCGGCGGGCTCGTTCCACGGCGGCGGGCTGGTCACCGACGACGCCAACAGCCCGCACCTGCTGGCCGACAAGATGACGGCGACGGTCTACATCGCGGGCGCCGAGAACGACGGCAGCTTCACCAAGGAAAACACCGAAACGCTCGACAAGGCGCTGACCGCCGCCGGCGTCGAGCACATCGTCGAGTTCTATCCCGCCGCGCACGGCTTCGCGGTCCCGGACAACCCGCCCTACGACAAGGACGCCGCCGAGCGGCACTGGTCGGCGCTGGAGCGTCTGTTCGGCGCGACCCTCGCCTGACCTGGACCGACCCCGCTATTGGCCCGCTGACCGCGGTGCGCGACGATATTGACGTGGATAACGAGGTCAGCATCAGCCACGACGACGCCGAGGTCGGGTCGCGGATCAGTCCCGTGCTCGCCCGCAGCTGGCTGCTGGTCAACGGCGCGCAGTACGAGCGGTTCGCCCCCGCGGCCCGGTCGCGCGCCGACATCGTCGTCCTCGACATCGAAGATGCGGTCGCGCCCAAGGACAAGGTCGCGGCCCGCGCCAACGTCGTGAAGTGGCTCGGCGAGGGCAACAGCGACTGGGTGCGCATCAACGGGTTCGGCACGCAGTGGTGGCAAGAAGACCTCGAAATGCTGGCCGGCACCTCGGTCGGCGGGGTGATGCTGGCGATGGTCGAGTCCGTCGACCACGTCACCGAAACCGCCAAGCGGCTGCCGAACGTGCCGATCGTCGCTCTGGTCGAGACGGCCCGCGGGCTGGAACGCATCACCGAGATCGCGGCGGCGAAGGGGACGTTCCGGCTCGCCTTCGGCATCGGCGACTTCCGCCGCGACACCGGCTTCGGAGACAACCCGACCACGCTGGCCTACGCGCGATCTCGGTTCACGATCGCGGCCAAGGCCGCGCACCTGCCCAGCGCGATCGACGGGCCGACGGTCGGCAACAGCGCGCTCAAGCTCAGCGAGGCGACAGCGGTGTCCGCGGAGTTCGGCATGACGGGCAAGATCTGCCTTACGCCCGAGCAGTGCCCGACGGTCAATGAGGGGCTGTCTCCGTCGGTCGACGAAATCAACTGGGCCAAGGAGTTCTTCCTGGAGTTCGAGCGCGATGGCGGCGAGATCCGCAACGGCTCGGATCTGCCGCGCATCGCCCGCGCCAACAAGATCCTGGATCTGGCCCGCGCCTACGGCATCGAGCCGTCAGAGTTCGACGACATCGACGACCCCGCGCACATCCCTGCGCCGTCGGACACCTACCACTACTGAGCCGGCTCGGTGTTCCTGCGGCTCATGTACCGGCCGACGGCGCGCAGCAGACCGCGGGCGGCGTAGACCCCTGCGACCACCGACAAGATGATCATCACGATGAACATCACCAGCCAGTTCGACCGGTCGTGGCTGACGTTCCACCAGACGATCGTGAACAGCACCGCACAGATGAAAACAACGACATCGCGCCAGTTTCCGGTGTAGGACAACGCGGCCAGGCGCAGTTCGCGGCTGCGCTCGGTGGTGTTGATCAAGTCCTCGATGCGCTGGTCGATACTCGCCTTGAGCCGGGCCTTGAGTTCGGGTTGATCCTCGGGTATCCGCTCCAAGAGGTCCATGTCCTTGGCGATCATGCCGCGGAAGTCGGGACCCTTGAGATTGCCTGCGACGGCACCTAATAGCGCACCACCGGCGATCGGGGCTGCACCCAACGCGAGTTCGGCAAAACCTGGCATAGCCTCAGTTTCTACCGTGTTGGCGCCGCAGAGGTGGCGTTCTGCCCGCTATTCCATGAGGCCCGCGGCGACGGTCGCGCCCAGGTTCCAGCACGCCTCGAGATCGTCTTTGCTCGGTTTGCCCGACACCACAACGGTTTCTGCGGCCTGCTCCCACCCCAGACCTGTCGTGATTTTGGCGATGCCCTGTTCGGCGCCCTCGGTGCCCTCATTGCCGTGCAGGTAGACGCCGAACGGGCGCCCGCGGGTGGCGTCCAGGCACGGGTAGTAACACACGTCGAAGGCGTGCTTGAGCGCGCCGCTCATGTAGCCGAGGTTGGCCGGCGTGCCCAGCACATACCCGTCGGCCTCCAGTACGTCGGCCGGCGACAGCGTCAGCGCCGGTCGGCGCACGACGTCGACGCCCTCGATCTCGGGATCGGTGGCACCCGACAGCACCGCTTCGAACATCTCCTGGCAGTACGGCGACGGTGTGTGGTGGACGATCAGCAGTCGCTTGGTCATTCCGCCTCCTGCAGTTCGACGGCCTTCTTCATCGCCTCTCGGGCTCGGGGTCGGTCGCCGGCATAGTCGTAGGCGCGGGCCAGCCGGTACCAGCGCAGCCAATTGTCGGGGTCCTGCTCCAACTCATCCTTCACGGTCGCAAAGAGCGCATCGGCCGCGTCGCGCTGGATCCGGCCGGACGGCATGCGCGGCAGATCGCTGACGTCGAGCTCCATTCCCCGCTCGCGGGCCAGCCGCGCCAGCCGCTGATGCGCAAGCCCGGCCTGCAACGTGCTGACCATGACCCAGACGCCGATCAGCGGCAACACCATCAGCGCCAACCCGAATCCCACCGCGGCGCCACTGCCCGACGTGATGAACGCCCAGGCGAGACGGCCGAGAAAGAAGAAGTAGACGACCAGCGCGACGCACATGAACCCGATGAGCACCTGGATGCGCAGCGCGCGCCCGCCTTCGCTCATGTCAGGTCAAGTCGAGCAGCGGCTCGATGCCCACCGTCAGCCCCGGATGCTCCGCGACGCCACGCACCGCCAGCAGCACACCGGGCACGAACGAGGTGCGGTCCAGGCTGTCGTGGCGGATCGTCAGCGTCTCGCCCTGCGTGCCGAGCAGCACCTCCTGGTGCGCGACCAGGCCGGCCAGCCGCACCGAATGCACGGGTATCCCGTCGACGTCGGCGCCACGGGCGCCCTCCATAGCGGTGCTGGTGGCATCGGGGTTGGGCGGCAGGTCTTTTCGCGCCTCGGCGATGAGCCGTGCGGTGCGGGCGGCGGTCCCCGACGGCGCGTCGGCCTTGTGCGGGTGGTGCAACTCGATCACTTCAACGGACTCGAAGAACCGCGCGGCCTGCTTGGCGAAGTGCATCGACAGCACGGCGCCGATCGCGAAGTTCGGGGCGATCAGCACCGCGACGTCGGGCTTGGCGGTCAGCCAGCTGCGGACCTGTCCCAGCCGCTTGTCGTCGAAGCCGGTGGTGCCGACGACGGCGTGGATGCCGTTCTCGATGACGAACTTCAGGTTGTCCATCACGACGTCGGGATGGGTGAAGTCGATGACGACCTCGGTTCCGCTGTCGGTCAGCAGGCTCAGCGGGTCACCCGCGTCGACCTCGGCGGACAGGGTCAGGTCGTCGGCCTCTTGGACCGCCGCGACCATGGTCGACCCGACCTTGCCCTTGCTGCCCAGCACTGCGACTCGCATGCCCTCACCCTAGTTCGTCGCGATTTGTGGGACTTACTTCTCCTCCACCAGCGTCGATCTGACCGGTTGAAGCCACTGCTGCAGCCCGGTTCGCAACACGCCGGGCGCCCACTCGTCGTGGCGCAACGCCAGATAGCCGTCCGGCCGGATCAGCAGCATCGCCTGGCGGTCGATACCGTACTTGGCGCGCAGCGTGTTGCCGACATCGGCGAGCGCCGTCGCGGCGATATCGGCGTCCACCGCGGCGCCTGTGCCGGGGAGGACGACGTACTCGCTGACCGTGGGAAAGTTCTCCGCCACAGCGTGAATGTGGCGATAGCCGGCGGCGACGTCGGCCGCTTCACCGACCATCAGCAGCGAGAACTCGTCGCGGCTGATGATTTCGAAGAGCCGACTCACCGGCGCCGCGCGCGACGACGCCATCCCGTGATAGCGCAGCGGCGCGTCGGGCGCGCGGTCGCCGGTGACCGGCGTACCTTTCACCACCGCGGACGCGCCGGGGTTGCGGTAGGAGATGTCCAGCTGCGACAGGGCGTGCTCGATGGTGTTGCGCACCCGACGCCTGCCCAACACCAGCGGCGCGATCCGTCGCCGCGCCAGCACCGCCGGCGGCCTGCGCAGCAGGGTCATCCGCGTGGCGCGCCGGGTCCCGGTCACGATTCGTTTCGCGGCCGGGCGACGTTCTGCCGCATAGGTTTCCAGCATCGTCGGATCTGCCCGTCCCGCGATGACGGCCGCCAGCTTCCAGGCCAGGTTGAACGAGTCCTGCACACCGATATTGAGACCCTGCGCGCCCACAACGGAATGCACGTGCGCGGCGTCGCCCGCCAGGAACACCCGGCCGACGGACTGCGCCTGCACCGTGCGCTGGTTGATGACGAATCGTGACCGGTCACCGATTTCGACCGCCCGCGCACCGACCGGCCCGCACGCGTCGATGGCTCCCTGGACTTCGGCGAGCGTCACCTCTCCTTGCGGCGCTCGGCGGGTGTTGTAGGCGATCGCCACCCGATGCCAACCGCCGACCATCGGGAAGTAGGCGATGAAGTTGCCTCGGTTCAGGAATGCGTACAGCTCGTCCATCGGCAAGCCCCAATCGATGCGGACATCGGCGGTGGCGAACTCCTCGCGGAATGCGCCGCCCTCGAATTGCAGACCCAATTGATGACGAACCAAGCTGTGCGCCCCGTCGGTGCCGACCAACCAGTCGGCGCGCACGTGCTCCCTGCGCCCATTTGCGTGCCGCAGCACCGCGTCGACACCGTCGGCGTCCTGGGTGAATCCGATCAGTTCCACCGCCTGTTCGACGCCACCGCCGAGCTCTACCAATCGATCTCGCAGAATCTGCTCGGTCACGTGCTGCGGCAGCATCAACAGGTACGGATACGGCGTGTCAAGGCCGCCGAGGTCGAATTCGGCGATCTGCCGCTGCTCGCTGAGGATGTTGAATCGCCGGACCGGCAATCCGCGCGCGACGGCCGCCTCGACGATCCCGAGCCGTTCGAACAGTTCCAGTGTTCGCGCCTGCAGCCCAAGGGCTTTCGTGGTGACATTGTGATGCGCCGCAGCGTCCACGCACCGGACGCCGACCCCGCGCAGCCGAAGCTCGGCCGCTGCCGCCAGGCCGACCGGACCGGCGCCCACTACCAGGACCTCGATGTGATTGCGCGTCATCTTGCCATTCCTTCTGGGAACGCGGGCAGCACGTACTTGGCGAAAAGCCGCATCTGGTCGAGCATTTCGTCGATCGTGTCGGCGACGAACAGCGTCGCGGAGAACGCATCGAGCCCCGCCTCCTGGAAGGCCGCGACCTTCTCACATACCTCGTCGGGGGTCCCGATCAGGCTGTCGGCGATGTATTGGTCCTCGGAGACGCCGGTCAACATGGTGTCGTTCAGCGAGCACCGGAACAACTGGAAGGTTGATTGCCGGAATTTCTCGCGGGCCTGCGCCGCGGTGTCGGCGATGCAGACGACCGACTGCAGCGCGATGGTGATGGCCGACGCGTCACGTCCCGCCTCACGCGCGTAGCCGTGCACCTTGGCGCGGCCCGCTGCCAATTCGGCGGGGCCGATCTTGGCCGGCAACCAGCCTTCGCACCGCTGCCCTGCGCGGCGGATCGCGCCCTTGCCGTTGCCGCCGGAATAGATCGGCAGCGGCGACTGCACCGGTTTGGGATAGGACTCCACGTCGACGAACCGGCGATACTTGCCGTCGTAGGTCGAGCGCGATTGTTCGAACAGGACGCGCAGCGACTCGATGCCTTCGGTCATCAAGTCGTTGCGGTTCGCTTCGGCGAGATCCGGTGCGACGGCTTCGAATTCATCGCGGTATCCGCCCGCGGCCACCGCCAGCGTCACTCGCCCGCCGCTGATCTGGTCGAGCGTGGCCACCTGCTTGGCCAGCAGCACCGGGTCGCGCATCGGCAGCACCAGAATCCCGGTGCCCAGCCGCACCGTCGACGTTTTGGCGGCGATGGTGGCCAGCATCATCAACGGTTCGAAATAGTCCGGCGCGGCCGGCCACGCTTCCCGCACGAACCGCTGCGTGCTCAGGTGATCGTTGCCGGCGACCTCGTCATAACCGAGCTGCTCGGCCTCGACGGCGATGCGCACGACGTCGTCGGCGGTGGCGAAGGGCACCGGGTAGGCCATTCCGGCCAGACAAGTGGGGACATCGACTCCGAATTTCATGCCATCCACGATGGCCCCGATGGCGCCGGCGCCGAATCTGTCGAATGACTGTAGTGGTGACTGTATTCAGGCCAGGTCGAGGGCCGCGAGCTCGTGCCGACCGGCGACGCCCAGCTTGGGAAAGGCCTTGTAGAGGTGATAGCCGACCGTGCGCGGGCTGATGAACAGCTGTGCGCCGATGTCCCGGTTGCTCAAGCCGGTCGCGGCCAGCCGCACGACTTGAAGTTCCTGTGGCGTCAGCTGGTCTTGCCCGCGCGGCTGCGAGGCGGGCGCGACGCTCTCGCCGGTGGCGCGCAGCTCGGTGCGGGCCCGCTCGGCCCACGCCCTGGCACCGATCTGCTCGAACGCCCGCACCGCCGCGCGCAACGGTTCGCGGGCGTCGGACCGGCGCCGGACCCGTCGCAGCCACTCGCCGTACAGCAGGGCGGTGCGCGCCCGCGCCATCGGCCGATTCACCTCGTCGTACAACCGGATCGCCGAAAGGTAGTTCACCTCTGCCTCCTCGTCGGGGCCGAGCAGCGCGCGGCAGCGGTGCACGTTCGCGTGTACGACGGGATTGTCGCGGCCGGCAGCCCATCGCTCATAGGTCGCCATCATTTCGGCCGCCCGCTCCCCCGCGCCGCTGCGCGCAGCGGCTTCGGCCCACTCCGGCGGTGACAGCAGGCCGAAGGTGGGATGTCGCCGCAACTGTGTCGGCACCGACGAAAGTCGTTCCAGCGCAGCGTTGTACCGACCATGGCTCAGCTCAAGGGTGGCCAGCGCCAGGTGCGCAAGAGCCACGCTGGACGAATGTCGTTCGGCGCCACGGTCTATCGACGACGTCGCAGCCGTGACGCAGGTGTCCTCGTCGCCGGTCGTCGCGGTGATCAGGGCCAGCACAGCGCGCAGGTTCGCCGCGGAGTTCAACTGCCCGGTGTCCTCGGCGACCTGCACACCCTCGGACGCGGTGCGCAGGGCGTCCTGCAGGCGGCCCGAGAACAGCGCCGCCTGCGCATGCTGCAGCAGGATGTGCGGCAGCCCACCGATCATGCCCCGCTCACGCGCCTCGACCAGTATCCGGGAAGTCCGCGCCCACCCTTCGTCGACCTCACCGACGATCATCTGCAGAAACGCGCCGTGGATCGCCAGGTTGCCGATGGTGACGCCGAGCGGCGTCGGGTCGATCCGGTGCACGATGTCCGACAACGGCGGTACCCGAGCGGTAAGCCCGTCGCACTGCAGCCGGGCCAGGATCGCGCTGGCGGCCAGCATGGCAGCCAGCGGGTGGTCGGTCGCCAGTGACAGGTTGTCGATCAGATCGATCACGCGGCCGAGGTGCGGCGCGTCGTCGGCGAAATACGCCATCCGCACCACCTCGATCAACATCTTGGCGGCTTCTTCCTGATCGAAGCCATACAGCGCCTCGGCCCCCTCAAGCAGCATTCCCGATGCGCGCCTTGGTGTTCCACGTTCGAACTCAACGCGGGCGCGGACCCACGCCAACCGGGCCAACGTCGGCGGGTCGCCGCCGAGCGTGGCCGCCTCCTCAGCCAGCGCCGCGGCGAGATCGAGTTGGCCGGAGTCGCGCGCCCCCATCGCGGCGGCGGCGAGCCGCTTGCCACGCAGGACCGGATCCGCGGTCAGCCGGGCGGCGCGCTCGTGGGCGGCCGCGCCGGCCGCATAACCGCCCCGGCGATCGGCTCGTAGCGCCGCAGCTTCCATAGCATCGGCGGCCTTTTCGTCGAACCCAATCGTCGCAGCGGCCAGATGCCACGCTCGGCGGTCGACGAACTCGGGCGCGGAAAGCGCATCGGCCAACGCGCGGTGGACGGTGATCCGGTCGGCGACAGCGGAGCGCCCGTACACCGCTGATCGGATCAGTGGATGGCGAAACGTCACCGCGGCATTGGTCACCGCGACCAGCCCTGCGGTTTCTGCAGGTCCAAAGTCATTGGGAAACAACCCGATCCGAGCCATCGCATCCACCACGACGCCGAGCTCCCCCGCGCCTTCGGCGGCCGCAACCAGCAGCGCCATCCGGGTTTCCCGCGGCAGCCGCTCGGTCTGGACGCCGAATCCGTCCAGCACCCGGCGGCCCGCCGTCGACAGCGCGGTCGTCACGGTCGGAGGGCGTCCGGGAACGGGATCGCCCGCCCGCAGCGCGGCCGCCAACTCGATCAGCGCCAACGGATTACCTTCGGCTTCAGCGATCAACGTGTCCCGCAGATGGGGCGCCAACTCCGGCGCCCGCTCGGCCAGCAGCGCTGCGGCCGCCGAGTCACTGAGCGCGGGCAGCTGTCGCACACGCAGCCCGGAGAAGCCGATATCGCGGTCGTCGGGGCGCGCGCCCAGCAGCAGCATCACCCCTTCGGCCCCGAGTCGGCGACCGGCGAACAACAGCGCGTCAAGTGAGGCGCGATCGAGCCACTGCGCATCGTCGACGAGGCAGAGCACCGGCACCTCGGCGGCGATCTCCGACAGCAGCGTCAACGTGGCCAGCCCGACCAGAAACCTGTCCACGCCGGGCGCGTCGGCCAGGCCGAACGCCGCACGCAGCGCGCCGGCCTGCGGGCCCGGCAGCGCGTCGAGGCGATCCAAATCGTCGTGCAGCAGAAGGTGCAGTGCGGCGAAGGGCAATTCGGCCTCGGATTCCACGCCGGTGCAACGCAGCACCCGGAAGTCGTGCGCGTCCGCGGCGACCTGCCGAAGAAGCGCCGTCTTGCCGCTACCCGCCTCGCCCTGCACCACCAGCAGTGAACTGCGGCCGCCGCGGGTCTCGGTGAGAAGCCCGTGAACCTCCGCCAATTCCGCCGCCCTCCCGTGCAGCATGCCTCAACCTAACGCGAACGCACATCACTACAGTCGGCGCCATGGCGGACGACGCGTTGCTGTCCTGGCTGCTCGACTCGGATCCGGCACTGCGTTGGCAGGTCGAACGCGACCTCGTGCACGCCCCGCAGGAAGTGTGGGAGGCGACGCGAGCGCGGGTCGCGACCGAAGGCTTCGGCAAGCGGCTCCTCGATCTGCAGGACGCCGACGGGCAATGGGCAGGCGGAGCGTTCTTTCCCGCCGACTTCGACCCGAAAGAAGAACACGGTCAGCCGTGGACGGCGACGACGTGGACGCTCAACGCGCTGCGGGAGTGGGGACTCGACGCGCAAGTCCTGAAGGGGCGTCGGACCGCCGAATTGCTTGCCGCGCATTCCCGTTGGGAGTACGACGATCTGCCGTACTGGGGCGGTGAGGTGGACTGCTGCATCAACGGCTACACCGTGGCCAACGGCGGATGGCTGGGCGTCGATGTCAGCGGCATCGTGGAGTGGTTCGTCGACCATCGCCTGCCTGACGGCGGGTGGAACTGCGAATGGATCGAGGGATCACGTCGATCGTCGTTTCACTCGACGCTCAATTCGTTGAAGGGCCTGCTGGCCTACGAGAAGGCGACGGGAGGCGCCGCGGCCGCCCGCGCGGCGCGACTGGCAGGTCAGGAGTATCTGCTTGAGCGACGGCTGTTTCGGCGGTTGTCGACGGGTGAGCCGGTTGGGCCCTGGACGACGCAGTTCGCGTATCCCTTCTACTGGGTCTACAGCGTGCTCAACGCCGCCGAGTACTTCCGCCGAGCGGCGCTGCACGACGGCGTGGCGCCGGATCCACGGATGAGTGAGGCGATCGAGTTGATCCGTGCGGCGCGGCAACCCGACGGCACCTGGTTGCAGGGCGGCCGGCAACCGGGCCGGGTCTGGTTCGAGGTCGACGCGCCCGCCGGCGAGCCGTCCACATGGCTGACCTTGGTCGCGATGCGGGTGCTCGCCTGGTGGGATTCAGAGCGGTGAGGCGCCGCGCAGGTGCTCGAAGATCAGTGAGGTCTGCGTACCGGCGACGTCGGCATCGGCGTTGAGATTCTCGACCACGAACGACCGCAGATCTTCGGTGTCGCGGGCCGCAACATGCAGGATGAAGTCGTCGGCGCCGGCGAGAAAGTACACATCCATCACCCGGGGGTTGCGCCGGATCTGCTGGATGAAACTGCGGATTTTGGCCCGTGCGTTGGCCTGCAGGCTCACCGAGATCATCGCCTGCAGCGACAAGCCGATGGCCGCAGGGGCGATATCGGCGTAGAAACCGCGGATCACCCCGAGTTCGTGGAGCCTGCGGACCCGGCCGTGACACGTGGACGGCGCAATGCCGACGGCCTCGGCGAGCGCGCTGTTGGACATGCGCGCATCGCGGTGCAACAAGATCAAAATCTGCCGGTCGATGTCGTCGAGATCGGCGGCTCGAACATCCTTCGGCGGACGCGGCCGACCGACCGTCGCGATCGATGATTCTTCGGTCATTCGTCGATCATATCGAAGTATCTGCACAGCTATTGCTTCACCGCCGAAGCTTCTTCACAATTTTAGACACCCAACGACATTTCAGGAGCGATCATGCGCGTCGGAGTCCCGACCGAGATCAAGAACAACGAATACCGCGTTGCCATCACCCCCGCCGGGGTTGCCGAGCTGGTCCACCGCGGCCATGAGGTACTCATCCAAGCAGGCGCAGGCGAAGGCTCTGCGATCTCCGATGCAGACTTCAAACGCGCCGGCGCGCAGATCATCAACAGCGTCGACGAGGTCTGGGCCGAGGCCGACCTGCTGCTGAAGGTCAAGGAGCCGATCGAGGCCGAATACGGCCGCCTGCGGAAAGGCCAGACGCTCTTCACGTATCTGCACCTGGCCGCGTCCAAGCCGTGCACGGACGCCCTGATGGCTTCGGGCACCACGTCCATCGCCTACGAGACCGTGCAGACCGCCGACGGCGCACTGCCCCTGCTGGCGCCGATGAGCGAGGTCGCGGGCCGGTTGGCCGCACAGGTCGGCGCCTACCACCTGATGCGCAGCCACGGCGGCCGCGGCGTGCTGATGGGCGGCGTGCCCGGGGTGGCGCCCGCCGAGGTCGTCGTGATCGGCGGCGGCGTGGCGGGTTACAACGCCGCCCGCATCGCGCGGGGCATGGGCGCGCACGTCAACGTGTTCGACGTCAACGTCAACACGTTGCGCAAGATCGACAACGAGACCGGCGGTGCCATCGAGACCCGGTACTCGTCGATGCTCGACCTGGAAGACGCTGTCAAGGGAGCCGATCTGGTGATCGGCGCGGTGTTGGTGCCCGGCGCCAAGGCGCCCAAGCTGGTGAGCAATTCGACTGTGGCGCACATGAAGTCGGGCGCGGTTCTGGTCGACATCGCGATCGACCAGGGCGGCTGCTTCGAGGATTCGCATCCGACGACGCACGACGATCCCACGTTCAAGGTGCACGACACGCTGTTCTACTGCGTGGCCAACATGCCCGGCGCGGTGCCGCGCACGTCGACCTACGCGCTGACGAACGCCACCATGCCGTACGTCGTCAAGCTGGCCGAGCGCGGTTGGCGGGCGGCCTGCCAGGCCGATTCGTCACTGACCAAGGGTCTTTCGACGCACGAGGGCGCGCTGCTGTCCGAGCAGGTAGCCCACGACCTCGAGCTGCCCTACACCGATCCCGCCGAGGTGCTGGCCTGATCGGTCAACCGAACAATTCCCCGTCCAGGTAGAACCACCGACGGGCTCTGACGGCGAAGTGGGACCGCTCGTGCAGGGAGCCTCTGTGCTCCTCGCGTGCGCCTGTCCCACTTCGTCGCGTTCTGCGGTAGTGGGCCCGGAACTCCACCACCCCTCGTCATCGCCTGCCGCGCCCGCGATTACGTCGAGGATTTCCAGCCCGGTCCACACCTCGTCCGACGGCGTCAGCACCTCAGGCCTGGTGCGTGGATGCCAGGTCCGCCAGACGTAGTCCAGATCTCCGACCGCATATGCGGTGTAGCGCGACCGCATCAGCTCCTCGGCGGTGGCGGCCTCGCGCTCCCTGGCAAGAAGAGGCCCGCAGCAGCGGCCGAAAAGTTCTGCGCTGCCGCACGGGCAGTCACCTGTCGACGACACGATCACTCTGCGAGTGCGTTAGGACAGCACCAGCAGATCGGCTGTCCGCCACCACACCAGCGCGGCGAACAACACGATCAGGGCGGCCGTCGCGCCTGCCTGCACCGGGATGCGTTGCTTGGCAGGCGCATACGCGTAGGCAAACGCGACCACCCCACCCGTGATCAGGCCGCCCAGGTGTCCCTGCCAGCTGATCGACGGCACGGTGAAGGTGATGACCAGGTTGATCACGATCATGATGACAACCCAGCGGATGTCGACGTTCACCTTCCTGCCGATGACGAAAGCGGCTGCGAACAACCCGAATACGGCCCCCGACGCGCCCAGCGTCGGCGCATTGGAGAACAGGTAGATCAGCACCGAACCGCCCAGCGCGCTCAGCAGATACAGCGCCATGAACCGCAGCCGGCCCAGCCAGATCTCCAGCGCCGGGCCCACCACGTACAACGCGAACATGTTGAACAGGATGTGCGTGATGCCGCTGTGCAGGAACGCCGAGGTGAGCAACCGGTACACCTCGCCGTTGGCGACGGCGGGCGAGTACATGACGAACTCCACCTCGACGCGCCGCGACGCCATCTGCGCGACGAACGCTGCCACGTTGATCGCGATCAGGGTGTAGGTAACCACCGGCGTCGTCGCACCCCACTGGGTACGAGTTCGCGGTTGGCGCACCGTTTTCGCCCCGGCGTTGACGCATTCGGCGCACTGGTGGCCCACCGCGGCGTCGCGCATGCATTCCGGACAGATGTAGCGATGGCACCGGGTGCATTGAACGTATGTCGGCCGGTCGGGGTGGCGGTAGCAGGTCGGGACGGGCGCGGTCATGCTCAGCTACCGAGAAGCCACGGAACCAGTGCCTTGGTGACCTCGCCGATCAACGGCCGGTTGTTGGGCGCATCGGGATTGTCGGTCTGTGTGCGCGTCATGATGGCGAGCAACAGCCGCTCCCCCTGCGGGCCGTAGGCGATGCCGACGTCGTTGGTGCTGGCGTAGTCGCCGTTGCCGGTCTTGTCCGCGGTGGTCCAGCCCTCGGGAAGGGCCGGCCGGATGCTCGACGTCTCGTTGGCGCGCATCCAGTCTTCGAGCTGCTGGCGTTGCGGCGGTGCCAACGCGTCGCCGGTGAGCAGGGCGCGGTAGCCGCCGCCGAGTGCCCGCGGCGTGCTGGTGTCGCGGGGGTCTCCCGGTGTCGCGGAGTTCAACTCGATCTCCCAACGGTCGAGCCGAGTCCGCTCGTCGCCTATGCTGCGCGCGAAGTGGGTGATGGCCGATGGCCCGCCGATCGTCTGCAGCAGCAGGTTGCCCGCGGCGTTGTCGCTGACCTGCACGGCGGCCGCGCAAAGGTCTGCCAAGCTCATCTGACCGCCGGAGTTCGGGGCGGTCCTCGGCGAGTTCGGCAGCGCCGCCCATTTCGGGTCGACGTACACCTGGCGGTCCAGCGTCAACTCACCGTTCTGCACCATCTGCAGCACCCGGGCCGCGGCGTAACCCTTGAATGTCGAGCACATGGCGAACATTTCGCCGTCGAGATGCGACACCGTGCGACCGGATGCGAGGTCGACGGCGTAGACGCCGATCTTCGTGTTGTGCTGGCGTTGCAGCGCCTCGATGCGCTGGTGCGCCGGCGAGACGGGTTCGTTGGGTTCGGCGAGGACGGATTTCGGTGGGCAGGCCGCGAGGCCGGCTACCGCCAGCCCGCCGACCAGGACGCTTCGTCGCGAGAGTCGATTCACGGCCCCCACGCTACCGATCAGCCCGCGATGGCCCGAAGCCGCTGCGGCAACGACCGTTTGGTCCGGTACGGCCCCAGCACCGCGGCGCCGAACGGCCTGTTCAGCATCCGCCGGGCCACCGCGTTGACTTCCTCCAGGGTGACCGCGTCGATCATCGCCAGCGTGTCGTCGATGCTGCGATGCTCGCCGTAGTTCAACTCGTTGCGGCCGAGCCGGTTCATCCTGGAGCCGGAGTCCTCAAGCCCCAGCACCAGCCCGCCGCGCAGCGAGCCCTTGGCGATCCGGCACTCCGCCTCGGTGATCCCGTCGCGGGCCACCGCCTCCAGTACGTCGGTGGTCACTCGGGCCACTTCGGGGAAGCGCTCGGGCAGGCATGCGGCATACACCGACAGCGCGCCGCTGTCGGAGAACGTGTCGACGGTCGAGTACACCGAGTAGGCCAGACCGCGGGATTCGCGAACCTGTTGGAACAGCCGGGAACTGAGCCCGCCGCCGAGCGCGGTGTTGAGCACCGACAGTGTCCAGCGCTGCTTCCAATGCCTGCCCGGTACCCGCACGCCGAGCGACATGTGGGTCTGCTCGGCATCCCGGTTGACCACTTCCAGCGACGGCCGCCCGGTCACCCTGCCGGTGCCCTTGCGCGGCGGCACCGCGGTGCGGCTGCGCACCAGATGCCTGCCGAAGTACTCGCGCACCATGCCCACCACCTCGAGGTGGTCGACGTTGCCCGCAACCGCGACGACCATCCGCTCAGGTGTGTAGCGCCGGACGTGAAACGAGTGCAGCTGGTCGCGGGTCATCGCCGAAACCGAAGCGGCGCTGCCGATTACGGGCCGACCCACCGGATGCGGGCCGAACACCGCCGACAGGAAGACGTCGCCGAGGGTGTCCTCGGGGTCGTCGTCACGCATGGCGATCTCTTCCAGCACGACCGCGCGTTCGAGTTCGACGTCCTCCGGTGCACACACGCCGCGCAGCACCACGTCGGCGACCAGGTCGATCGCCAGCTCCAGATCGGAGTCGAGCACGTGCGCGTAGTAGCAGGTGTGCTCGCGGGCCGTGAAGGCGTTCAGTTCACCGCCCACCGCGTCGACCGCTTGAGCGATCTCCACCGCGGTGCGCGTCGGGGTGGCCTTGAACAAAAGGTGTTCCAGGAAATGGGCCGCGCCTGCAACGCTGGGACCTTCGTCGCGCGACCCGACGCCGACCCACACCCCGACGGACGCCGAGCGCACCGACGGGATGTATTCGGTGACCACCCGCAAGCCACCCGGAAGGGTGGTGCGGCGGACAGTGGACTGTTCTGCGGACTCGTTTCCGCGGCGGACCCGGCGAAGGCCCGCCTTTCGGTTAGTTGCTTGTCGTGGCATCGACCGGCTTATCAGCAGAGGAGGCGTCGTCAGCCTCGTCTTCCGGAACCAGGACGAGCGAAATCTTTCCTCGGTTGTCGATGTCGGCGATTTCCACGCGCAGCTTGTCGCCGACGCTGACCACGTCTTCGACCTTGCCGATGCGCTTGCCGCGGCCGAGCTTGGAGATGTGCACCAGCCCGTCACGACCCGGCAGCAGCGACACGAATGCACCGAAATCGGTTGTCTTGACGATGGTTCCGAGGAACCGCTCGCCGACCTTCGGCAGCTGCGGGTTGGCGATGGCGTTGATCTTGTCGATCGCGGCCTGCGCCGACGGCCCGTCGGTCGCGCCGACGAACACGGTGCCGTCGTCCTCGATCGAGATCTGCGCGCCGGTCTCCTCGGTGATCGCGTTGATGATCTTGCCCTTGGGGCCGATAACCTCGCCGATCTTGTCGACGGGCACCTTGATCGCGGTGACGCGCGGCGCGTACGGGCTCATCTCGTCGGGGCCGTCGATGGCCTCGGCCATCACCTCAAGGATGGTCAGCCTGGCGTCCTTGGCCTGCGCCAGCGCACCGGCCAGCACCTGCGACGGGATGCCGTCGAGCTTGGTGTCCAGCTGCAGCGCGGTGACGAAGTCCTTGGTGCCTGCCACCTTGAAGTCCATGTCGCCGAACGCGTCTTCGGCGCCGAGGATGTCGGTCAGCGCGACGAAACGGCGCTCGGTGGTGCCGTCTTCGAGCTCGACGTCGTCGGACACCAGACCCATCGCGATGCCCGCGACCGGCGCCTTCAGCGGAACACCCGCATTCAGCAGCGCCAGCGTCGATGCGCACACCGAACCCATCGAGGTCGACCCGTTGGAGCCGAGCGCCTCGGAAACCTGCCGGATCGCGTACGGGAACTCCTCGACGCTGGGCAGCACCGGCACCAGCGCCCGCTCGGCCAGTGCGCCGTGGCCGATCTCGCGGCGCTTGGGCGAACCGACGCGGCCGGTCTCACCGGTCGAATACGGCGGGAAGTTGTAGTGGTGCATGTAGCGCTTGCTGGTTTCCGGTCCCAGCGAGTCGATCTGCTGGGCCATCTTCATCATGTCCAGCGTGGTGATGCCCAGGATCTGGGTCTCGCCGCGCTCGAACAGCGCGCTGCCGTGTGCCCGCGGCACCACGGCCACCTCGGCCGACAACGCGCGGATGTCGGTAACGCCGCGGCCGTCGATGCGGAAGTGGTCGGTCAAAATGCGTTGCCGCACAAGCTTCTTGGTCAGCGCACGGAACGCAGCGCCGATCTCCTTCTCGCGGCCGGCGAACTGCTCGGCCAGCCGCTCGAGCACCTCGGCCTTGATCTCGTCGGTGCGCTCGTTGCGCTCGGTCTTGCCTGCGATCGTCAACGCCTCCGACAGCGCGTCGGTGGCCACCGAAGACACCGCGTAGTACACGTCGTCGCCGTACTCCGGGAACAGCGGATACTCGGCGGTCTCCTTGGCAGCGCGATCGGCCAGCGCCTGCTGCGCCTCGCACACCACGCGGATAAACGGCTTGGCGGCCTCAAGGCCTTCGGCCACAACGGATTCGGTCGGCGACTGCGCGCCGCCTTCGATCAGCTCGATGACGTTCTCGGTGGCCTCGGCCTCGACCATCATGATCGCGACGTCGTCGGCGTCGTCACCGACGACGCGGCCCGCGACCACCATGTCGAACACCGCGCGCTCCAACTGCTCGACGGTCGGGAACGCGACCCAGGTGCCGTCGATCAACGCGACGCGCACACCGCCGACGGGACCGGAGAACGGCAGGCCGGCCAGCTGGGTGGACGCCGATGCGGCGTTGATCGCCAATACGTCGTACAGGTCGTTGGGGTCCAGCGACAGCACCGTCACCACGACCTGGATCTCGTTGCGCAGGCCGTCGACGAACGACGGGCGCAGCGGGCGGTCGATCAGCCGGCACGTCAGGATGGCGTCGGTGGAGGGACGCCCCTCCCGGCGGAAGAACGAGCCGGGGATACGCCCGGCGGCATACATGCGCTCCTCGACGTCGACCGTCAACGGGAAGAAGTCGAAGTGTTCCTTGGGTGTCTTGCTGGCGGTGGTCGCCGACAAGAGCATGGTTTCGTCGTCAAGGTAAGCGACGGCCGAACCGGCGGCCTGCTGGGCAAGGCGGCCGGTCTCGAAGCGGATGGTGCGCTTGCCGAAGCTTCCGTTGTCGATGACGGCGGTCGATTCGTAAACGCCGTCCTCAATTTCTGCAACAGACATATGTGTCCGTGAGCCCTCTCTTGGGTCTTATTCAGCTGTTTTGCGTCGTCACGCTCATAACGCTGAGCAGCCTGTCAGACCACGGGCCTTGATGCGGCTACGGCCGTCGATCGAAGCGGCCGGAAACTTGCCCCGGCAGCCACTACCGAAGACCGCCCGATCAGGCGGGGTCCGCCAGGGACGCGCAGGAACGGTGCACGCGGACTGCGAGAACCGCACCTATGACGTTCAGGTCCGGATCGGATACCGCGCTGCGGCTCCGACGGCTGTCGAACGCACCCATGTTACACCGCAGCGAAGCCGCGGCCGACATCGTGAGACGGGTCAGCGGCGCAGGCCGAGACGCTCGATCAGGGAGCGATAGCGCTCCACATCGACCTGGGCGACGTACTTGAGCAGCCGCCGCCGACGACCCACGAGCAGCAGCAGTCCGCGCCGCGAGTGGTGATCGTGCTTGTGCACCTTGAGGTGCTCGGTCAGGTCGGCGATGCGCCTGGTGAGCAGAGCAACCTGGGCCTCCGGCGAGCCGGTGTCGGTCTCGTGCAGGCCATATTCGTTCAGAATCTCTTTTTTCTGTTCGGCAGTGAGCGCCACGAATCAATCTCCATCAATCGGTCCGCGAGTCTTCTTAGGCGTGGCCGCCGCGAACTGCAGTCCACGCTGGGTCGTCAGGGAGTTTAGCAGCGGGCCAGGCTGCGGGACGAATCGCTTAGGCCGGCGTCACTGGGCGGTCAGGATGTCGCGGGCCCGTTCGATGTCGGCGCCCATGGCCTTGACCAGGTCGTCGACCGACTCGAAGCGCTCCTGGCCGCGGATGCGCGCGACGAAGTCCAGCGCGACGTGCTGGCCGTACAGGTCGGCCTCGGTGTCGAGGACGAACGCCTCGACCGTGCGGGTGCGCCCCGAGAACGTCGGATTCGTGCCGATGGAGACGGCCGCCTGGTACCGCTCGCCCGGCACCACGGTGCCCATCACCGGGCCGTGGCCCAGCACGGTGAACCAGGCGGCGTACACCCCGTCGGCGGGAATCGCCGAATACATCGGCGGCGCGACGTTGGCGGTCGGATAACCCAGCACCCGGCCGCGGCCGTCGCCTCGGACCACGACCCCTTCCACCCGGTGCGGCCGGCCCAGCGCCTCGGCGGCCGCGACGACGTCGCCGGCATCGACGCAGGAGCGGATGTAGGTCGAGGAGAAGGTGACGGTCTCGTCGTTGTGGTGCTCGGCCACCAGCGACACGCTCTCCACCGCAAAGCCGAACCGCTCCCCCGCCTTGCGCAGCAGGTCGACGTTTCCGGCCGCCTTCTTGCCGAAGGTGAAGTTCTCGCCGACCACCACCTCGAGGACGTGCAGCCGTTCCACCAGCAACTCGTGGATGTAGCGCTCCGGCGTGAGCTTCATGAAGTCCGCGGTGAACGGCATGACCAGGAAGACGTCGATGCCGAGCTCCTCGACCAGCTCGGCGCGGCGGGTCAGCGTCGTCAGCTGCGCGGGATGGCTGCCGGGGAACACGACCTCCATCGGGTGCGGGTCGAACGTCATCAGCACCGTCGGCACACCGCGGGACCTGCCCGCTTTCACCGCGTGCTGGATCAGCTCGGCGTGTCCGCGGTGCACCCCGTCGAACACGCCGATCGTGATGACGCATCTGCCCCAGTCCGTAGGAATCTCGTCCTGGCCCCGCCAGCGCTGCACAGTGGCAAGCCTACGGCGCGGGGGCAACGCGGTGCTTCACTCCCCGTGTTCAGACAACCGTGTTCAGACAACCAGATCAGATAACCATTGCCTAAACTTCGTAGTTGTGAACCCGAACGGTAACCCGCGCGACCTGACCGCGGTCGCTCAGGATTACCTGAAGGTGATCTGGACGGCCCAGGAGTGGTCGCTGGAGAAGGTGAGCACCAAGATGCTCGCCGAACGGATCGGCGTCTCGGCCAGCACCGCATCGGAGTCCATCCGCAAGCTCGCCGATCAGGGGCTGGTCAACCACGAGAAGTACGGGGCGGTGACGCTGACCGACGCCGGTCGCAGGGCCGCCCTGGCGATGGTGCGCAGGCACCGGTTGATGGAGACGTTCCTGGTTCGCGTGCTCGGCTACAGCTGGGACGAGGTGCATGACGAGGCCGAGGTGCTCGAGCATGCCGTCTCCGACCGGATGCTGGACCGCATCGACGCCAAGCTGGGCTACCCCAAGCGCGACCCGCACGGCGATCCGATTCCTGCCGCCGATGGACACGTGCCGACACCCGATGCGCGGCAGCTGTCGGTGTGCGAGGACGGCGACACCGGCACGGTCGCCCGCATCTCCGATGCCGACCCGGAGATGCTGCGCTACTTCGACAGCGTCGGCATCACGCTGGACTCCCGGCTGATGGTGCTGGCCCGCCGCGACTTCGCGGGCATGATCTCGGTGGCGATCAAGTCCGCCGGGGCCGAGGAGGACGACCCGGGCACCACGGTCGATCTCGGCAGCCCTGCGGCCGAGGCGATCTGGGTGGTCGGTTAGCTCGGCTGTCGGCTCCGGTATTCGCCGGCTGGCTTGAGGTCGGCGGCTTTGACCAGAACGGCCAGCACGACGGCGACGATGAGAAGCGCCGGGACATCACCCAGCAGATGGCCCATGTGGTGTCCGTGGCCGAACGACTGCACCGCCATGATGACCGCGTGCACGACCGATGACCAGACGACGAACCAGATGAAGCTCAGGTTGGCCTCGGGCTTGCGCGCGGCGTTGATCAAGAAGACGCCGATGGTGACGTAGAGGCCGACGATCATCATGAAGTACTGCGACTCATGCGGTGCGCCGGCATGCCACGCCCACCCCGACGGCCAGACGACCGCCAGCGGATAGAGCAGCAGGGCCACGGCGCCGAAGACCACCAACGCCACTTGCAGGAGTCTGTACGGGGTTGTCATGGGCGGCCTCCGATCGTTGTCGGCCTTCACACGGATTGTGAGCCTTGCGGGTTCACTTCGGTCGATCTGCGCTGAAATCGGCGAAATCGCAGTGCTGCACTACTGCGTGTGCCGGCACTGTCGCCATTGAGCATTTCCATCACGGAACTGGACACAGAACACGATGGTCGTCGTTCGCCGGGACCGAGGGTGGAGGACGGGTCATGAGCGGCAAGCACATCGGTCGTATCGGCGCATTGGCGGTCGCGCTGGGGGTGGGATTCGCGGCGGCTCCGGTGTCGACGGCGTCCGCAGAGCGCGAGCCGTGTTCGGACACCGAGGTGACCTGCGCTCTGATCCTGGGCGGGACCACGGTTCCGACACCCGACGCTTCTTGGCTCGAGTCCGTCAAGAATCAGTTCATCGCCCCAACGCATCCGGGCTACATCGAATACACCGCGGTGACGGCCCCACAGGAATTTTGGCCCATCACGGGTTTTTTCCGCGTCCTTGGGCTCGCCCTTGGCCCTTCGGAGATATTCGGGCTTGATGGCCCGGCCTGGCCGGACGAGCCGTTGTGGAAACTGTCGGGGCTCTTCGATCTCACCGCGGATGTGTCCTTGGAGGTGGGTGCCAACGATCTGGAGGACGCGATCGCCAGCCATCCGAACAAGCATTTGATCATCTATGGACAGTCGCAGGGCACGGGTGCGGCGAACGTCGTGAAGCGACGGCTCGCGCAGGAGTACCCAGAGGGGACAACAGCCCCTGACATCGACTTCGTCCTTGGCGGTGATCCCAACCTGCCCAATGGTGGCCTTGCTGCCCGCTTTCCGAATTTGTACATCCCGATTGTCAATCTGACCCTGAACGGCTCTGCCCCGACCAACACCCAGTTCGACACGGTCGAGATCAACCGAAAGTACGACGGCTTCGCCGACTTCCCGCTGTACCCGCTCAATTTCATCGCCGACGTGAACGCGGTGCTGGGAGTCGTCTATGTACACATGTACGGCTTCGACGTGAGCCTTCCCGCCGATGACCCCACGAAATCACCGGCGTACCAGGGCGAGTACGGGGACACCAGCTACTACTTGTTCGACAGCCCGGACCTGCCGTTGTTCGGGCCGTTGCGCACTGCAGGTGTACCCGAGCCGTTGATCGACGTCGTGGAGCCGTTCTTCCGCGAGGTCGTCGAACTCGGATATGACCGCAGCATCGAGCCATGGAAGCCGACCCCAGCACGGCTGATCCCCCGCGTCGACCCAGCCGCTGCCGCTGGCAACTTCGCCGACGCGATCTCAGAAGGATTCGACAACGCCCGCGCGCTCATCCAACCGCAGGCACCGGTCAAACCCGCTGCGGTGTCGACGGATACAGACGTCATCGAGGGCGCCGATTTGCAGACCAACCAGTCCGTCGGCGAATCGGTGGACGACAACGGCGGCGTCACCGCGCTGTCCGAAGGACGCACCCACGATCCGACGCCCTCTTCCGCGAACCGAACGCGGCCCACACCGTTGCGAGATGCGGTCACCAATGTGCGCAGTGGCATCAAGAAGGCCGTCGCCGACGTGACCCACAGCATCAAGAAGGCATTGAGTGTGAACAAAACCCACGGCACAGACAACGCCCGCGAAGATGGGTCTCGATCCCCCGCAACAGAACCCGACTAGTTGTCTGCCGCGCCAGCGGCTTACAGCGTCGCCGGCCGGACGACCACAACGGATTTCGTCGCGTCGGCCTCGTCGCGCAGCAACGCGATGACGTGTCCGTCCGGAGAAACCGCCGCATACACACCGTCGATGCCCGCCGGGCTCAATCGCCTGCCGTGGCGGGCGGATTCGGCCTCGTCGGCGGACAGGTCGCGCCGCGGGAACGCCAACAGACAGGCCTCGTCGAGCGTGTAGGACAGCCGCGGTTCCTCGGCCAGGGCGCCGAGTGTGCGCGCCTGGTCGAGCCCGAAGCGGCCGACGCGAGTGCGCCGCAACGCGGTCAGGTGTCCACCGACGCCCAGGGCGGCGCCGATGTCGCGCGCCAGCGCGCGGATGTAGGTCCCGCTCGAGCAGTCGACTTCGACATCGACGTCGATCAGATCATCGATGCGCCGGAGGGCCAGCACGTCGAAGCGGTCGATCCGCACGGGCCTGGCGGCCAGCTCGACGGCCTGACCTTCGCGGGCCAACCGGTAGGCCCGCTTGCCGCCGACCTTGACGGCGCTGACCGCCGACGGGATCTGCGCGATCTCACCGCGCAGGTCGGCCGCGGCGGCTTCGATGGCCGCGTCTGTGAGGTGTGCCGCCGAAACCGTCTGCAGCACTTCGCCGTCGGCGTCCTCAGTGCTCGTCGTCTGGCCCAGCCGGATGGTCGCCGCATACGACTTGTCGGTCGCGGTCAGCAGCCCGAGGATCTTGGTGGCCCGCTCGATGCCGACCACCAGGACGCCGGTGGCCATCGGATCGAGCGTGCCGGCGTGACCGACCTTGCGGGTCTTGAAGATCCGCCTGCACCGGCCGACGACGTCGTGGCTGGTCATTCCCGTCGGCTTGTCGACGATGACCAGGCCGGGGCGTGGCGGGTTCGTCACAGCGCGATCGCCGTCAGCGCCAGCCCGTTGCGCACCGACCAGCGGCCGCGCAGCGTGGTCAGCGGCGGGCCGTCCAGCGCGGCGGGGTCGATCAGGATGCGCGACTCGAAGCTCCCAGTGCCGTCGCCGTCGACGTCGAAGACGATGTGGGCGTCCTCGAACCCGAGCCAGCGCCGGGTGAGCGGGAACCACGCCTTGTACGTCGCCTCCTTGGCGCAGAACAGGATTCGGTCCCAATGCAGGCCGTCGGGCAGGGCTCGCAGTTCGGCGCGTTCGGCGGGCAGGCTGATCGCGTCGAGCACCCCGTTGGGCAGCACGTCGTGCGGTTCGGCGTCGATGCCGATCGACCGCACCGCCTCGTGGCGACCGACTGCCGCGCCGCGGAACCCCTCGGTGTGGGTGAGGCTGCCGACGACGCCGTCGGGCCAGCACGGTTCGCCCTTCTCCCCCTTCAGGATCGGTGTCGGCGGCACACCGAGCTCCTCGAGCGCCAATCGGGCGCAATAGCGCACCGTGATGAACTCGTTGCGGCGCTTGGCCACCGACCTGGCGATCAGCGGCTCCTCCTCGGGCAGCGGCGCCAGCCCCGGCGGGTCGGTGTAGAGCTCGGCGGTGACGACCTTGTCCGGCAGCACCTCGGTGAGCAGGGCGGCGTCCGTCATCGCGACCGCGTTGCCTGCCGGTTGGCGATGCGCTCCTGGATCTTCTGCGCGTTCACCCGCATCTCCTGCGTGATCTCGAAGTGCCCACCGAACTCGTTGAGATAGCCGGGCGGATACAGCGGATCGGGAAGCACCTGGCGCAGCCAGCGGTACGGCTTACGGCGCCGCCACTCGCGCGGGTAGCCAACCGACACCTCCTCGAACCGCACGCCGTCGTACCAGGTCGTGCGCGGGATGTGCAGGTGTCCGTACACCGAGCAGACGGCGTTGTAGCGGGTGTGCCAGTCGGCGGTCGCCGTGGTGCCGCACCACAGCGAGAACTCCGGGTAGAAAAGCGCCTCGCAGGGTTCGCGCACCAGCGGGAAGTGATTGACCAGCACCGTCGGCGTCACCCAGTCCAGCTCGTCGAGCCGCTTGCGGGTGACGCTCACCCGGTCGCGGCACCACGCGTCCTTCGTCGCGTACGGCTCGTTGGACAGCACGAACTCGTCGGTGGCCACCACGTTGCGGTCCTTGGCGATGGCCAGGCCCTCGGCCTTGGTCGCGGCGCCCGTGGGCAGGAACGAGTAGTCGTAGAGCAGGAACATCGGCACGATCGTGGCCGGCCCGCCCGCGTCGGTCCACACCGGATACGGGTGCTCGGGGGTGATCACACCCATCTCGTCGCACATGTTGACCAGGTAGTCGTAGCGCGCCCGGCCGAATACCTGCACCGGGTCCTTGTTCGTGGTCCACAGTTCGTGATTGCCCGGCACCCAGATGACCTTCGCGAAGCGCTTGCGCAGCAGGTCGAGCGCCCAGCGGATCTCGTCGGTGCGTTCGGCCACGTCGCCCGCGACGATCAGCCAATCGTCGGGAGACGACGGATGCAACGACTCGGTGACCGGCTTGTTGCCGGTGTGACCCGTGTGCAGGTCGCTGATCGCCCAGAGTGTCGCCACAACCGACCAGATTACTTGCGCGCAGAGGGCTGCCCCTCCGGGCAACTAGAACATGTTCTCGTTACCTGTTCGGCCGCGGGCCGCCGACTTGTATAGTCCCCGCAAGGGCCGACGAGCGCGAGGGGGATTCATGGCCACCAGGTTCCGGCTGTTCGCAGCGTTCTCCGCGCTGGTGACGGCGGTGATCCTGGTGCTGCAGAGCGGTGCGCTGACGGTACCGGCCGCCGACCCGGTCGAATTGCGCTCGACCGCGGCGCCGTGGCCCCAGGCAACGACGACGATCAAGTGGCCGGTGATCGAGACCGTCGACCCCGACCCGTTCGACCCGTGCCGCGACATCCCCCTCGACGTGATTCAGGGCATCGGCCTGGCCTTCACCCCGCCCGAGCCCGAGAACAACCTGCGCTGCCACTACGACGCGGGCAACTACCAGATGGCGGTCGAAGCCTTCGTCTGGCGCACCTACGAGGAGAGCCTGCCGCCCGACGCGGTCGAGTTGGACATCGACGGCCACCGCGCGGCCCAGTTCTGGGTGATGAAGCCGACGGACTGGAACAACCGGTGGTGGATCACGTGCGCGATCGCGTTCAAGGCCGACTACGGGGTGATCCAGCAGTCGCTGTTCTACTCGCCGATCTATACGGCCGACGACGTCGACTGCATGCAGACCAACCTGCAGCGCGCCCACGAACTGGCGCCGTACTACAAGTACGAAGGGGATCCGGCCAACGAGTGAGCTCGCCGACCCGGGTCATCGGCCGCGCCGCCGACCGCATCCTGCGCCTTCCGCGGCGCACCACCGACTACGACGTCGCGCGTAATGTGCGGGTTCCGATGCGCGACGGCGTCGAACTGGTCGCCGATCATTACCGGCCTGCAACGCCGAATCCGGCCGGCACGCTTCTGATTCGCGGCCCCTACGGCCGCGGATATCCGGTGTCGGTGTTGTTCGGCGGCGTGTTCGCCGCGCGCGGCTACCACGTGATCATCCAGAGCGTTCGCGGCACGTTCGGCTCCGGCGGCGAGTTCGACCCGTTCGTCAACGAAGCCGCCGACGGCGCCGACACCGCCAGGTGGCTGCGTGAACAACCTTGGTTCACCGGCTCTTTCAGCACGATCGGACCGTCGTATCTCGGCTTCACCCAGTGGGCGCTGCTGGCGGATCCGCCGCCGGAGATGGCTGCGGCTGTCATCGTCGTCGGTCCGCACGACGTCAGCGGACCACGCTGGGGCACAAGCTCATTCGGGCTCCACGATCTCCTCGGGTGGAGTTATGCGGTGGGTTATCAAGAGGATCCAGGCCGCATGCGCAACATCGTGCGGATGTTGCGCATACGCCGGAGGCTGGCGCGCGCGACGGCTGGGCTGCCCGTCGGTGACGCGGCGCGAACCCTGCTCGGCGACCGCGCGCGGTGGTTCGAAACGTGGCTGGAGCATCCAAGCCCCGACGATCCGTACTGGGCGCCGGTCAAACTGACCGAAGCGCTCGAGCGCGCCGAGGTTCCAGTGCTGTTGCTCACCGGGTGGCAGGACATCTTCATCGACCAGACGCTGGTGCAGTACGAGCACTTGCGGCGCCGCGGCGTACCGGTCGCCATCACCGTCGGCTCGTGGACCCACAGCGATCTGTCGGCGAAAGCCGCGCCGACCGTGCTGCGCGAGTCGCTGGCCTGGTTGGACACCCACCTCGGCAACAGCCGTCGCGCACACCGGGCACCGGTGCGCATCCACGTCCACAACGACGGTTGGGTGGATCTCGACGAATGGCCGCCGGCGATGCCTGAGCAGGTGCGTTACCTGCAGCCGGGCGGTCGCCTCGGTGATGCGGTTCCGCCCGACACCGCTCCGGCGTCGACATTCACCTACGACCCCGCCGATCCGACGCCGACGATCGGGGGCCGCCTGCTGGCCCCCGAGGGCGGATATCGCGTCGACTCCAAGCTGTCCGAACGCCGCGATGTGCTCACCTTCACCGGTGACGCGCTGGCTCAGGACCTCTATGTGGTCGGCAACCCGGTCGTCGAGCTGTCGCACTCCTGCGACAACCCGCACAACGACCTGTTCGTCCGGGTCAGCGAGGTCGACACCAAAGGCCGCTCGCGCAACGTCAGCGACGGATACCGGTGCGGGGCAGCCGATTCCGGGACGGTCGTGATCGAACTCGACGCCGTTGCGCACCGATTTCGGGCGGGCTCGCGGATACGGGTGCTGGTGGCAGGCGGATCGCATCCGCGGTTCGCCCGCAATCTGGGTACCGGCGAGCCGCTGCGCACCGGCAGGCGGCTGCAGCCGGCCACGCACACGGTGCATCTCGGCGACGGCGCCTCCCGGTTGCGACTTCCCGCCGCACCTCGGCTGCCTTAGCCCACTGGACGGCCACCCCGGCCGCCGAGCGTGAAGCCTTTGCGAAAAACCGGGCAGAAACTCGCTGAGGATTCACGTTCGGCGTGTCGTAGGTCTTCCGACGCGTGTCAGCCCACTGATTCACGTACGCGCGCGGTGATGTCACGCAGCGTCGCGTCGTCGTGCACCGGGGTGCCCCACATCGGGTTGACGGGCAGCGGCACCCAGCTGGTGCAGCCCGCGTATTCCGGTGCGCGGCGCAGGCGTTCGGGCGCGGCGAGCGGGCTGACCTGAACCACCAGGACGGTCAGCCGATGCTTGGGCCGAAAGTCCAGCCTGTCCTTCTGCACGGATTCCGATGTCCAGATGTGCAGAGGCGCAATGTCTTCGAGATTCTCCGGCCGGTTGACCTCAACGGCGGCAACGACTTTCGCGCCTGCCCTCAAGACGATCTCGGTTTCGGTGCTGTCGACGGCGGCGGGCTCGAGGAGGTCGCGGTGCTCTGGCCGCACCCGCTCGGCGTGGCTGTGCGCCACCGTCGGGAAGAACAGGAAATGCGATGCGTCGAGGCTGAACCTCTTCTCATGAATGCCGCCCTTGCGCAGCAGCACGGTCTGGCGGCCGTCGAGCATGGCGTGCACCGCCGCGCTCCACTCCTTGAGCGCGGGCTGGGTCAACGTCTGCGCCGTCACCCTGTGCGCGCGATCCTGGCCCGCACCTCCGGGCGACGCAACGGCGGCACGGTCTTGGGCGGCTGCTTTCGCGGCGGCAAAGCGGCCAGCAACCGCGTCGTGGTCGCCGTGACCTCCGCGACCGCGGTCTCGAACGCGTCCACGTTGGTCGCCGACGGCCGGGTGACCCCGCTGACCTTGCGGACGTATTGCCGGGCCGCGGCCTCGATCTCCTCGGGGGTGGCCGCCGGTTCCAGGCCGCGAAGCTCCGTGATGTTTCGGCACATGCCTCCACGATAGGTTCAGCCCATGACCAACGACGACGTGCTGCTCATCGAAACAGAAGACCGGGTGCGCACCTTGACACTGAACCGGCCGCAATCACGCAACGCGTTGTCGACTGCGCTGCGCAAGCGGTTCTTCGCGGCGCTGCGCGAGGCCGAGGCCGACGACGCCGTCGACGTGGTGATCCTCACCGGCGCCGACCCGGTGTTCTGCGCGGGCCTTGACCTCAAGGAACTCGGCGATTCGACGGAGTTGCCCGACATCTCACCGAAGTGGCCGCCGATGACCAAGCCCGTGATCGGCGCCATCAACGGCGCGGCCGTCACCGGCGGGCTGGAACTGGCGCTGTACTGCGACATCCTGATCGCGTCCGATCGGGCCCGATTCGCCGACACGCACGCCAGGGTCGGGCTGCTGCCGACGTGGGGTCTGTCGGTGCGGTTGCCGCAGAAGGTCGGCGTCGGTATGGCCCGCCGCATGAGCCTGACCGGCGACTACCTCTCGGCGGACGAGGCCCTGCGGGCCGGCCTGGTCACCGAGGTCGTGCCGCACGAGGACCTGCTGCCCGCCGCGCGGCGGGTCGCGGCGTCCATCGTCGGCAACAACCAGAAGGCCGTGCGGGCGCTGCTGGCGTCATATCACCGCATCGATGAGGCGCAGACCAATGAAGGGCTGTGGCTGGAGGCGGCGGCGGCACGCGAGTGGATGAGCAGCGCCAGCGGTGACGACATCGCCGCCAACCGCGACGCCGTGATCCAGCGGGGCCGCGCCCAAGTCCGCTGAGCGCCTAGGCTGCCAGCGTGAACAAGGCACACGAGAAATGCGGCAGCGACGAGTGGCGGCAGACGATATGCGAGGTCATCCTGCCGTGGGCGCTCAACGGCACCGACCTCGGCGACGACGTGCTCGAGGTCGGGCCCGGCTATGGCGCCACCACCGACGTGCTCAGCAAGGCGGTGCCGCGGCTGACATCGGTCGAGATCGACGCCGAACTGGCCGCGATGCTCACCAACCGGTTCGCCGACGTGCCGTCGGTCGAGATCGTCAACGGCGACGCGACGGCGCTGCCGTACGCCGGCAACCGGTTCTCCGGCGCCGCGTGCTTCACGATGCTGCATCACGTCCCGACGATCGAACTGCAGGACCGGCTGTTCGCCGAGGTCGCCCGGGTGTTGCGGCCCGGCGCACCGCTGGTGGCCAGCGACAGCCTGGCCAGCGACGAACTCAAGGCCCACCACGAAGGCGACACCTACAACCCCGTCGACCCGGCCACCCTCCCCGACCGGCTGGCGGCCGCCGGATTCGTCGACGTGAACGTGCGCACCAACGAGTTCGGATGGGCCCTCATCGCTCGGGTGGCGCGCTAGCTGTACTGCCCAGGCAGGTTGGTTGAGGAAGTGTGACGACGCGCTGTAGCGGTCGTTGATTGGTGAGGGTCTCCTGTCGTGGAGTGGAGCTGCTACCACTTCACTTCGACGAACAGGAGACCCTCGTGGTCCACGGTAATGCTGTTTTGACGCCCAAGGGGCGGTTGTTGCTCGCGCGTTTGATTGTTGAGGAGGGCTGGCCGGTCGTTCGGGCCGCCGAGCAGTTCAACGTGTCGTGGCCGACCGCTAAGCGGTGGGCGATGCGGTATGCGGCGATGGGTTCGGCGGGGATGAGCGATCGGTCCAGCCGGCCTCATCTGTCGCTTGCCAGGGTGATGGGACCACCTGATTGCCAGGGGGATGGGACCACCGTGGCGCGTTACTGAGGATGCTTG
>NZ_PDCP01000034.1 GCF_002553505.1 Mycolicibacterium agri | reverse complement strand
CGGTCTGCCTTGAAGAACCACTCCAGGAAATCGTCCGCGCCCCCCTCTGGTCCGCACTCGAAATCAATCAGGGGCCAGTGCACGGCGATCTTGGGCAGGCCGGGCAGCGCGCCAAGCGCGATCTCCTCGATGCTGGGTTGGGTGGCGGCAGTCAACGCCACAGAATCACCGTCGCAACTTAGCCCCGCGTTGATCCATAGAACGTGGATCAGCGCTTCCTCCGCTTTGACTGCTGCCTCAGTTGGCATATGTCTCAGCTTTCCGGGGCTCGGGCTGGGAGCCCCAATCGCCACGTCGGACGTTAGCGCCCGCGCCACGAGCGCTAGTCTCTCGTTTTACTCCGGAGGGTTTGTCTTGTCAACGGAATCTAGTGACATACGGATCTTTGCCGATGCGGCTTTCTGCGAGGCGATCCAGTCGTACCATGTGCCAACGCCTTCGCCCGTCGTCGCCGACACTGGCAAAACATTCACGCCGGGGTTGACGGAGCGCGCATGGCCGATGCATTCATCAAGATCGAAATCGACATAAGGCAATAGATCGATCTTGTTGATGAGGACCAGCTGCGCGGCAGCGAACATGTGCGGATACTTCAGCGGCTTGTTCGCGCCCTCGGTCACCGAGATCACCACGACCTTGCTGTACTCGCCGAGATCGAACAGCGCGGGGCAGACGAGGTTGCCGACGTTCTCGATGAACAACAGTGATCCGGGCTCGGGTTCGAGCGCGTGCAGCGCGCGGTGCACCATGTCGGCGTCGAGGTGGCAGCCGGCCCCGGTGTTGACCTGCACGGCGCGTGCGCCCGCGGCGCGGATCCGTTCGGCGTCGAGCAGGGTCTCCTGATCCCCTTCGATGACGGCGACCGGCCGGTCGGAGGTCAGTTCCCGGATGGTGCGCTCCAGCAGCGTGGTCTTCCCGGCGCCCGGCGAGCTGGTCACGTTGAGCGCGAGCACCCCGCGCTCGGCGAGCCATTGCCGGTTGTGCTCGGCCAGCTCATCGTTCTTCTGCAGCACCTTCTGTTCGAGCGAGATGGTCTCGGTGCGGGGGTGGTCGTGCGAGTGGGGGTGGGGATGATCGTCGCCTGTGATCGTGATGACGGCGCCGGTGTCTCCGCAGCCGCATGTTGCGCACATGGTCAGCTCACTTCCATCGACAGGATCCGCAGATCGCGGCCGGACAGCACCTCGACATCGGCACTTCCGCAGGGGCACAGCAGGATCGGGTCGTGCAATGCGAACTCCTGCCCACAGGTGCGGCAGCGGGCCTGACCGGGCTGGACGTCGAGGTCGAGCACGGCGCCGTCGGCGACGGTGCCCTGCGTGGCCAGCTCGAAGCAGAACTGCATGGAGTCGGGGACGACGGCGCAGAGTTCGCCGACCTGGACTTTGACACTGTGCACACGGCGGCCCGCGGCATGTTCACACACCGCGTCGACAACACTTTGCGTGATCGCCATCTCGTGCATGTCTGTCCGCTCCGCGCAGGTGACCCCACCATACGTGCGCTCAGGTGCGTTTGGCGTGGGATGTCGTGGGATGCGTGGAAGCGGGCGCCGAGCGTGAACTCGCTGCGAAAAAATCGGCCGATTTTCGCGCGGGATTCACGTTCGGCGTGCCTCCTTGCAATCGAACACACGTTCGTTACTGTCGTGGGTGTTCGACGCAGAGCTTTGTCGGTGCCCTGATCTAACGTGACGGCCAACCGACCGAGAACCGGTCACCACGACTACCGGAGAGGCAGACCATGGCGCAGGCCCCTGACCGCGAGAAGGCCCTTGAACTGGCGCTCGCGCAGATTGAAAAGAATCACGGCAAAGGCTCGGTGATGCGCCTCGGCGACGAGGTGCGCCAGCCGATCTCCGTCATCCCCACCGGCTCGATCGCGCTGGACGTCGCGCTCGGCATCGGTGGCCTGCCGCGCGGCCGGATCGTCGAGATCTACGGCCCGGAATCCTCGGGTAAGACCACCGTCGCGCTGCACGCGGTGGCCAACGCCCAGGCGGCCGGTGGCATCGCGGCGTTCATCGACGCCGAGCACGCCCTGGACCCGGAGTACGCCAAGAAGCTCGGCGTGGACACCGACTCGCTGCTGGTGAGCCAGCCCGACACCGGCGAGCAGGCGCTGGAGATCGCCGACATGCTGATCCGCTCCGGCGCGCTGGACATCCTGGTCATCGACTCGGTGGCGGCGCTGGTGCCGCGTGCGGAGATCGAGGGCGAGATGGGCGACAGCCACGTCGGCCTGCAGGCCCGTCTGATGAGCCAGGCGCTGCGGAAAATGACCGGCGCACTGAACAATTCGGGCACCACCGCGATCTTCATCAACCAGCTCCGCGAGAAGATCGGCGTGATGTTCGGCTCGCCCGAAACGACAACGGGCGGGAAGGCTTTGAAGTTCTACTCGTCGGTGCGGTTGGACGTCAGGCGAATTGAGACGCTCAAGGACGGCACCGATGCGGTGGGCAATCGCACCCGCGTCAAGATCGTCAAGAACAAGGTGTCGCCGCCGTTCAAGCAGGCCGAGTTCGACATCCTCTACGGCAGGGGCATCAGCAGGGAAGGCTCGCTCATCGACATGGGTGTCGAGCAGGGCTTCATCCGTAAGTCCGGTTCGTGGTTCACCTACGAAGGCGAGCAGCTGGGCCAGGGCAAGGAGAACGCGCGCAACTTCCTGCTCGAGAACGCCGACGTGGCCAACGAGATCGAGAAGAAGATCAAGGAAAAGCTCGGCATCGGCGCCGTGATCACTGATGACGAAGTCCTGCCCGCCCCCGTCGACTTCTAGGGCTTCTGAGCCCTCTACGGCTTTTAAGCCCGCCGAACTCTCCCGCGAGGAGCAGGCGCGGAGCCTCTGCCTGCGCCTGCTCACCGCGAGAGCACGCACCCGGGCCGAGCTGGAGGGTCAGCTGGCCAAGCGGGGCTATCCCGACGACGTCAGCGTTCGGGTGCTCGACAGGCTGGCCGAAGTGGGCCTGGTCAACGACGCCGACTTCGCCGAGCAGTTCGTCCGCTCCAGGCGCATACATGCCGGAAAAGGCAAGCGCGCCTTGGCCGCCGAGCTGCGCAACAAGGGTGTCGACAACGAGGTGATCACCGCCGCGCTGGCCGACATCGACGCCGGCGCCGAACGTGAGCGCGCCGAGCAGCTGGTCCGCGACAAGCTGCGGCGGGAACGACTCGACGACGATGACGACACCAAGGTGAAGCGCAGGCTGGTCGGGATGCTGGCGCGACGCGGCTACCACCAGTCGATGGCGCTCGATGTGGTCACCGTCGAACTGGCCAACGAGCGCGAGCGACGTCGCGTCTAGCGGCTCGGCCCGGCCCGGGTCGGTCCACGATCGGTAAGGTCGCCGACAGCCGTAGGGAAACCTTCGAGGGGGACATCCGCCGTGACCATGTCGCCGCCGCACCAACGCACACGTGAATTCGTCGCGATGACAGTCGGTGCGATCCCAGTCGCCGCCGCACTGGCTGGGTGCTCGATGGCCCAGAGTCCTGGCGCGCCGGCTACAGAAGACGGTTCGGCGTCAGCGTCTGCGGCCGCCACACCGTCGGATCCGTCCGCAGCGCCGGAACCGCAGCTGATCAGTGACCTCAGTGGCTTCTGCCAACGGCTCGGTCCGGCGCTGCCGGAGGCGGCGCGCTCGCTTCCGCTCGATGACCAGCACTCGTCGCCGGTGTATCAGAGCTGCGAGTGGGGAAGGGCGCAGGACCCCTTCAATTCGCCAGTACCGCCGTTGACGGTGGTCGCGAAGGCGCACCTGCAGTACGACGCGGACGGAAACCCGGACTTGACTGCCGTCACCGAAGCCCTCGACAAGGCCAACGAGGCCCGCAACATCACCGATCCCGGGGCGCGGAGCGCTGACCCGCAACCGGTGCCCGACCTCGGCGAGTGGGCCGTGGCGTACGAGTCCGAGGGACGCACGAACGTCAAGGTGCTGACGCGCAACGTGACGATCGCCGTGGAATGGAACATCCCCGAATCGTCGCCGGCGGCGGCGCGGGACGACGCTGTCGCTGTCGCCCGCGCCGCCGTTGCCCAACTGCCGAATTGACCGGGGCACTGCCCGAGCGGTCGGCTCAGTTGGTCGGCGCCAGGTCGTAATCGGTGGACAGGCTGACGTCTCGCCACCGCTGCTGATCGGCAGCGGTCTGCGCCAGCTTCGCCGCGACACCGTTGAATGCCGTGGTGCCCAACTGAATTCGCTCCGGCAGCTCCGGCGCATCCGCCAGGTCGACGATCACCTTGGCCGCCTTGACCGGATCGCCCTCCTGCGCATTGTTGTTGTCGACCGCCCACTGCCGGGCCGCGCCGCCACTGTCGGCGTAGTCCTCGATCTCGGTCTGCGCCAACTGCAGGCTGCTGCCGGCCAGGAAGTCGGTCCGGAACGGGCCCGGCTCGATAGCGACCGCGCGGATGCCCAGCGGCGCCAACTCGTGCGTCATCGCCTCGGAAAGCGCCTCGACAGCGAACTTCGTCGCCGCATAGGCGCCCCATCCCGGCCACACCACGATTCCGCCCACCGATGACAGATTGATGACCAGACCGGACCGCCGCGCGCGCATGTGCGGCAGCACCGCCCGCGTGACCGACAGCAGCCCGAACACATTGATGTCGAAGACCTCCCGCACCTCTTCGTCGGAGACCTCCTCGACGGCGCCGAGCAGGCCGCGGCCCGCGTTGTTGACCAGCACGTCGATGCGGCCGAACCGCTCGATCGCGGTGTCAGCGGCGGCACGCGCGGCGTCGGCGTCGGTCACGTCGAGCGCCACGGCAAGCAGCCGGTCACCCGCGTCGGGCAGGGCGTCAAGCACGGTCTGCGGATTGCGCGCGGTCGCGACCACGCTCTCGCCGCGAGCGAGTGCCTCTCGCGCGATCGCCAGGCCGAAGCCCCGCGATGCGCCGGTGATGAACCAAACGGACATGTCGGCATTCCTTTCTCGGTTGTCCTACGTCCGCTGCAACATCGACCGGCGCCGAGGGCATGAGGGTTAGCGAGTATTGGTTCACCTAGGTCTGGCAGAACCACCTTCGCGGGGCGCGAGCGGCGATAATGGCGAGATGGCCGCGCGGCAGGACGAGCTCAGGGACTTCCTGCGGTCGCGGCGTGCCCGGCTCAGCCCGGCCGAAGTCGGTCTGCCGGTCAACGGTTCGGGCCGGCGGGTGGCGGGGCTGCGGCGCGAGGAACTCGCCATGCTGGCCGGTGTCAGCGCGGACTACTACGCGCGGCTGGAGCAGGGGCGGGCGACCAACGTCTCCGATCAGGTGCTCACCGCGGTCGCCGACGCGTTACATCTCGACGACGTCGAACGCCGCTATTTCACGACGCTGGTCAAGGGCCCCGGTTCATCGTCGACCCCGCCGACAATCCGGGTGCGGCCCGCGCTGCGTTCAATGATCAACGCGCTCGGCCCCGTCCCCGCGATGCTGCACGGCCCGCTGTTCGAGGTGCTCGCCGTCAACCGGGCGGCCAGGCTGCTGATCGACGACTTCGACGCGATGCCGACGGCTGACCGCAACATGGCCAAATGGATGTTCCTCAACCCCAAAGCCCGCGACGTTTACCCCGATTGGGATGAGATCGCCGCGCAGTTGGTCGCGGTGATCCGGGCGGCAGGCGCCGGTGAGGCCGGATCCCGCCTTGCCGAGCTGTGCGCCGAGCTCGGCCGCCGCTCCGCCGAGTTCGCCCGGTTCTGGGCCGAGCATCGTGTGTTCCGACACACCCACGGTCCCAAGCGTTTTCGTCATCCGGCCGTGGGCATTATGACGTTGAACTACGAGGCGCTGCAGCTGCCCGACGATCCCGGGCTGACGCTGATTCTCTACAGCGCCGACGTCGGGTCGCCGTCGGAGGCGAAGCTGCACGAGATGCTCGCACAGTAGCGGGGTAGGTTGGGGTTATGCTGATCTCGGCCAAGCTCGCCCCCGCTTTCGACTATTCGGTTCTGCACGAATTCTGGCGCACCGCAGACGATCTCGGCTTCTACTCGGTGGCCAACTATGACCACTTCTACGGGCTCACCCACCCGCAGGCGCCGACGTTCGAGGGCTGGACGTCGCTGGCCGCGATGGCCACGGTGGTGCGAACCGCTCGGGTGAGCTGCATGGTCAGCAGCGTCACCTTCCGCAACCCCGCGATGCTGGCCAAGATGGCCGTGACGGTTGACCACATCAGCGGCGGACGTCTCGACTTCGGTATCGGCGCAGGCTGGCACGAAGAAGAGCATCGCGGATACGGCATCGAATTCCCCAGCGCGGGAACGCGAGTCGACATGCTCGACGAAGCGCTGACCGTGATCCGGCGGTTGTGGACCGAAGATGCGGTGACGTTCGACGGCCGCTTCTATACGTTGCGCGAGGCCATCGCCGAGCCCAAACCGGTGCAGACGCCGGACCCGCCCATCGTCGTCGGCGGGGAGAAACCCAGGATGCTGCGGGTGGTGGCCCGCCACGCCGACGAGTGGAACGTGCCCAACCCCGGCGCCGCCGCGGACTGGGGTGAGGTCAGCGCGCGCCTCGACGAGGCATGCCGTGAAGTGGGCCGCGACCCCGGCCAGATCCGCCGTTCCGTGCAGTTGTTCCTGCACCCCGACCAGCAGGGGCAGGTCGACGAACAACTCGCCAAGCTGCCCGAGCTGGAGGCGCTGGGCTGCCAGCACGCCGTGCTCTCGTTCTACCAGCCGCCGACGGCGGCCCAACTCAAGCGCTACGCGGCCCTGGGTTAGATCGTGCCTCCGCCGCCCGCGGCGAAAGTGCCCTGGGTGGCCGGCGCGCCGACGTGCATCGGCGCCGGGCCGCGGCGGGCGCGCCGCATCCGGCCTTCCAGCCACACCGCGAAGTAGGACAGCGCGAAGTTCACGCTGATCATCAACACCGCGATCACGATCAACGCCGGAATGTAGTTGCCGTACGCCGCGCCGACCTGTGTACCTTGCCGCACCATCTCCAGGAACGTGATCTGGTAGCCGATCGCGGTGTCCTTCAGCACCACGACCAACTGCGAGATCAACACCGGCAGCATCGAGGTCACCGCCTGCGGCAGCAGGATCGAGCGCATCGTCTGCCCCCAGCGCAGGCCGAGCGCCCACGCGGCCTCCGACTGCCCACGCGGCAGTGAGTTCACCCCGGCGCGCACGATCTCGGCGATGACCGCGCCGTTGTAGAGCGTCAAGCCCGTGATGACGCCCGCAAGGGCCAGATGCTTCGAGGGGAAGACGTCGTAGAACGCGTACAGGAAGTAGGTGAAGATCATCATGATCAGCACCGGCACGGCGCGGAAGAACTCCACAAACACCGCAGACACCCACCGGATCACGTTGTGGGTCGACATGCGGCCGACGCCGAGGACGAAACCGAGTGCCAGTGCCAGCACGATCGACACCGCCGCCGCCGTCAGGGTGCCCTGCACGCCCGGCAGGATGTAGGTCTTCCACAGGTTGGCGCTGGCGAACGGCTCCCACTTCTGTGCGGTCAGCTGACCCTTCTCGTTCAACTTGGAGTAGATGACCCACACCACCAGCAGGGTCAGCACGACGGTGATCCCCGAGATCACATGGTTGCGCACCCGGGCCCGCGGCCCCGGGGCGTCGAAAAGCACCGAAGCCGAGCTCATCTGTTCACCGCCAGTCTCTCGCCGAGCCACCCGAAGAACAGACCGGTCGGCAGCGTCAGGATGATGAAGCCGCCCGCGAAGATCGCGCCGACCGTCATCAACGCCGCCGTGTTCTCGATCATCTCCTTCATCAGCAACGCCGCCTCGGCCACACCGATCGCCGACGCGATCGTGGTGTTTTTCGTCAAGGCGATCAACACCGATCCGAGCGGACTGATCACCGAACGAAACGCCTGCGGCAGCAGGATCATTCGCAAATTCTGGTTGAACGTCAAACCAAGCGAGCGGGCCGCTTCGGCCTGACCGAGCGGAACAGTGTTCACACCGGAGCGCACCGTCTCACACACGAATGACGCTGTGTAGACGATGAATCCGAGCACCGCCAACCGGAAGTTGCTGTCCTCGATCGACGTTGGTGACTGCGAGTCGACCAGCGTGATGCCCAGCGTCTGCGACAGCCCGAACGAGCAGAACAGGATGATCAGCGTCAACGGGGTGTTGCGGACCACATTGACGTATGCGGTGCCGATCCAGTTCAGCATCGGCACCGGCGCCAGCCGCATCGCGGCCAGCACCGTGCCGAGGATCAACGCACCGATCGCCGAGAAAACCGTGAGCTGGATCGTCGTCCAGAACGCCTCGAGAATCTGGCCAACGGTGAACCCGGGTAATACTTCCACGTGCGTCTCGTCAGCTCAGCCGCGCTCAGCAGGGGTCAAGCGCGGGCGGGGCGGGCGCTTCCACACCGGCCGGGCCAAGGTTCTTGTCCCACGCGGCTTTCCATGCGCCCTCGTCTTCCATCTTCTTGATCGCGTCGCTGATCTGGTTGCACAGCTCGGTGTCGTCCTTCTTCAGGCCGATGCCGTACCGCTCTTCGGAGAACGGCTCACCGACGATCTTGAACGCGCCCGGGCTCTGCGCCGCGTAGCCGGCCAGGATCACCTCGTCGGTAGTCACCGCGTCGATGGCGCCGTTCTTCAGCGCCTCAACGCACGCCGAATACGTGTCGTACTGCTGCAACTGGACGCCGGGATACTGGTCCTTGATCCGTTGCGCCGGCGTCGAACCCGACACCGAGCACAGCTTCTTGTTGTTCTGCAGCGAGTCCGCGCCTGTGATGTCGGTGTTGTCGGCCCGCACCAACAGGCTCTGCCCGGTGACCAGATACGGGCCCGCGAAGCTGACCTTCTCCTTGCGAGAGTCGGTGATCGAGTAGGTGGCGGCGATGAACTTGACCTGATCGTTCTGGATCAGCGTCTCGCGCTGGCCCGAAGGCGATTCCTTCCACTCGATCTGGTCCTCGCCGTAGCCGAGCTCGTTGGCGACGTACTTGGCGACGTCGACGTCGAAGCCGCTCATCGTGCCGTCGGGATTCTTCAGGCCCAGACCGGGCTGGTCGAATTTCGTCCCGATCACAATCGAGTTCTCGTCGCCACCGCCGCCACAGGCCGTGGCAGCGAACGGCAGCGCGATGGCCAGCGCGACGGCGCCCGCAACGCGCAATGACAAGGACGGCATGTTCGTTTCCTTTCGCCGGGACTGCGTGCTCAGTGCTTGAGGATCTTGCTGAGGAAATCTTTGGCGCGGTCGCTCTTGGGGTTCTCGAAGAACTCCTTGGGGTCGGCCGCTTCGACGATGGCGCCGTCGGCCATGAACACCACCCGGTTGGCGGCGCCGCGCGCGAAGCCCATCTCGTGGGTCACCACGAGCATCGTCATCCCGTCCCTGGCCAGCGACGTCATCACGTTGAGCACCTCGCTGATCATCTCGGGGTCCAGCGCGCTGGTCGGCTCGTCGAACAGCATCACCTTCGGGTTCATCGCCAGCGAGCGCGCGATCGCCACCCGCTGCTGCTGTCCGCCGGATAGCTGCGCCGGGTATTTGTCGGCCTGGTTGGCCACGCCGACGCGGTCCAACAACTCCATCGCTTTCGTCCGCGCCTCCTCCTTGGAGAGCTTGCGAACCTTCATCGGCGCGAGGGTGACGTTTTCCAGAATTGTCTTGTGCGCGAACAGGTTAAACGACTGAAACACCATTCCGACGTCGGAGCGCAGCTGCGCGAGCTTGCGTCCTTCCTCGGGCAATACCTCGCCGTCGATGGCGATCGTGCCCGATTCGATGGTTTCGAGCCGATTGATGGTGCGGCACAACGTCGATTTGCCAGAACCGGAGGGTCCCAGCACGACGATCACCTCGCCGCGCTGGACGTCGAGGTTGATGTCCTTGAGCACATGGAGGTCGCCGAAGTGCTTGTTGACGCCCCGGATCGAGACCATCGGCACCGTCTGCCGAGTCGCTTCGCCTACCTCGACTTGAGACCCGCTCGTACCCACGGGTGCTGACCTTACCCACGGAAAGCGCAGCTTGTCTGCAACTCGTCAATCCGCCCGATTAACGTCGTGTTGCCGCCCGTACCATGGGGCCGTGACATCGATGGCAACCCGACCTGCGCGCACCTACCAGGTGCGCACTTACGGCTGCCAGATGAACGTGCACGATTCCGAGCGGCTGGCCGGCCTGCTGGAAGCCGCCGGTTACCGGCGCGCCGACGACGGCGCCGACGCCGACGTGGTGGTGTTCAACACGTGCGCGGTCCGCGAGAACGCCGACAACAAGCTCTACGGCAACCTCAGCCACCTGGCCCCCCGTAAGCAGGCCAACCCCGACATGCAGATCGCCGTCGGCGGCTGTCTGGCGCAAAAGGACCGCGATGCGGTGCTGCGCCAGGCCCCTTGGGTGGATGTGGTGTTCGGCACCCACAACCTCGGATCGCTGCCCACGCTGCTCGACCGGGCCCGGCACAACAAGGCCGCGCAGGTCGAAATCGTGGAGTCCCTGCAGGAGTTCCCGTCGAACCTGCCCGCCGCGCGTGAATCCGCTTACGCGGCTTGGGTTTCCATTTCCGTCGGCTGCAACAACACCTGCACGTTCTGCATCGTGCCCGCGCTGCGCGGCAAGGAGGTCGACCGCAGGCCGGGCGACGTGCTCGCCGAAGTGCAGGCGTTGGTGGACCAGGGCGTGCTCGAGGTGACGCTGCTCGGCCAGAACGTCAACGCCTACGGCGTGTCGTTCGCCGACCCCGATCAACCGCGCGACCGCGGCGCGTTCGCCCAACTGCTGCGCGCCTGCGGCCGCATCGAGGGTCTGGAGCGGGTTCGGTTCACCTCGCCGCACCCCGCCGAGTTCACCGACGACGTCATCGAGGCGATGGCCGACACGCCGAATGTGTGCCCGGCCCTTCACATGCCGCTGCAGTCGGGTTCGGACCGCGTGCTGCGCGCCATGCGTCGCTCGTATCGCTCGCAGCGCTTCCTGTCCATCCTGGAGAAGGTGCGCGCGGCCATCCCGCACGCCGCCATCACCACCGACCTCATCGTCGGCTTCCCGGGGGAGACCGAGCAGGACTTCCAGGACACGCTTGACGTGGTGGCGGCGGCCAGGTTCAGCGCCGCGTTCACGTTCCAGTACTCGAAGCGGCCAGGCACCCCGGCCGCCGAGCTGCCTGGCCAGCTGCCGAAAGAGGTTGTGCAGGAACGGTATCAGCGTCTGATCGAGCTTCAGGAGCGGATCTCGCTGGAGGAGAACGCCGCACAGATCGGCCGCACCGTTGAACTGCTGGTCGCCGTCGGGGAAGGCCGCAAGGACAGCCGCACCGCCAGGATGTCGGGCCGCGCCCGCGACGGCCGCCTCGTGCACTTCGCTCCGATGGGCGCCGACATCCGCCCCGGCGACATCGTGACCACCACCGTCACCGACTCCGCACCGCACCACCTCATCGCCGACGGGCCCGTGCTGACGCACCGACGGACCAGGGCGGGTGACGCCCACGCCGCCGGGATGAGGCCCCGCGGTGTCGGTCTCGGCATGCCCGGCATCGGTGCACCGGCAAGCCAACCGACCGCTAGCGGATGTGCCCGGTGACCCCAGGCGACGACGCCAACAAAGAATTCGAGCAGTTCAAGAACGACCTCGAGGCTGCCGAGCGGCGCGTAGCCCGCGAGATCGACCCCGGTCCACGGGCTTTGGTGATCGCCATAGCGGTCTTCGTGTTGCTGGTGACGTTCATCCTTCCGCACACCGGCAGCGCAAGGGGCTGGGATGTGCTGGCCGGCAACGACGCCGCGATCAGCGTCGGGATCGCGCTGCCGTCGCGCGTGTTCATCTGGCTGACGCTGGTGTTCGCCGTCGGTTTCTCGATGCTGGCCCTGCTGACCAGGCGGTGGGCGCTGGCCTGGGTCGCGCTGGCAGGGTCGACGGTGGCGTCGTTCATGGGACTGCTGGCGGTGTGGTCGCGGCAGACCGCGGCCGCGCAGTATCCCGGGCCCGGCATCGGGCTGATCCTCGCCTGGGTGACGGTGATCGTGCTGACCTACAACTGGGCCAGGGCGGTGTGGGCGCGCACGGCGCTGCACCTCGCCGCCGAGGAGGAGCGGCGCCGGATCGCCAGGGAACAGCAGAACAAGGGGCTGCTGGACAGCTTCGGCAGTAACCCTGAAAACCCGGAAAACCCTGAAAACCCTGAAAACCCTGACGACCCCGACAGCCCTGACGGCGGCGAGGGTCCCGACCGTCGCGACGACGGGCCGCAGCCGAGCTAGCCGCGCTTGCCGAGCGCCTCGGCGGCCGCCTCGGCCCACTGCCGCCACTGCGCGGCGTTGGCACGGGCCTCCTCGGCGTCCTTGGTGCGGCCCGCGGCGGCCGCCTTCTCGGCCTGGCGCTCGTATTGTTCTGCGCGCTGCCGGAATTGGTCGGCACGCGCCTGCGCCTCGGGATCGACCCCGCGCGTCGGCGCCTCGCGGATCCGCTTCTCCACGGCCCGCAGCCGCCGTTCTAGCTCGGCGCTGCGCTCACGCGGAACCTTGCCGATTCTGTCCCACTTCTCGCCGATCACGCGCAGGGCCGCACGGGCGGCCTCCAGATCGGAGGTGTCCAACTTCTCGGCTTCGGCCAACAACGCCTCCTTGGCCTCGGCGTTGGCGCGGAATTCGGCCTCACGCTCGGCCGACACCGCGTTGCGGGCGGTGAAGAACGTGTCCTGGGCGGCCTTGAACCGCCGCCACAGCGCGTCGTCGACCTCCTTGCTGGCGCGGCCCGCGGCCTTCCACTCGGCCAGCAGGTCGCGGAACGCCGCCGACGTCGGACCCCAGTCGGTCGAGGTGGCCAGTTCCTCGGCGCGTTCGCACAACGCCTCCTTGGCCTGCCGCGCGCTGGCCCGCTCGCGGTCGAGTTCCGCGAAATGCGATCCGCGACGCCGATTGAAGCTCTCCCTGGCCGCCGAAAAGCGCTTCCACAGCGCGTCGTCGGTCTTGCGATCCAGCCCGGTGATGGTGCGCCACTCGTCGAGAATCTCGCGCAGCCGGTCGCCGGCCGCCTTCCACTGCGTCGAGTTGGCGGCCAACTCCTCGGCCTCGGCTGCCAGCGCTTCCTTGCGGGCGGTCTGCGCGGCGCGGAACTCCTCGCGGCGGGCCTTCTCGGCGGCGGCCGCGCTGTCGGCGTGCTCGATGATGGTCGCCAAGCGGGACGCCAGCGCATCGACGTCGCCGAGCACCGCGGCCGTGGGCAGGCTTTCGGCCAGTGACGTCGCGGCCGCCTTGATCTTGCGGGCGTCGCCGGTGCCCGACTCCAGCCGGGTCTCCATCAGCGCGACTTCGGTGCTGAGATCGTCGAAGCGCCTGCCGAAATGCGCGAAGGCCGCCTCGGGGTCGCCTGCCTGCCAGGACCCGATGACGCGTTCACCGGCGCTGCTGACCAGCCACACCGTGCCGTCGGGATCGACGCGGCCGTACTGGTGTGGGTCGCAGCTGGGGGTCGCGGTCGCGGCGTGCACGACCGGCGTCGGACCGGGCCGCGGGCCTGGGCGGGGCGGTCCCGGGCGGGGTATGGGTTTCGGCGCGGCCGGTTGGATACCCCCGGTCGCCTGGCCCGTGCCTTCCGGACCCGCCGGCTCGCTGGTCGTCATCCTGGTCCCTCGTACTTCCGCGCGGAGCGATCCGCGCACCTGCCGCGCGACGCGGCGCCCGATTGCTACGCCCGCTATTCAAGCAGTTCGACCGGGCTGCGCAAGCAGATGCTCCGCTTTTGCTTACGCTCGGTGCCAAGGACGACGGAAGGGTACCGATGGCCAAGGCGGAGATCGCCGCTTTGCTCGCCCTCGGGGCCGCCTTGTTTATCGCCATCGGCGATGTCATTCACCAGCGCTCCGCGCATGAGGTGACTGACGAGACGGTCAGCCATCTGGAACTGTTCGGCAGGCTGCTGCGTGACCGGCGGTGGTGGTCGGGCAGCCTCGTCGCCGCGGTGGGGTTCGCGCTGCAGGCTGCCGCGCTTGGCCTCGGCTCGGTGCTGCTGGTGCAGGCGCTGCTGGTGACGTCGCTCCTGTTCGCGCTGCCGATCAACGCCCGCGTGAGCCGTCGCCGGGTGACCCGCTGGGAATGGTTGTGGGCGGCGCTGCTGGCCGCCGCGGTCGCGGTCATCGTCACGGTCGGCAATCCCACCGAGGGACATTCGCGCGCCTCGCTGGAAACCTGGACGGCGGTGGTGCTGGTGCTCGGGCCGATGCTGGTGGTGTGCGTGCTGGTCGCCAATGTGGTCACCGGGCCCGCCAGCGCGGTGCTGCTGGGATTCGTATCCGGTGCGCTGTGGGGGGTTTTCGCGGTGCTGACCAAGGGCGTCGTCGACCGGCTCGACGACGGGCTGTGGGCGCTGTCGCGCACACCGGAGCTGTACGTGTGGGCGCTGGTGGCTATCGGGGGCACGGCGTATCAGCAGGCCTCGTTTCGGGCGGGCTCGTTGACGGCGTCGCTGCCGACCATGACGGTGGCCGAACCGGTCGTCGGGTCGGTGCTCGGCATCGTCGTGCTCGGCGAAGCGATGCGGCCCGGCGACGCGGGCTGGTTCACCCTCATCGTCGCGGTGGCGGTGATGGTGGTGGCGACGGCCGCGCTGGCCCGCGGCGAAGCGGTCACCGCCTCTGCGAAAGCGCCCGCGTGACGGATAGTTTGGTGACGTGCTGAGCGCCATCGCGATCGTCCCGTCGGCGCCCGTCATGGTGCCCGAGCTGGCGTCGACGGCCGCCCCCGAGCTGGCCGACCTCCGCGACGCGGTGGACACCGCCGCCGCCGCGCTGCCGCCGCGCTGGGTCGCCGTCGGCGTCGGGGCCGCCGATGCCGTGATCGACCCCGACCAGACCGGGACGTTCGCCGGCTACGGCGTCGACGTGAAGGTTTCGCTGTCACCGCAGCCCTCCGGGGCCGGGCCCGCCGAATTGCCGTTGTGCGCGTTGATCACCGGCTGGCTGCGCGGCCGGGTCGACCCGGGTGCCCGCGCCCAGGTGCGCGTCTTCGCCGACAGTCGCGACGCGGACGCCGCCGTCGACTTGGGCAGGCGGCTGCGCGCCGAGATCGACGAGGCTGCCGATCCCGTCGGCGTGCTAGTGGTAGCCGACGGCCTGACCACGCTCACCCCGCCCGCGCCCGGCGGCTACGACCCCGACTCGGTGTCGGTGCAGGCCGCGCTCGACGACGCCCTCGCCGCAGGCGATCCGGCCGCCCTGACCCGGCTGTCGCGCGCGGTCGTCGGGCGGGTCGCCTACCAGGTGCTCGCAGGGCTCGCCGAGCGCCCGCGCTCGGCCAAGGAGCTGTATCGCGGGGCGCCCTTCGGCGTCGGCTATTTCGCCGGCGTCTGGCAGCCATGAGGCCGCTGGCGATCATCGGCCCGACCGGCACCGGCAAGTCGGAGCTGGCGCTGGAGGTGGCCGAGCGGCTGGGCGGTGAGATCGTCAACGCCGACGCCATGCAGCTCTACCGCGGCATGGACATAGGCACCGCGAAACTTCCGCCCGCGGAACGTCGCGGCGCCCCGCACCATCAGCTCGACGTGCTCGAGGTCACCGAAACCGCAACCGTCGCGCGCTATCAGCGTGACGCCGCCGCCGACGTCGAGCGGATCCTTGCCGCGGGGGCGGTGCCGATCATCTGCGGCGGCTCGATGATGTACATCCAGTCGCTGCTCGACCAGTGGGCGTTCCCCGCCACCGACCCAGAAGTGCGGGCCAAGTGGGAGCAGCGGCTTGCCGAAGTCGGTGTCGCGGCGCTGCACGAACAGTTGGCGCAGGTGGATCCGGCTGCCGCGGCGTCGATCCTGCCGACCGACGGCCGCCGCATCGTGCGGGCGTTGGAGGTGGTCGAGCTGACCGGCAAGCCGTTCGCGGCGTCGGCGCCGACCATCGGGGCGCCGCGCTGGGACACCGCTATCGTCGGATTGGATTGGGAGACAACAATTCTCGACGAGCGATTGGCGAAGCGCACCGACAAGATGTTCGCCGACGGCCTGGTCGATGAGGTTCGTGCGCTGCTGGCCCGCGGTCTGCGCGACGGCGTCACCGCGTCGCGTGCGCTGGGGTACGCGCAGGTGATCGCCGACCTCGACGGCGGCGGCGACGGCTCGGCCGCGCGCGAACCGACCTTCATCGGGACCCGTCGCTACGTGCGGCGGCAGCGGTCCTGGTTCCGCCGCGACCATCGGATCCGCTGGCTCGACGGCGCGGCCGAGGACACCGTCGACGAGGCGATACGGACGTGGCGACACGTATCCTGAGCAGGTGAAGTTCGCCAAGGGCCACGGCACCGAGAACGACTTCGTGCTGTTGCCCGACCTCGACGGGGCGTTGACGCTGGCACCCGCCGCCGTGGCCGTGCTGTGCGACCGTCGCCGGGGGATCGGCGCCGACGGCGTGCTGCGCGTGACGACGGCAGGAGCCGCCGCCGACGCGGGTGTGCTCGACCGGCTGCCCGAAGGGGTGGCCGCAGGCGACTGGTACATGGACTACCGCAACGCCGACGGCTCGATCGCCCAGATGTGCGGCAACGGTGTTCGCGTGTTCGCCCACTACCTGCGCGCCAGCGGGCTGGAGACGCGCGACGAATTCGTCGTCGGCTCGCTGGCCGGGCCGCGGCCGGTGGTACTGCACAGCTTCGACGACACCACGGCCGACGTCACCGTCGAGATGGGCAAGACCAACCAGCTCGGAGCGGGCACGGCCACCGTCGGCGGGCGACGGTTCCGCGGGCTGGCGATCGACGTCGGCAACCCGCACCTGGCATGCGTCGAACCCGATTTGACCGCCGATGAGTTGGCGGCGCTGGACGTCGCTGCGCCGGTGCAGTTCGACACCGCGCAGTTCCCCGACGGCGTCAACGTCGAAGTGCTGACCGCCCCGTCGAGTGGTTCGGTGTCGATGCGGGTACACGAGCGCGGTGTGGGAGAAACAAGATCGTGCGGCACCGGCACCGTCGCGGCCGCCGTCGCGGCGCTGGCTCACCAGGGCGCGGCGACCGGTTCTTTGCAGGTCCGCATCCCCGGCGGAGAAGTCAGCGTGACCATCACCGAGGCCAGCAGTTTTCTGCGCGGACCGTCCGTTCTGATCGCCGACGGCGAAACATCCGAGGAATGGTGGCGTGGCCTGGCACGTTAAATCAGGTGCACGAAATCAATTCAGCGTGCACCATTTCTGATGCTTATGACTTTTCCTGATTTTCCCATCAACGGCACCCCGAGCTCGGGTGAGCTGGCCCTCGAAGACCGCACGGCGCTACGCCGCGTGGCAGGTCTGTCGACCGAACTCACCGACGTCTCCGAGGTCGAATATCGACAGCTGCGCCTGGAGCGGGTGGTGCTGGTCGGCGTCTGGACCGAAGGCACCGCCGCCGACGCCGAAGCCAGCCTGGCCGAACTGGCCCGGCTCGCCGAAACCGCCGGCTCGCAAGTGCTGGAAGGACTGATCCAGCGCCGCGACAAGCCCGACCCCTCCACCTACATCGGCTCCGGCAAGGCGGCCGAACTGCGCGAGGTGGTCGTCGCGACCGGCGCAGACACCGTCATCTGCGACGGTGAGCTCAGCCCTGCGCAGTTGACCGCCCTGGAGAAGGCGGTGAAGGTCAAGGTCATCGACCGCACGGCGCTGATCCTCGACATCTTCGCCCAGCACGCCACGAGCCGTGAGGGCAAGGCGCAGGTGACGCTGGCGCAGATGGAGTACATGCTGCCGCGGCTGCGCGGCTGGGGCGAGTCGATGTCCCGGCAGGCCGGCGGCCGGGCCGGCGGCAGCGGCGGCGGTGTGGGTCTGCGCGGCCCCGGTGAGACGAAGATCGAGACCGATCGTCGTCGCATCCGTGAACGGATGGCCAAGCTGCGCCGCGAGATCAAGGACATGAAGAAGGTCCGCGACACTCAGCGCAGCCGCAGGCGCGGTTCCGACGTGGCCTCGATCGCGATCGTCGGTTACACCAACGCCGGCAAGTCAAGCCTGCTGAATGCGCTCACCGGCGCGGGCGTTCTGGTGGAGGACGCGCTGTTCGCCACCCTGGAACCCACAACGCGCCGTGGCCAATTCAGCGACGGCAGGCCGTTCGTGCTGACCGACACCGTCGGCTTCGTGCGGCATCTGCCCACCCAGTTGGTCGAGGCGTTCCGCTCGACGCTGGAGGAGGTCGTCGACGCCGATCTGCTTGTGCACGTGGTCGACGGCTCAGACGTCAACCCGCTGAAGCAGATCGACGCCGTCCGCCAGGTGATCGGCGAAGTGATCGCCGAGCGCAAAGGGCAGCCGGCACCAGAGTTGGTGGTGGTCAACAAGATTGACGCGGCCAACGGCCTGACCCTGGCGCAGCTGCGGCGTGCGCTGCCAGGAGCTGTGTTCGTCTCGGCGCGCACCGGTGAGGGGCTGGACCAGCTGCAGCAGCGGATGGCGCAACTCGTCACGCCGACCGACACCATGGTCGACGTCACCATCCCGTACGACCGCGGCGACCTGGTGGCCCGGGTGCACGCCGATGGTCGGGTCGACGCCACCGAACACCAGCCCGAAGGCACGCGGATCAAGGCGCGCGTGCCAATTCCCTTGGCTGCCAGCCTAAGTGAGTTCGCGACGTTCTAGTCGGTGCCGAGCAGCCGGTCGAGATCGCGCTGCCAGGCCTCTTGTCGCAACCACATGTGGAACGCCCGAATCCAGACGGCGGCTGCAGCGGTGATGGCGGCCGCCACCACCCAGGTTGCGATCCCGACGACGATCGCGTCGAGAAGCGCCGTCGTGGCGGATTTCGGCGCGGGCACCAGCGCCCCGTTCTCGTCGACCCAGATCGGCACGGAATCACCCGGCTTAACCGCGGATGGCACGCGGACCGTGCCGGTGTGTTGCATTCCCGCCGAATACCATTCGACGCCGACGCGCGCGCTGCCGCGGCGCAGGTCCGGCGTGGCGGTGTCCCCCGTGACGGTGGCGGTGATGTTGCTGCGCGTTTGCGCCTGCAGGGCGTACATCTCGCTATGCGCCTTGTAGACCGAGGCGCCCACGCTCAGCGCGATGGGCAGCGCCACCAGCGCGATGGCGATGGCGATCGTGCGGATCAACCGGTCGATCTGATCGCCGGAGCGATTTCGGGCATCGGGCAGGCGCAGCCACCGCGGCCAGCGCAGCGTGTAAACGTCCATGTCGGGTTGTCGGCGCGGCGAACTCATCCCCAACCCCCTCTGGAGCCAGTAGCGCCAGTGTCGCCCGGCAACCGGGATAAGCCAATCGGGTGTGACACCCATTTCCGGTGAATACGACTCGTACGTCGGCGGCGGTGACGCGCTATTTGCGTGTGAAAACGGCAAAGAAGATGGGGCGCTGCGCGCGCCCCATCTCCTGTGCGATGTGGTTAGTTCTGTTCGGCCTCTTGCCGCTTCTCGGCGGTCTTGGCCGCGGCGCGTGCGCTCTCAGCCTCGGCCTCCTTCTGGGCCGCGTTGCGCTGAGCGTCGGCCTTGTCCTGCTGAGCCTGGCCCTCGCGATAGAGGTCGTCGCGGCCGGCGACTGCGCCTGCGACTTCCTTGGCCTTGCCCTTCACGCCCTCGACGACGCCCTTGATGGCTTCCTCGGGACCGCTGTTGTTCTCCGCCATTGCGCTGCCTTCCTGCGAGATCGGATGTTGCGGTGTTCGTTCCCCGTATGCCCACTTCGCTAAACGCCTATCGGCAAAGCCGTGGCCGGGCTCACAACAACCGCCGGATCATTCGAGATCGAAGAGATCGCGCGCGTCGGCGGCCATCACCTGCTGCGCCAGCGCGGCCTTGAGTTCATCGAGCCGGCGTTCCTGCTCGGGGGTCCGGCCCTCGATGCGCGCCAGGTCGATGAACTCCTCGGTGACGAACCCGTCGCGCAGCAGCAGCGTCGCCGCGCGCCGGCCGATCGTGACCTCGAAGACGAAGTCCTCGAGCAGCCGACCGCGGTCGCCGCGCACCAGCGAGCGGTCCACGACATAACGGCCGCCGGTGACGGCCCGCAGCACCGCCTCGAAGCCGTCACGGGCGCCCGGGCCGCGGAAAGCGGTACGCACGGCCACCGAGCGGCGCGGCGGGGGCGCGTCGGCGCAGAGTTCGCCGAACGCGCGCTGCATGACCTTGAACGCGACCGCGACACCGGCGGGGGAGTGCGGACCGTGGTAGCGCATCATGTCGTCGTAGGTGAACGCGATCAGCCGCCCACCGTCGTCGACCTGCAGCGTTTCCCCCGCAGCCATCCGCGTGATTCTAGGCCGCGCGCCGCCCCCAGCGACCAACCATCCGGTTGGCTGGTATATCGTCGAGGCAAAGCCCTCGCCTATCACCGGAGGTCCGCCATGGGCAACGTCGTCAAGTACGAGCGCACCCTGTTCGAACCCGAGCACGAGCTGTTTCGCGAGTCCTACCGCGCGTTTCTCGATCGGCACGTCGCGCCGTACCACGACCAGTGGGAGAAGGACAAGATCGTCGACCGCGGCGTCTGGCTGGAGGCCGGCAAGCAGGGCTTTTTGGGCATGGCGGTGCCCGAGGAGTACGGCGGGGGCGGCAACCCCGACTTCCGCTACAACGTCATCCTGACCGAGGAGACCACCGCGGGACGCTACAGCGGCCTGGGCTTCGGCCTGCACAACGACATCATCGCGCCGTACCTGCTCAACCTGACCAACGAGGAGCAGAAGCAGCGCTGGCTGCCGAAGTTCTGCACGGGCGAGATGATCACCGCGATCGCCATGACAGAACCTGGCACCGGCAGCGATCTGCAGGGCATCAAAACCAGGGCGGTCAAGCAGGGCGACCACTACATCCTCAACGGCGCCAAGACGTTTATCACCAACGGCATCAACGCCGACCTGGTGATCGTGGTCGCCCAGACCGACCCCGACAAAGGCGCGCAGGGCTTTTCGCTGTTGGTGGTCGAACGCGGCATGGGGGGCTTCGAACGCGGCCGTCACCTCGACAAGATCGGCCTGGACGCCCAGGACACCGCCGAGCTGTCGTTCACCGACGTGAAGGTGCCCGCCGAGAATCTCCTCGGTGAGGAGGGCATGGGCTTCATCTACCTGATGCAGAACCTGCCCCAGGAGCGGCTCAACATCGCCGTGATGGCCGCCGCCGCCATGGAGGCCGTGCTGACTGACACGCTGCAATATGCCAAGGAGCGCAAGGCTTTTGGCAAGCCGATCGGCAGCCAGCAGAACAGCCGATTCCTGTTGGCCGAATTGGCCACGGAGGCAACGGTCGTGCGCATCATGGTCGACGAGTTCATCAAGCTGCATCTCGAGGGCAAACTCTCCGCGGAACAGGCCGCGATGGCCAAGTGGTACTCCACCGAGAAGCAGGTCCACCTCATCGACCGCTGCCTGCAGCTGCACGGCGGCTACGGCTACATGCGGGAATACCCGGTTGCGCGGGCATATCTGGACGCCCGGGTGCAGACCATCTACGGCGGCACCACCGAGATCATGAAGGAGATCATCGGGCGTTCGCTGGGCGTGTAGAGACGCCACGGCGAAGGCCTCTCCGCAGCGCTGGGAAACCTTCGATATCGTGTCCTTCTGACCTAGGGCTGTACAACGCGCTAGTTTCAGGGGGGTCTTAGCGTCTCACGGGGAGGGTGCCCTGCTGATCACCACATTGGGCCGGGCAACAGCAGCGTTACTGGCTGCGATGGTCGCCTTTGCGCTGGCTCCCGTCGCGCTGGCAACGCCGGAATCTGATGCCGCGGATGTGATCACCCGGACCTACGACGGCAGCGGCGGCCCCGCCGGCCCGATGGGACCGCCCGACGGCGGCGTCTACCCGATCGGCGCCGGGTTCGGCCAGAACTACGCCGGCGGCAAGATCTTCTTCACGCCGGAAACGGGCGCGCATCTGATGGGCGGCGCGATCCTGGCCAAATACGAGTCGCTCGGCGGTCCCGCAGACAGCGACCTGGGTTTCCCGACGATCGATGAGGGACCCGGGCGGATCAGCCCGGAAAGCCGCAACAGCACCTTCAGCGCGTCCGACAAACCGGTCATCTTCTGGACTCCCGAAACCGGGGCCCACGTCGTGCGCGGCGCCATCAACGCGGCGTGGGACAAGCTCGGCGGGTCTGCGGGCCCGCTGGGTGTCCCCACCGAGGACGAGGTCTACAACGGCGACGCCGTCACACAGAAGTTCACCGGCGGCGAGCTGTCATGGAACCGCGTCAGCAAGAAATTCGCCACGGTGCCGCCGGAACTCGCCGGCCAGCTGGACGGACTGAACGTCCCCGAAGACGCCACGTCGGCGATCAACGCGGCGCGACGGGCGGCCGGCGGTGCGCTGGGTCCGCTGGGCGCCAAGCAGGGGCAGCAGTACGCGATCGGCAAGGACGGCGCAGGCCAGGATTTCGCCGGCGGCAAGATCTTCTACAGTCCGGCCACCGGCGCAAATGTCGTGACCGGTCAGGTCCTCAAGAAGTACGAGTCCGTCGGCGGGCCGGAAGGGGATCTGGGCCTTCCGATCAGCAGTGAAACCGACGGGGGGTGGAAGACAGGCAGCCGGGTCAGCGCATTCGCCGCCAAAGACAAGCCGGTCATCTTCTGGACGCCCGATTACGGGGCCTTCATCGTGCGCGGGGCGATGAACGCGGCGTGGACCAAGCTCGGCGGCGCCACGGGATCCATGGGACCGCCGGTGGCCGATCAAACCGAGGACGGCAACGTCGTCTCCCAGCGGTTCACCGGCGGCCAGATCTCGTGGGACAGACAGACCAACAAGTTCAGCACCGAACCCGCCAACCTCGCCGCGGGTCTGAGCGACCTGCAGGTGCCCGGCTACGAACCACCGGAGACGCCGGCGGCTCCCGCTTCGGCCGAGCCCGGCAAGCGCAACTGGTTCACGCCGTCGTGGTGGTGGCTGCTGGCCGGCATTCCGCTGGCGGTGCTGGTCGCGCTGGTGTTGGTGGCGACGCTGCGCAACCGCGGCGGCGGGCACGAGGAGTCGCTGGACGAAGGTTTCGACTTCGACACCGCCCGGGAGACGGCCGAGGCCGAGGAGCCGCGGTCGGCCGATGCCGATAGTGCCGGTGAGGACGACTCGACCGCGAAGCTGGCCGAAAGCTACGCCCGCCCACCGGGTTCGGAGCCATACGGGCTCGGCGGACTCGGCCGTTCGGACCAGGACCCGTTCGAGCGCGCCGAGGACGACAGCCACGATGTCGCCGACGAGTTCAGCGACCTCGAACCCGAACCCGACGAGTCCGACACCGCGCCGACACCCATCCCCACCGAAGAGGAGTTGAGCCCCGGTCGGCACGCGGCGATGGCGCTCGACGAGCCACGCGGCAACGGCGGCTATGACGCGGCAGGTGCCGGTGAGGCGGCCGCAGCGGCGGCGGCGGTGAGTGGTGCCGCGGGTCTGCACGAGGCGACATCTGACGACGTCGACGACGCCGAAGACGACGACGCCGACGACGCCGACGAGGACGATGTCGAAGAGGACACCACCGAAACCTCAGAGGCGCACACCGCAATTCACCTACCGCTGGATGATCCCTACCTGGCGCCCGACGGTTATCCGATCAAGGCCGACACCAGGTCGGGTCTGTACTGGCTGCCCGACGACGAGTACTACGACCACGTGCCCGCCGAGGTCTATTTCGTCAACGAGGATTTCGCCCGCGCCAACGGTTTCGTCAGACGGGACTAGCGGCCCCTAGATTTTGCGGATGACGGTGACGACCTTGCCGAGGATCGCCGCGTCGTTGCCCGGGATCGGGTCGAAGGCCGGGTTGTGTGGCATCAACCAGACCTGGCCGCGGGTGCGCTTGAACGTCTTGACGGTGGCCTCCCCGTCGATCATCGCCGCCACGATGTCGCCGTTGTCGGCGACGTTCTGCTGACGCACCACCACCCAGTCGCCGTCGCAGATGGCCGCGTCGACCATTGAGTCACCGACCACTTTGAGCAGAAACAGCGACCCTTCACCGACCAGTTCGCGGGGCAGCGGAAAGACGTCCTCGACGGCCTCCTCGGCCAGTATCGGGCCGCCCGCGGCGATGCGGCCGAGCACCGGCACGAACGTCGGTTCCGGCAACGCGTCGGAGCCGGCGACATCCGTGGTCACGATCGGCGTCACCACGTCGTCGGCGCTGCGCACGTCCACCGCGCGCGGCCGGTTCGGGTCTCGGCGCAGATAGCCCTTCCGTTCGAGTGTGCGCAGCTGGTGGGCGACCGATGACGTCGACGTCAGGCCCACCGCGTCGCCGATCTCACGGATGCTCGGCGGGTAGCCGCGCGTGCTGACCGAAGCACGGATCACCTCGAGGATGGTGCGCTGCCGCTCGGTCAGGCCGCTGTCACTACCGCGGCGGTTGTCGTTGCTGTCGGTGCCGACGGTGCCCTGCGCAGTGTCGGTGCGGTCGTCGCTCATGGCGCCGAATGTAGTCGGGAAACACCCGAGAATCAAACATGTGTTCGAGGTGTGTCGCGGTATGTCGCCGTTGTCGGTGACCCCCGGAAAACCCGGCGCCGATTCTTGTCGGTGGGCTGTTCTATCGTTTCGCAACAGTTCGATCACACGTTCTATTCATCGAACACATGATCGAGTACAGTTCGAACACAGGAGCGAACCGGTGGAGCGGAAGGCGAGGCGGATGACCGTTCTGGACAGCAGAGAAATCCTGGCAGGACCCCTGGCAGAGCCCTATGCGCGGCCCGTGCGGGTGCCGCAGCGGCCGGCCCGAATCCGGCCGCCTCACCGTGGCCCGCAGAACCGCCGCAGGCCCGCAGGGGCACCGCTGCGGTACCGCGGCACCGGCGTGCTGATGTCGCGTGCCTCGCACCGCAGGCGCCCCATCACCCCGGCCGCCACCGTGGGGCTGGCCCTGCTGGCCGCGCTGATCACGGTGTGGCTGGGCGTAATCGCCGAGTTCGGCGGTGTCGTCGGCGCCACCGATTCGCCGGCGCCGGTGCCCAACACGCTGGCCGTGGTTCAGGTCCAGGAGGGGGAGACGCTCGAGCACGTGGCCCATCGCGTGGCGCCCGATGCGCCCGTGGCCCACGTCGTCGACCGCATCCGGGAACTCAACCAGCTGGAGTCCGCGGCGCTGGACGCCGGGCGGACGCTGATCGCGCCCGTCGGCTGACCGGGCGGCGCGGCAAGTCATGCGGTACGAAACGCGATGCCGCACAACGGCGGTGGCCGTTGGACGGATCGGGCAGGGGCCAAACACCCGGAGGGTGGGTTCGCAGTGCGGTACAAAGGTAGGCTCGGAGGCGTTCGAGTTAGGTGTTTGTCGGCGCGGCGAAGGAGCAGTCATGCACTGTCCGTTTTGCCGTCATCCCGATTCCCGGGTCGTTGACTCCCGGGAAACCGATGAGGGTCAGGCCATTCGGCGCCGCCGATCCTGCCCGGAGTGCGGGCGTCGGTTCACCACGGTGGAGACGGCGGTGCTGGCCGTCGTCAAGCGCAGCGGCGTCACCGAGCCGTTCAGCCGCGAGAAGGTCATCCGCGGCGTGCGTCGTGCCTGCCAGGGCAGGCAGGTCGACGACGACGCCCTGAATCTGCTGGCGCAACAGGTGGAGGACACCGTGCGGGCCACGGGCTCGCCCGAGGTGCCCAGCCACGAGGTCGGGTTGGCGATTCTGGGGCCGCTGCGCGACCTCGACGAAGTCGCCTACCTGCGGTTCGCGTCGGTGTATCGGTCGTTCTCCTCCGCCGACGACTTCGAACGCGAAATCGCCGCGCTGCGCGCCCATCGCAAGGTCTCCACGTCGGGCTGACGGCCCGGCTGCGCCGACTGTGCGAAGGGCTCAGTCGATCTGCCGCGTCCCGTCGTTGACCACGCGCCCGGCGACCCGCACCCAGCCGTCCGGGCTCCACTGCGTCTGGATGATCGAACCCTTGCCCTGCACGATCGTGAGGTCGCGGCTGAGGTAGTCGGTGATTCGCACCGCCGCCGCGCCCGTCGCCTCGTCCTCGGGGATGCCGAGCCCGGGGGCGAACATCCGTGACCGGATCACGCCGGCGTCGCGGTCGGTCCACGTCCACAGATAGTTCTCGACGTCGTCGGGGTAGTCGTTCGGATCGGCGGCCAACAACTCGTCAACCGAGGACAGGTCGTGGATCGCGAACTCCGGCGCCCACTCGGCGCGCGCCCGCACCGCCGCCATGTCGCCGTCGTAGGTCACCTGCACCACCCCGGCGGGCACCCGCAACGTGTGCACCGGCGTGCCGATGTCGCGCAGCCACCACGACGCACCAACGGTGGGGTGTCCAGCGAACGGCAGTTCGGTTGCCGGTGTGAAGATCCGCGCGTGAGCAGTCGCCGTGCCGGGCTCGGGCAGGTCGACGAAAATCGTTTCGCTGTAACCCAGTTCGGTGGCAACGCGTTGTCGATCGCCGGGGGCCACCGTACTCGCATCGACCACACCGAGCGGATTACCGAACTTGCCGTCCTCATCGGTGAAGACGCGCAACACCGTCACATCGATTGCCATGGGCCGATGCTACGACGCAGACGACGAACGCCGGGTCAGGTGGCGCTGCGCTCGTCGGTGCCCATCGCGTCGAGAACCGCGACACGGGTGTCCACCGACCCGCTGATGGTGTTCTCGCTGGCGCCCGTGCGCAGCAGGCGGCGCAGCAGCTCCTGGTCGTAGACGGCAGGCTCGGTGGAATCGATGAAGCGCTCTACGACCTCGACGAACCGGTCCGGGTCGTCGTGGAACGGGAAGTGCCCGGAGCCCTCGAAGATCTCGAGTTGCGAGCCGGGCATCGCGGCGTACGCCAGCCGCGCGTGGCTGACAGGGATCACTGAATCACGCGAACCCCAGATCAATTGCACCGGAACCGATTCGGTCAGATAGCAGCGGTCCAGCATGGTCACCACCTGACCGCGCCAGTCGACGACCGCGCGCAGGGTCCTGGCGAACGCGGACGACGCGGTCGGCTCGGGCAGATCCTTGAGGATGCGCAGCATTTGGGGCAGGTCGCGGCCGAGGCCGGTGGACCCGATCGCGAAACCCGCGATGCGGCCCAGCGTCTGCACCGCGTCCAGGACCAGCGGCAGCCGCAGCAGTCCGAGCGCCTCGCTGCCCATCGGCAAGGAGGCGATCCGCAGCGCGAAATTGACGTCCTTGGTTACGCCGCCCGCGCCGACCAGGATCAGCCGCTCCACCAATTGCGGGAACTGGTAGGCGAACTGCATCGCGACACCGCCGCCGAGCGAGTGCCCGACGACCGTCACCCGGTCGATGTCGAGCACGCTGAGCAGGTCCCGCATGCCGTTGGCGTAGGCGGCCACCGAGTAGTCGGCGCGCGGCTTGTCCGACTTGCCGTGGCCGAGCAGATCCGGGGCGATCACGGTGAACCGCTGCGCGAGCGCGGACTGCACGGCGCTCCACGTGGTGGAGTTGTCGCCGATGCCGTGAATCAGCAGGATCGCCGGACCGGATCCGGCGATGCGGAACGCGCGCCGGTATCCGTGGATCGTGCGGTACTGCAGCGACGGCGTCACCTCCCGCACAGGACGAAGATTGGCCTTTCGTACGGTCATGGTCGCCAACCTCGTCGTCGGACAGGGGACGGCCTAATCGTCGTCCCTGTCTTGGAAGCCGTCTTTGCCCTTTTTCTCCCGGGCCTGCTGGGCGAGGAACCGTTCGAACTCGGCACCGAGTTCGTCGCCGCTGGGCAGATCCTCTCGCGCCAGCAACGACTGGTTCTCCTGCGCCGTGATGAAGGCATCGTACTGGCGCTCCAGCGCCTCCACCACTTGAGCGACTTCGGCGCTGGCGTTGACCTGCTCCTGCACCTTCTCGTGCACTTCGGCGGCCGCCTTGGACAGCGCGGCCAGCGGCAACTCCAGCTGACCCGACCGCGCGACCTCGCCGAGCAGCGCTTCGGCGGCCGCCGGGTAGTCGGTTTGGGCCAGGTAGTGCGGCACGTGCACGGTGAACCCGACTACATCGTGGCCGTGCTGGGCCAGGCGGTACTCCAACAGGTTGGACACGCTGGCGGGCACCTGCACCTCACCGACCCACGGCGTGTGGTCGGCGATCAGCTCCTTGTTGTTGGAGTGGGCGGTCAGCGTGATCGGGCGGGTGTGCGGCACCGCCATCGGAATGGTGCCCAGCCCGATGGTCTGGCGCACCCCGAGCCGCTCGGCCAGCAGCCGCACCGCGGTGATGAAGCGCTCCCAGCGCAGGTCCGGCTCCAGACCCGCGAGCAACAGGAACGGCGTACCGACGCTGTCGTGCAGCGCGTACAGGCTCAGCTCGGGTTCCTCGTAGTGGGTGAAGTGGTCGGTCTTGAACGTCATCAGGGGTCGCCGCGAGCGGTAGTCCAGCAGTTCGTCGATCGCGAACGACGCCACCAGCTCGGTGTCCAGGCTGTTCTTGAGGTGCTGGGCCGACAGCCGGATCGCGTGGCCGGCGTCCGAGAAACCTTCGAGGGCATGAATCATCACAGGTCCGCGGCCATCTGGCGACGACAGCTGCGGCGCAGGGAACTCGAGCTCATACATCCCACTCTGCTCGGGTTCGTAGCGCTGGTTGTGCTGGTCGTCCATGGCTCACCTCCTTCTACACCGCTGCCTCCAGTGTCTCATTCGCCAGCACGGAGGCTTCACGGTCTGGGTCCGTGTCCCGTATCCAGGCCTGTCTACGCCAACGTCTGGCCCGGCGTCGATGTGCCCGTCCAGCGGGTCCGTTTCGGGGCAATCGGGCAGGATTCGAATTATGCGGGTGCGGGCGGTGTTGGCGAGTGGGCTGCTCGCGCTGACCGTCGGCTGCGCCGGCGACCCGGATCCGGGCACCCATCCGAGCGGAGACTCGACCGCGGTGTCTGAGCAGGCGGTGGTGGAGAAGACCGCGACGCCGGTGCCGCCCGACCGCCGGGTCGGTGCGCTGTTTCTCGGGGCGGGCGATCTACACACCTGCAGCGCCGGCGTGCTCGATTCGGCAAGCGAAAACTTGATTCTCACCGCCGCCCACTGTGTCGTCGAAGGCATCGACACCACCTTCGTCGCCGGCTTCAAGGACAGCGCCGACGAGCCCGACATCTGGAAGGTGGATGCGGTGTTCCTCGACCCGCGATGGATCGACAGCCAGGATCCGTTGGCGGACTTCGCAATTCTGCGAGTGTCGCGCGACGGCGGCGGGTCGGTGCGGGCCGAAGCTGGCGGCGGCCTCGGGCTGGGGCCCTCGCCAAAGCCTGGGACGGCCGTCGAAGTCACCGGCTATCCGATGGGAGTCGGCGGAGGGCCGATCGGCTGCCGCGCCACGACGGAGATCACGCCGGAAGGCTTTCCGTCGCTGCCGTGCGAAGGGCTGGTCGGCGGGACCAGCGGCGCGCCGTGGGTCAGCGGGTCGACGATCATCGGGCTGACCGGCGGCCCGCACGGCGGCGGCTGCGACGAAAACCTGTCATTCTCACCGCCTTTCGACGACGCGGTGGTGGCGTTGCGCAACCGCGCGGAAGCGGGCGGGCCCGGCGACACGGCGCCGGCGGTGCTCGACGACGACTGCTAGGACCGGAACTGGTTGAGCGCCCGCAACTTGTTCATCACGTCGAGCGCCGCCACCTTGTACGCCTCCGAGAACGTCGGATAGTTGAAGACGGCGTCGACGAGGTATTCGACGGTGCCGCCGCATCCCATCACGGCCTGACCGATATGCACCAACTCGGTGGCGTTGGAGCCGAAGATGTGCACGCCCAACACCTTCAGGTCCTCGGTTGCCACCAACAGCTTGAGCATGCCGTACGAGTCGCCTGCGATCTGGCCGCGGGCCAGTTCGCGGTAGCGCGACACGCCGACCTCATACGGGATCGAGTCGCGGGTGAGGTCGACTTCGGTTGCGCCGCAATAGGACACCTCGGGAATGGAGTAGATGCCGATGGGCTGCAGGTCGGTCATGCCCTTGGCGGGCTCGCCGAACGCGTGGTAGGCCGCCAGCCTGCCCTGATCCATCGACGTGGCGGCGAGTGCGGGAAAGCCGATGACGTCGCCGACGGCGTAGATGTGGTCCACCTTGGTCTGGAACTGGTCGTCGACGAAAATGCGGCCGCGGCTGTCGACCTCGAGGCCGGCGTTTTCCACGTCGAGATGTTCGGTCTGGCCCTGGCGCCCCGCCGAATACATCACCGTCTCCGCCGGGATCTGCTTGCCGCTGGCCAGCGTCGTCACCGTGCCTGCCGAACCGACGTCCACGGCCGTCACTTCCTCGCCGAAGCGGAAGGTGACCGCCAGGTCGCGCAGGTGAAACTTCAGCGCCTCGACCACTTCCGGGTCGCAGAACTCCAGCATGTTCTCGCGCTTTTCCACCACGGTGACCTTGGTGCCCAGCGCGGCGAACATCGAGGCGTACTCGATGCCGATCACGCCGGCGCCGACCACCACCATCGACGACGGCAGTTGTTTGAGGTCCAGGATGCCGTCGGAGTCCAGCACCCGCTCCTCGTCGAACTCGACACCGGCGGGCCGAGCCGGTTTGGTGCCGGTGGCGATGACGATGAATTCGCCACGCACAGTTGTCTTTTCACCGCGGGACTGATCCTCGACGCAGATCCTGTGCGGATCCAGGAACCGGCCGTGGCCGGTGAACAGGTCGACCCGGTTGCGCATCAGCTGGCTGCGCACCACGTCCTGTTCCTTGTTGATGACGTGGGCGGTGCGCGACAACAGGTCGGCCGGGGTGATCTTCTCCTTGACCCGGTAGCTGGAGCCGTAGAGTTCCCGCTGACTCAGACCGGTCAGGTAGACCACCGCTTCGCGCAGGGTCTTGGACGGAATGGTGCCCGTGTTGACGCAGACACCGCCGAGCATCCTGCCTCGCTCGATGACGGCGACCGACTTGCCCAGCTTTGCCGCCGCGATGGCGGCCTTCTGACCGCCGGGACCCGAACCGATGACCACAAGGTCGTACTCCAGCTCCGAAGGCATAACAGAATCTCTACGCCGTTTGCGGCCGTCTCGCATGCCGACTCGGTCAATACCTGATGAACAATTCCGGCCCCGCCGCGCCGCCGCTGCCTCGACCGCGCGCCTGAAGGCACCCGAGAGCGCGCAATGAGACGATGAGGGCAATGATCAGCACGGTTCGGAAGGATCCGCGCGGAATATGGCTGTCCGCGGTCCTCGTGGTGACGGCGACGGCGTTGGTCGGCGGATGTACCCGAGTCGTCACCGGCACCGGCAGGGCCGCCGAGTCGGCCCCGACGCCCGCCGCGCCGGTCCGGGTGGCCGACCTGCTGATCGAGCCGTCACAGTTCCCGCCGCAGTACCCGGCTGCCGTCCTCGACCCCAGGGACACCGACAGGGTGGTCGCCGAAATCGACGGCGTCGCAGGTGGTTCGGACGTCACGCCGCCGGAGTGCGCGCCGCTGCCGGTGCTGGCGCCGCAGAAAGCGGCCGTACAGGGAGTCGACGACAACGGCGCCCGCCTCACCGTCACGGTCATCCGACCGGTGCCGTCGCTGCGTGCGCGAATCAGCCAGCTCGAGGAGTGTCCCTCGGTCACGGTCACGGGCGACGACGATTCCAGCCAGAAGGTGACCGTGAAGCTGACGCCGCCCCCGCCCGTGGACGCCGACGACGCCTACGCCGTCGACCAGACCGCATCAAAGCCCGCGGGTGGCGCAGCGCGGATGTTGACGCTGGTGGCGTTGGTGGGTGACGTGCGGGTGACGGCGTCCTGGCAGGGCGAAGACACCTCCGGGGCGGAACCGGACGCCGCCACCGACGCGCTCGACACGTTGTTCAGTGACGCGGTGCTCAAGGTGCGCCGCTTCGTGCCGCGGTAACCATCCCCAGTTGCGCGTTCATCCCCAAGTTTGCCGTCGCCGGCCCGCCACGTCACCCGAACGTCGGTCGAAGCGACAACGGTCGAGGCATGACGACATCGCGTTTCGACTTCCGCCTCAACCGACCCGGCGCGCTGATCGCGGCGCTGCCCGCGATTCTGGGCTTCGTTCCCGAGAAGTCCCTCGTCCTGGTCACCGCCGACGCCGGGGAGATGGGGTGTGTGATGCGGGTGGACCTCTCCGACGAGCTGCATGACTCGATCGATCATCTGGCGCAGGTGGCCGCGGCGGCCCACCCCGATGCCGCGATCGCGGTCGTGGTGGACGCCGACGGGGCGAACTGCCGGCTGTGCAACGACGAGTACCGGGAGCTGGGGGACCGACTGGCCGCCTGTCTGGCCGACCTGGAGGTCGAACTGCTCGACTTCCACGTCGTCGACCGGATCGCGCCGGGCGGGCGGTGGCATTGCCTCGACGGTGCGTGGGGCACCGTCGACGATCCCGGTGCCTCTCCTCTGGCAATGGCGGCCGTGTTGGACGGCCGCAGGCTCTACGCGCGTCGCGACGACCTTGCGCAGGTCATCGCGGTCACCGACCAGGCCGCCAGCGAGGCGTTGGCCGACGTCATTCGCGGGCTGGCCGACGGTGACGTCGACGCGGCGAGCGCCGTCCGGCAGGCCATGTCGGCGGCCGCGCAGGTGGCAGACGGCGACGAGCTGGCCGGTCCGGCGATGGCCGAACTCGCGCATGCCCTGACCGACCCGCAGGTGCGTGACACCCTGTACGCGCTTGCGGTGGGGGACAAGGCCGCACAGGCCGAGTCGCTGTGGGCGGCGATGTGCCGGGCGCTGCCGGCGCCGTGGCGGGTCGAGGCGCTGGTGCTGCTGGCGTTCTCCGCCTACGCGCGCGGCGACGGGCCGCTGGCCGGGGTGTCGCTGGAGGCGGCGCTGCGCTGCGACCCGAGCCACCGGATGGCAGGCATGCTCGATCGGGCCCTGCATTCGGGGATGCGACCCGAGGAGATCCGCCAACTCGCCGCGACCGGCTACCGGCTCGCCAAGAAGCTCGGCGTCGAACTACCCAAACGCAGAAGCTGGGGTAGGCGAGCGGGCTAGACGCCGCGGAAGTGGTGGCGGCCCGTCAGCGGGACGGTCAGACCTTCTCGACCTTGACGGCGTGGGCCATCTCGTGCGGCAGCTCCACCTGCTCGTGGCCGGGGATGACGATCATGACGCCGCTGTTGGGGCCCGCTTCGACGGTCACGCGGGCGTTCGGCACCACGCCGGCCTCCTTCAGCCGGGCGATCAGGCTGACGTCGCCCTGCACGTGCTCGGTCAGCTGGCGCACCACCACGGCGACGGGGAAGCCTGCGGGCAGCTCGGTCAGCCGGACCAGGTTGCGGTCCTCGGAGGCCATGGCGTCGTCGACGCCCAGCTCCGCCAGCCCCGGGATGGGGTTACCGAACGGGGAGACGGTCGGGTTGTCGAGCACCTGCACGAGGCGACGCTCCACGTCCTCGCTCATCACGTGCTCCCAGCGGCAGGCTTCGGCGTGGACCTCCTCCCACGGAAGTCCGATCACGTCGACCAGCAGACGCTCCGCGAGCCGGTGCTTGCGCATGACCGCGATGGCCAGCGCGCGGCCCTTCTCGGTCAGCTCGAGATGTCGATCACCGGCGACGTGCAGCAGCCCGTCGCGCTCCATCCGCGACACCGTCTGGCTGACGGTCGGGCCGCTCTGCTCGAGACGCTCGGCGATTCGGGCACGCAGCGGCACCACGCCCTCTTCCTCGAGGTCGTAGATGGTCCGCAGATACATCTCGGTGGTATCGACTAGATCGTTCATAACCAACCCTTCGTCACGCCAAAGTCTACCGTCCTAGCTGGGCGGATAGGGCAGCTACATGTTCGGCGTGTAGCAAAAGACCCGCCGGCGTGCACCGGCGGGTCTTTCACGAAATCAGCCGCTAACTGGCGTAGGAGCGCAGGCGATCGGCACGCTCGCCGTTGCGCAGCTTGGCCATGACCTCACGCTCTATCTGGCGGACCCGCTCGCGGGACAACCCGAAGAGTTTGCCGATCTGGTCGAGCGTGCGGGGCTGGCCGTCGTCGAGGCCGAACCGCAGGCGAATCACCTGCTGTTCGCGCTCGTCGAGGGTGGCCAGCACGTACCGGATGTCGGTGTGCAGCAGCTCGGAGATGACGGCGTTCTCGGCCGACATCGCCTCGGCGTCTTCGATGAAGTCGCCCAGCGGGGCCTCCTCATCGGTGCCGACGGGCATGTCGAGGCTCACCGGATCGCGGCTGTGCTCCAGCAGATCGGTGATCTTCTCGACGGGGATGCCCGACTCGGCGGCCAGTTCCTCGTCGGTGGCCTCCCGGCCGAGGTTCTGGTGCATTTCGCGCTTGATCCTGGCCAGCTTGTTGACCTGCTCGACGAGGTGCACCGGCAGCCGGATGGTGCGGCTCTGGTCGGCCATGCCGCGGGTGATCGCCTGGCGGATCCACCACGTGGCATAGGTGGAGAACTTGAAGCCCTTGGTGTAGTCGAACTTCTCCATCGCGCGGATCAAACCCAGGTTGCCTTCCTGGATCAGGTCCAGCAGCGGCATACCACGGCCGGTGTAACGCTTCGCCAGGGAGACCACCAGGCGCAGATTCGCCTCGAGGAGATGGCGACGGGCAGCCTCGCCGTCGCGCACGACCGCCTCAAGATCACGTTTGCGGTTCTCTCCCAAGCGCTTCCGTGTCTCCAGCAGATGCTGCGCGTAAAGGCCTGCCTCGATGCGCTTCGCGAGTTCCACCTCATCTGCGGCGTTGAGCAAAGCCGTTTTGCCGATGCCGTTCAGGTACACGCGCACCAGATCAGCGGCTGGACTCTGCGCGTCCAGATCTTGGTCAACGCGGCTTATCGTGGCATTTGCCATCAGGGCCTCCTGCTCGGCTCGAACTGTCAAGACTTTCAACGCTCAATTGCGCTGAAGAGTTCCCACGAACCGGCCGGTTCACACACGTTGATCAGCGGTTTTGCGCCGACGACCTGAGAATCGTCTGAGAATACGTCTAGACGCTGCTCAGGAAGGGAAATCGTCTATCGGGGCGGTGCCGTCGTGTTGCGGTGCCCCCTGCGGTCGCTGCTCGATCGCCGGCCGCTCCGCGGTCGGGAACAGCGGTGTGCGCCTGGCGGCATAGCGCCGCGGCTCTTCGGCGCTGCGCGGCGGCCGGTCATTGGCGATCAGCACGGCGATCCAAGGCAAAGGCACCGACACGACGATGATCGCCAGCGAGATGAGCCCGTTCTCCCACACCCCGTAGGCGATGGCGGCGAGCACCAATGCGGGGATCCGGAACGCCATCAACGTGAGGTACTTGCGTACCCGCGCGCGGTGCTGTTCTTCATAGGCGGGTGCGGCGGCGGTGATGAGGACGGGACGTCCGTCGTCGTCGAAACCCAGCTGTGGGCCGTGTTTCATACCTCCACTGTTTCACATTCGCCGGTGTCTGAACCGAGCGGTTTCTAACGGGTCTGTCGCCAGGCACAATGAAGGCATGCAGACCGAGACCATCGAGCGCACCGACGTCGACGAACGCGTCGACGATGGAACCGACAACGACACCCCGAAGTACTTCCACTACGTCAAGAAGGACAAGATCGCCGAGAGCGCCGTCATGGGGACGCACGTGGTCGCGTTGTGCGGTGAGGTCTTCCCGGTGACCAAGGCCGCCAAGCCCGGGTCGCCGGTGTGCCCGGACTGCAAGAAGATCTACGACCGGCTCAAGAAGTAGACGGCTCGCCCTTCGCCGCCGCGGGCGCGGTCGTCGCCTGCGGCGCCGAATCGCCGGGGGAATCGCCGCCGGAGTCGCCGGACGAGTTGCCGTTGAGCGACACCCGCGACTCGGCGGTTTTGCTTCCCAGCCACTGCCGCAGCCGCGTGGCGTGGGTGGTCGGCGCGGGCCATTCCTCCTCGATGGCGGCGTTGAGCTCGGCGCCCAGCATGATCGCGAAGCCCAGAAAGAACGCGAACAGCAGGAACGCGATCGGCGTGGCCAGCGCGCCGTAGGTGTAGCCGGTGGTGGTGATCCACGTCAGATAGACCCGCAGCCCGTACGTCGCGATCAGGAAGACGATGGCGGCCAGCAGCGATCCGTAGATCAGCCGATGCGACGGCAGCGGCTTGGGCAGCGACACCCGGTAGAGGATGCCCACCGCGATCACCAGAGCGAGAAACAACACCGGGTAGTAGCCATACTGCAGGATGTGATCCCAGCTGTCCGGGATGTACTCGGCGATCTTGCGCGGCCCCAGCGCGACGAATGGGGCGGCGGCGATGACGCCGATCAGCATCACCACGTACAACCCCAGCGCGTAAAACCGCTGGCGCACCGGATGCCGCAGCGGCGTCTGGTCGTGGGCTTCGGTGATCGAGTCGACGAACGCCGAGATCGCCGACGACCCCGCCCACAACGAGATGACGAACCCGATCGAGACGACCTCACCGCGCGCGCCTCGCACGATGTCGCGCACCGTCGGCTCGATGATCTCGTTGACGACGTTGGGCGAGAAAAACCGCGACGCGGTGCCGATCAACTGGTCCTCGATCGTCGGCAGCGTGTCCGGCCCGAACATCGGCGCGATGTAGGCAAGGCTGCCGAGCATCCCCAACAACAGTGGCGGTAACGACAGCGCAGACCAGAAAGCCGCCTGCGCGGACTCAGAGAAGATCGAATCGTCCCAGCTTTTCGACAGCGTCCGCTTCGTAATGTGCCAGATGTGATGGCGCGACACCGGAGGCTGGTCACTCATGACCAGTCCAGCATTCCTGACGTAGCGTCGTCGTACCCAGGCTGGGGGTTATCGGGTTAGGCGTCGACCGGTTCCGATGGGCTGACTTCCAGCACTGCCGCCAACTCAACAAGCTTGGCCTCGTGTTCGTTGGCGTGATGCTGGCAAAACAGCAACTCGCCTCCCGACGGTAACTTCGCCCGAACGCGAGCAGCGGCGCCGCAACGATCGCAGCGATCAGCCCGGGTCAGTGGCGGACTGGTCAGAGTTGCGTTCATGGCTCCTCCGCATCTGCTCGTGTGGTGCCGGGTTAATACCCGCTTTGGCGCATCTCCACTCTCTCAGACGTATTCGGTTTGAGCGTTGTTCCCCGGCCGTACCCGGGTGTGTCGTTTTTCACGGCTAGCGAAGTTGCCGACCGTGCACGCTGAAGAGATGCTTCTGCACATCTGTGCCATTGACGACTGGCGCCTTGCCCAGGAGCGCGGCGAGCACCGCCCGTCGTCGCTCGATGACGTTGGCTTCATCCACCTTTCCGCCCCTGACCAGGTGCATCTGCCCGCCAATCGGCTCTACGCCGGCCGCACCGATCTGATGCTGTTACATGTCGACCCCGACCGGTTGACCGCTCGCGTGCGGTGGGAGCCGGGCGTACCCACCGATCCGGCGTCGATGCTCTTCCCGCATTTGTATGGACCGCTGCCGATCGCGGCTGTGAGCAGTGTCACGCCCTACCTGCCGGGGCCGGACGGCTCGTTCGCGCCGCTGGACTTGTCCGGCACGTAGGCGTCGGCCTCGATCTCGACCATCAACTCCGGCGACACGAGCGCCGACACCTCCACCAGCGTGGCCGCAGGCCGGATGTCGCCGAACACCTCGGCGTGCACGGCCCCCACCTCCCGCCACCGGGAGATTTCGGTGACAAACATCCGGGTCCGGATCACATCGGTCAACGACGCGCCTGCCTCGGCGAGTGCGATCTCTATGCGTCGCAACGCATTTCGCGTCTGATCGGCGATCGTGTCACCCGCGGCGGTGGTGCCGGACACCGCGACGTGGGGTCCGATGCGCACCGCACGCGAGTATCCGACCACTTTTTCGAACTCGGATCCCGACGAGACGTTGAGGCGAGGACTCACCGTTACAAAATTACTGCGGAGTGTCGCCTCGGCGAAGCGCCACTCCCTACACTGACCCACCGTGAGCATTCTGGTGGGTTTCGCGCCCTGGATCGTTTACTGGGTGCTGGTCGGCAATGTGCCCTTCGAGACCGCCGTGCTGGTCGCGCTTGCGGTCGCGGTGGCGTCGTTCGTGATCGGGCGGATGAAGGGCACACCGGGCCGAACCCTGGAGGTCGGGGCCATGGCTGTCTTCGTCGTGCTGGCGATCCTGACGTTCACGGTGAGCCAGACGTTCATGGAGCAATGGATGCAGCCGCTGAGCAACGCCGGCATCTTCCTGGTGGCGCTGGGCAGCCTGCTGGCCGGTCGGCCGTTCGTGCGGGAGTTCGCCGAAGTCGACCAGCCCGAAGAGGTGATCGAGAGCGATACGTTCAAGCGCATCACCACGCTGCTGACCTGGATCTGGATCGCCGCGTTCGGCGGCATGACGGTGTCGTCGATGATCCCGCCGATCGTCTACGGCGAGGCAACGATTCTCGACACCAGGACGCCGCTGTCGTTCGTCTGCTACTGGGTCATCCCGTTCACGCTGCTTGGCCTGGCGGCGCTGGCATCGCGAGTGTTACCGGAGAGGATGGCGCCCGGCGACGACGAGGTGCGCAAGACATCCTTCGTCACGTTCGCCGAAGCCGAGATCGACCAGTTGATGTATGCGGCCACCGAGGCGGTCAAACGCGAAGTCGGGCCCAACAAGGAGCCGTACGACATTCGCATCGGCAGCAAGGGCGTCCCGCTGTCTTCCGACGAGACCCGCGAATCATGGCCTGCCACATACAAAGTGCGCCCCAAGAAGAAGTGATGGCGCAACATGAGCGCCGACAAACGCTCTGCCGCAACGCATTTGCGGGCTGACGACGAGTTGTACTGTTCACGGTTATTGTCGCAGTCGTCAACCTTTGCGAGCTCGTTGACTTCCACCCTTCGCTGGCAGTTGGCTTAGTGCATTGGTAGCAAAGGGGAGGGGCGGCGATGCCGATACTTGCCAATTTTCGTGGGGTTTGGCGCGCGCTGGTCTGCACCGGCGTCGTTTGCTCGGCGGCGTTGGCGGCCGCGCCGTCGGCGGTCGCGAAGTGGGCAACCGACGAGCCGTGCGTCTCGTCGAGCGGTACTGCGCTGAAGAACCAGTACGGCTACTCGGTCGCGGTCGTCACGTCCGACTGCACCCAGCTCGCGGCGGGCGAGCGGTGGGCGGTGTCGGTCCCGTGGATCATGGCCGACGCATTCGACCAGAAGCCGCCGGGTTTTGCCACCGATTACCCCACGCCGACGGCCGACTTCCGGGGCAAACTCAAGTCCGTCGAATACATCGTTGACGGAGGCGCCGGTTCCGGATTCAACCGGTCGTTTCCCGCCGACAACAAGATCTGGGTGGGCCAGCTTCCCGAAGCGCCCGGCCTGCCTGCCATCAACACCTCGAATCTTGGCGCGCTGAACCCGCTGCCGGTCGGGCGACACGTCGCCGAGGTGTATTGGAAGCTGTCCGGCCCGGTGTGCGACGGATTCTCCGCCGACCAGGGCACCAGTTGTCTGCCCGCGGGGGATCTTCTGGTCAAGCGAGTCGCGTTCGACGTGGTCGGCTGACTCAACGCGCGTCCGACATCCGCCGAAATCTAGGGAATCACCCTATATCTTGGCTGCTCGCGCGTTGTTAGCGTCCGCTCATGTCTTCCTCGTACGGCAAGAAACTCACGGGCGGCGCAGTGGTGGTCGCCGCGGCCACGCTTCTGGGAAGCCCCGCACCCGCCCACGCCTATCCGCCCGCTCCGCTTGCACCGAATGCGTGCGCGGGCTACCAGTTTCCCGGCGGGGAAGTCGTTTTGCACTATCCGAACATCGGCGAGACGAAGTTCTCCACCGTCGCCGGCGGCACGCACGTTGACACAAAGGGCACCACGTTCTATCCCAACGGGACGAGCATGCCCGGCACCGTGGTCGGCGACATCAACGGCAACAAGATCCACCTGGAGGTCAGCCGTCAGGGCAGCGGCCGCTCCTATACGCCGTTGGTCCTCGACGGCGCGGTGGGCGGCGACGACAGGGGACATGGCAGCTACACGTTCCGTGACGGCGCCGACTCGGGTACGTGGGACAGCCTCACCGCGTTCAAATGTGTGCCCGCGCCACCGCCACCGCCGCCGGCGGCCCCTCCGGAGGAACCCAAGCCGGTCGTGGCCGAGCAGCCTGCTCCTGCAGAGGCCCCGCCACCTGCAGAACGCGCTCCGGCACCGGAGCCGGCAGCCGACGACGCACCGCCGCCGAATGGCCCTTGTATCCCGAACCCGTTCGGCCTGAACTTCCCCGGAGCGTGCTGAGGCGGTCTAGTCGAGGTAGTCGCGCAAGACCTGAGAACGGCTGGGGTGCCGCAACTTTGACATCGTCTTGCTCTCGATCTGCCGTATGCGTTCGCGCGTGACGCCGTACACCTGGCCGATCTCGTCGAGTGTGCGCGGCTGGCCGTCGGTCAGGCCGAACCGCAACCGGACCACGCCGGCTTCGCGCTCCGACAGCGTCTCCAACACCGACTGCAGCTGATCCTGCAGCAGCGTGAACGACACCGCGTCGACGGCGACGACGGCCTCGGAGTCCTCGATGAAATCGCCTAGCTGCGAGTCACCTTCATCGCCGATGGTCTGATCGAGGGAGATGGGCTCACGCGCGTACTGCTGAATCTCCAGCACTTTTTCGGGCGTGATGTCCATTTCCTTGGCGAGCTCCTCAGGGGTGGGCTCGCGGCCCAGATCCTGAAGCAGCTCACGCTGAATGCGGCCGAGCTTGTTGATGACCTCGACCATGTGCACCGGGATGCGGATGGTGCGGGCCTGGTCGGCCATCGCGCGGGTGATCGCCTGACGGATCCACCAGGTGGCATACGTGGAGAACTTGTAACCCTTGGTGTAGTCGAACTTCTCGACCGCGCGGATCAGGCCGAGGTTGCCTTCCTGGATCAGGTCGAGGAACGCCATGCCGCGGCCGGTGTAGCGCTTGGCCAGCGACACCACCAGACGCAGATTCGCTTCCAGCAGATGGTTTTTCGCTCGATCGCCGTCGCGGCAGATCCACATCATGTCGCGGCGCTGCGCGGCGGGCAGCTTCTCGCCCCGCTCGGCCATCTCGTTGAGCAACTGCGTGGCGTACAGACCTGCTTCGATGCGCTTGGCGAGCTCGACCTCTTCTTCGGCGTTGAGCAGCGCCACCTTGCCGATCTGCTTGAGGTAGGCGCGCACCGAGTCGGCCGATGCGGTGAGTTCGGCGTCCTTGCGAGCCTGCCGCAGCGCCTCGGATTCCTCTTCGTCCCAGACGAAGTCGCCCGACGCCTTGTCCTTCTCGCTGGGCTCGGCGATCTCCTCGTCGTCGGCGACCACGTCCTCGGCGGGCTCTTCGGCCTTCACGTCGATGTCGGCCTCGTCTTCCGCCTCGTCGTCGGTCTCGTCCGTCTCGTCCTCGGCCGCGACGTCGTCGTCAGCCAGCTCCTCGAGATCGAGGTCCTCCTCGACCAGGTTCTCGGGCTCGCCGTCGAGTTCGTCGGTGGTCTCGAGGTCGTCGTCTTCGACGAGGTCGGCCTTGGCCGTCGGCTCGGGCGAGGTGGCCTTCTTGGCGCGACTACGCGATGATGCGCCGTCTGCCTTCGCCGACCCGGCCCGGGATTTGCTCGCCTTGGCAGGCTTGCTCGCAGCGCGCCCCTTGGCCGCCGGCTTCTCGGTCTTGCCGACCGCCTTCGTGGCGCGCTTGGCGGGCGCCGACCCATTGGCGCTCTTGGCTGCCGTGGCCTTCTTCGCAGTAGTCTTGGTAGCGGTGCGCTTCACCGACTTTGTGGCTGCCGGGCTTGCCTTTGTCGCTGCCACGTCACCCTTTCGGTCCTGGGGATTCCGATGGTCTCGGGGGCATGCACCATCGAAAAGCGTCTTCTATGTCGAATGTGGCGTTGATACCTTCTCGGTTACTTCGCCGCTTCTCCGGTGCGGCCGCCGACGACCATTGTAACGACAGTGTTGGATAACGCTGCGCCGTGCGGCAAATTGACACACCGCAATCCGTGTTTCCAGCAATTGTGACGTGTGCTACTTGGCAGTAGCAGTGACGTCCACGTCGGCGGCCATCGCGGCACCGACGATGCCCGCGGTGTTCTGCAGGGTGGCGGCAACGATGGGCGTGCGGATCTTCAGCAGCGGAATCCATTTGTCGGCTTTGCGGCTGATCCCGCCGCCGGCGATGAACAGGTCGGGCCAGATTGCGTTTTCGATCGCGACGAGCACCTTGGTGACCTCTTTGGTCCAGCGCTCGTAGCTCCACTTCTTGGCCTCCTTGACCGACGAGGCGGCCCGGTGTTCGGCTTCTTTGCCGCCGACTTCGAGGTGGCCGAACTCCGTGTTCGGCAGCAACACGCCGTTGTGAATCACCGCCGAACCGATCCCGGTGCCGAATGTCAGCAACACAATCACGCCCGTGTTGTCGCGGCCCGCGCCGAACTTCTCCTCGGCCAGGCCCGCCGCGTCGGCGTCGTTGAGAACCGTCACCGGTTGCCCGTCCAGTTGCCTGCTGAAGAACTCCGCGGCGTTGCAGCCGATCCAGCCCTTGTCGACGTTGGCGGCGGTGCGCACGATGCCGTCGGTGACCACGCCGGGGTAGGTGACGCCGACCTTCTCGGTCCAGCCGAACTCGCGGACGACGGCGGCGACGGTCTTGCTGACCGCCTCGGGGGTGGCCGGCTTCGGGGTGGCGATCTTGAATCGTTCGCCGATCAGCTTGCCGGTGTCGAGGTCGACGATGCCGCCCTTGACGCCGCTGCCGCCCACGTCAACGCCGAATCCCCGGTGTTGCGGAGCACCGTTGGTGCTGGGCTCGGCGGCGGGCGTGTCGGTAGCGGTCATGTGCCCACACACTAGTAGCTCCGAAGCCCTTAAGTGGGCGTGCTGCGCAACCGGTGCCAACAACTTGTGTTGCGATGAACCGGTGGAAAGTCTCGAGCAGGACCCGGTGGAATTGCGCTCGGTCGCCGAGCGCCTGGCGGTCGAAGCGGCCGACTTCGTGCGGCGGCGCAGGGAAGAGGTGTTCACGGACGCGCCGGAATCGGGCGGACCGGCGGTGCGCACCAAGAGCTCCCCGACCGACCCGGTGACCATCGTCGACACCGAAACCGAACGGCTGGTGCGCGATCGGCTCGCCGAACTGCGACCGGGCGAGCATGTCCTCGGCGAGGAGGGCGGGGGCGCGCCGCGGGAGTCCGCGGGCGCGGTCACCTGGGTGGTCGACCCGATCGACGGCACCGTGAACTTCGTCTACGGGTTGCCCGCCTACGCCGTGTCGGTGGCCGCCCAGGTCGACGGCCGATCGGTGGCGGGCGCCGTCGCCCACGTCGCCGAAGGCTCGCTGTATTCGGCAGCACTGGGTCACGGTGCTCAGCTGCGCCGCGGCACCACGACCACGCCGCTGCGCTGCAGCGACGTCGGCGATCTGTCAATGACGTTGGTGGGCACCGGTTTTGCCTACGACCCGGATCTTCGTCAGCGCCAGGCGGCGGTGCTGGCGACGCTGCTGCCGCGGGTCCGCGACATCCGTCGGTTCGGCTCGGCGGCGCTGGACCTGTGCCACGTTGCCGCGGGCCAACTCGACGCCTACTACGAGGAGAACCTCAACGTGTGGGACTGGGCGGCGGGCGCGCTGATCGCGGCGGAGGCCGGTGCGCGGGTGCGGCTACCGGCTCCCAGCGGAGCGGTCGGCGGCGGCGGGACGGTGGTGGCCGCCGCGCCGGGCGTCGAAGCCACGCTGACCAGCGCACTGCGCGACGCGGGCGTCGGCTAACGGAAGATGTTGTGCCGCAGCGCTATCGGTCAGCAGGTTCCGCTGTGGATCTTCGACAGCAGTGCCGGGTCGGCGGGCTGAGTGGCGTCGGGCCGCAGGCTGGACAGCACCGCGTCGATGTCGTCGTTGCGCGCCAACTCGTTGAACTCGGTGCCGATCGCCAGATCCACGGTGTCGTCGGGCCGTTCGTCCTGATACAGCTCGACGCACGGGGCGACCAGCCACACCGCCGCGGCGGCCGCCCTGCCGTTGGGCCCGAACCGGATCTGGCCCTGGCACGCCAGCCGGTTGTTGGCATAGAGCGGGTCGTTCTCGGCGACCGGCTCGGCGAACCCGAGGTCGCGCAACTGACTGGCCACGTCGGCGGCCTGCCCACCCCGGCCGCTGGCGTTGAGGACGCGGACCTTGGTGTCGACGAGATGGGCGGGGCTGACCTCCGTCATCGACGCGCGGTTGACCTGTTCGCCCAGCTTGGGCAGGGCCGGGTCGTTGGGTGTATTTGCCGGCGGATTGCAGGCCACGGGCTCGGCGACGTCGACCGGCCGGTTCAGCGCCATCACCCAGATGGTCATCGTCGCCACCGCCAGCACCGCGAACATCAGGATCCCGGGCAGGTAGTTGCGCCGGCGGAAGGGCCGACCGTGTCTGTCGAACGCCGTGCCCTGGGTGATTTGTGCGACCACCCCTGCACTCTAAAACTCTCGGTGTCGGCCCCCGGCGCCGGTCAGCAAGCTATTGTGACGTAAATCACACTTGTTCAGACTGCAATATGGGCACGAATCGTTTGGCGCAAGCGTTCGACGCTGGTACAAAGCTCTGTCGCAAGGTTCACGGAGGGGACAAAGATGGCTACCGACTACGACGCCCCACGGCGCACCGAGACCGACGACGTTTCCGAGGACTCGCTTGAGGAACTGAAGGCTCGGCGCAATGAAGCTCAATCAGCCGTAGTGGACGTCGACGAGTCAGAAACCGCCGAAAGCTTCGAACTGCCTGGTGCCGACCTGTCCGGGGAGGAACTGTCGGTGCGGGTGATCCCGAAGCAGGCTGACGAGTTCACCTGCTCGAGCTGCTTTTTGGTGCACCACCGCAGCCGGCTCGCCAGCGAGAAGAACGGCGTGATGATCTGCTCTGACTGCGCCGCCTAGAGCGCACGTCAGTGGCGGGAAGCGCGGCTCAGCTGCGCAGCGCGGCCAACACCCGTTCCGGGTGGCGGCTACTGATGAGCCAGTACGGCGTCGGATCGTCCGGGTCGTCGAGGACGACCAACACCATAGGACCAACCCAGGCCCGGTGCACGACGTATGCGGCCGGATCCAGCTGGCGCCCGAGGGCGGCGGATTTGGCTGACCGCGGCACCTCGGCCGACCGAGAGATCACGCTGACGGGCAGGTGCGCGTCACCGACCCACAGTTCGGTCTCCTGGTCGGGACCGGTGCCGGACACCACCCGCACCTCGGTTCTGCCGAACCACACCAGCACGACAGCGGCCACGGGCAGCAGCACGGCGTAGGGCACCCAGTCGGGCAGGCTGCGAACTCCCATGTTCACCTCGACGGCGATGAGCGCGGCCAGGCCCAGGCCGGGCGGCCACCACCACCACGGCACCCGAAGCCGCTCGGAATACCGCACGACTTGTGGTGCTGCGCGCGTGTCTGACACGTGGCCAAGGGTAATCTCAGCCTCGTGTCCACCCCTTTGGCAGTAGTGCGCCTAGACCGCGATTTGCCGATGCCCAGCCGTGCCCACGACGGCGACGCCGGCATCGATCTGTTCAGTGCGATCGACGTCACGCTGGCGCCCGGCCATCGCGCTCTCGTGCCGACGGGCATCGCGGTGGCCATTCCGCACGGGATGGTGGGGTTGGTGCATCCGCGGTCGGGATTGGCTGCGCGCGTGGGACTTTCGATCGTCAACAGCCCGGGGACGATCGACGCCGGCTACCGCGGCGAGATCAAGGTGTCGCTGATCAACCTGGATCCCGAGGAGCCCATCGTCGTGCACCGGGGCGATCGGATCGCTCAGCTGCTGGTGCAGCGAGTGGAGTTGCCTGAGCTGGTCGAGGTGACCTCGTTCGACGAGGCGGGCTTGGCGGGCACTACCCGTGGCGAGGGCGGCTACGGTTCTTCCGGCGGACATGCGAGTTTGTGATGGCTATGGGAAAACACGCCAAAGACGACGATTTCGACGACGACGAGGCCGTGCAGGTCGAGTCGGACTTCGGTGACGACGAGCTGGACGGCCCGTTCGACATCGACGATTTCGACGATCCGGAAGCGGCCAAGGTGGCGCGGCTGGATCTCGGTTCGGTGCTCATTCCGATGCCCGCTGCCGGGCAAGTGCAAGTCGAGCTCACCGAGGGCGGTGCGCCGAGCGCGGTGTGGGTCGTCACACCCAACGGCCGCTTCACCGTCGCGGCCTATGCCGCGCCGAAGACGTCGCCGCTGTGGCGTGAGGTCGCCAGTGAGCTGGCCGAGTCGCTGCGCAAGGAAGCCTCCGAGGTGCGCATCGAGGACGGGCCGTGGGGGCGCGAGGTGGTCGGCGCCGCGCAGGGCGGAGTGGTGCGTTTCATCGGCGTCGACGGCTACCGCTGGATGATCCGCTGTGTGGTCAACGGGCCGGCCCAGACCATCGATGCGCTCAGTGAGGAAGCCCGAGAAGCGTTGGCGGACACGGTCGTTCGGCGCGGCAACACCCCGTTGCCGGTGCGCACGCCGCTGCCAATCCAGCTGCCGGAGCCGATGGCACGGCAATTGCAGGCCGCCGCCGAACAGGCCGCGCAGCAACAGGCCGCACAGCAGCAGCAACAACAGCCGCCGCCGCAGCCGGCCGCGCGCCGCAGCGAGCACGGAACGGCCATGCAGCAGTTGCGCACCATCACCGGCGGCTGACGCACAGCCGAGATGACTTCTACAGGTCGTTCAGCGCCGCCACGCACGCGGCGCCGAGCACCGACGGGTCGGCGCCCATTTCGTCGAGCGTGACCGTCCGCAACGCCGCCCGCGGCGCCGCCGCCACCCATTCCAGCGCGACCTCGAGCGGATGCACCGGATCGTCCACCGCGGCGGCCACCCCCATCGGCGCCGCCAACGTCTCCAGTTCGGTGCAGGTCGGTGCGACATAGCGGGAGGCGGCGTCCATGGCGTCGGGCAGCGCAGGCCACTGTCCGAGCCAGGAACGGGTCAGCTCGTCGGCCAACCAGGGCGGACTCGACGCCCGCATCTGCGCGGTGGCCGACACCAGGCCGTCGCGGCGCAGCACGTCGGCGGAGTAGCGGGCGGCCTGCGCGGCGGGTGCGCTCTGCGGTGATCCGGACCACGCCGGCAGCGCGGCCAGCACCGCCACCGCGAGGCTCGGGTGCGACAACGCCCAGTGGGTCGCCACCGCCGCCCCGATGGACACCCCGCCCACCGCGATCGGGCCGGTTCGGGCGGCGCTGTCGAGGTCGGCGACGTAGCCGTCGATGAGTCGGTCGGGTTGCGGCGCAGGCGTTACCACGACGGCGCCGGCGTCGTGCAGGGCGGCGGCGAAGGCCCGGTAGACGTAGTCATCGTCGGATCCGGTGCCGGGCAATAGGACCGCCGTCACACCCCGTAGATCGACCGCCATAAATTGATGGTGCAGTGTGGTTTAAATCACCGGCGTGGCGGGTCATCCCGGTCATGGCGTCTCGGCAGTAAGAGGTCTACCGTGGCGTTGGTTGTGAATCCACGGTGGATTCACAGAGAAATGGCGGGAGGCGCCATGGCTACGGCCGAAGGGTATCTACGCCGGCTCACACGTCGGCTTACAGAAGACCCGGAGCAACTCGACGTCGCGGAACTGACCGAAGAAGCCGCCAACACCGGCGCGCAGAAAGCGATTGACTGCCAACGCGGCCAAGAAGTGACGATGGTCGGCACTTTGCGCAGTGTCGAAACCAACGCCAAGGGCTGCGCGGGCGGCATCAAGGCCGAACTATTCGACGGCACCGACACGGTGATGCTGGTCTGGCTCGGCCAGCGTCGAATCCCCGGCATCGAGTCCGGGCGCACGCTGCGCGTGCACGGACGGATGGGCAAGCTGGAGAACGGCACCAAAGCGATCTACAACCCGCACTACGAAATTCAGAAGTAGCGCGTCTTTAGATGTAGAGATCGCGATCACAGTCGCGCGACCCCGTACCGTTGACTTGTGACCGAAAAGCGATCCGGCGCCCAGGTCCTGCTCAAGCAGATGGGCGGCATCAGCGGAATGATTCATTCCTCCCTACCCGTCGTGGTGTTCGTGCCTGTCTCGTCGCTGTTCGGGCTGATGCCCGCGATCATCTCGGCGGTGGGGGTGGCCGCGCTGGTTCTGGTGTGGCGGCTGGCCCGTAAGGAAACCGCCCAGCCGGCGGTCTCGGGCTTTATCGGCGTCGCGTTCTGCGCACTGATCGCCTATGTGCTGGGTGAATCCAAGGGCTATTTCCTGTGGGGCATCTGGGTGTCGCTGTTCTGGGCGGTGGTCTTCCTGATCTCCGTGCTCATCCGCAGGCCCGTCGTCGGCTACATCTGGAACTGGGTCCACACCCACGACTCCCGCTGGCGCGAGGTGCGCCGAGCGGTGCTTGCCTTCGACCTCGCCACGATGACCTGGGTGCTGGTGTTCGCGTCCCGCTTCGTCGTGCAGCGCCACCTCTACGACGCCGACGAGACGGGATGGCTCGGGGTCGCACGCATCGCGATGGGATGGCCGCTGACGGCGCTGGCGGCGCTGGTGACGTATCTGGCCATCCGGTCGGCGCAGCGGGCCATCCACGCCGCGCATCCACCGGCCCCGGCGGAAGCCGACGTCGACGACGTCGAGACCGACGAACCGGCGAAGACCGAGGACGCAGTGCAGGAAAGCTAGTTGGCCGACACCCGCGCCAACACCGACCGGCCGCTGCTGGCGGTCGCCATTCTCGCCTCGTTCGTGGCGTTTCTGGACGGCTCGGTGGTCAACCTCGCGCTGCCGGCGATCGACAGCGACTTCGGCGGCGGGCTGGCGCTGCAGCAGTGGGTGGTGGACGGCTACCTGCTCACCCTCGGCGCGCTGATCCTTGTCGCAGGCGCGGTGTCCGACACCTTCGGCCGGTTGCTCGTGCTGCGGGTGGGTCTGGGTGTCTTCGCCGCCTCGTCGCTGCTGTGTGCGTTCGCGCTGAGCGGCGCGATGCTGGTGGCGGCGCGGTGCCTGCAGGGCGTCGGCGCCGCGTTCCTGGTGCCGAGCTCGCTGGCGATGATCAATGCCCGGTTCTCCGGCGCCGCGCAGGCCAAGGCGATCGGTTCCTGGACCGCTTGGACGGGAACGGCTTTCGTCGTCGGCCCGCTGCTCGGAGGGGTCCTTGTCGACGGGCTGAACTGGCGCTGGATCTTCGGGGTCAACATCGTGCCGTTGGCGGTCACGCTGTTTCTGACCGCCAAGGTCACCGGTGACGAATTGGCCTCGCGGCGCCGCGCCAGAATCGACGTCGTCGGCGCCGTGCTCACCGCCGTCGGCCTGACCGGTGCCGTCTACGCGTTGATCGAACAGCAACGCCTCGGGCTGTCGCACCCTTCGGTGATGGTCGCGTTGGTGCTCGGAATCGCTTGTCTGGCAGCGTTTCCGCTATGGGAAGCCAGGACGGCGCATCCGATGATGCCGCTGGAAATCTTCGCCGCCCGCAACTTCGCCGTCAGCAATCTCGCGACGGTGTTCTTCTATGCCGCGGTGTCGTTGGGGACGCTGCTGGTGGTGCTGTTTCTTCAAGAGACCGCGGGCATGTCGGCCATTGAGGCGGGCGTCGCGACGCTGCCGATCCCGGTTTTCTCGTTCGCGCTGGCGCGACGGTTCGGCGCGCTCGCCGGCCGACACGGACCGCGGGCGTACATGGCTTTGGGGCCGGTCATCGCCGCGGCGGGCTACCTGCTGATGACCCGTGCGGGCGAACCGTTCAACTTCTGGACTCAGCTGCTACCGGGTCTGGTGGTGTTCGGGTTCGGGCTGTCGATGACGGTGTCGCCGCTGACGGCAGCCATCCTGGCCGCGGTCAATCCGGAGCAGAGCGGCATCGGGTCGGCGATCAACAACGCCATCTCCCGCATCGCGGGACTGATCGCAATAGCCTTCATGGGTGTAATCGTCGGCAACACAATCGATTTCGCCGGTTTCCGGCAGGGCGCGTATGTGACCGTGGCGCTGTTCGTGAGCGCCGGACTCGTCTCCTGGGCGGGCATCCGAAACCAGGAGTACGACTACAGCCGGGTGTCGGCGAAGACCGTGGCGCACTTCCATAGCCGGGCGATACCGCCGCCGGCGTATCCGACCGGCACGCGTTAGCGCGGCTGCGGGTGCAGCAGTAGTTCGCGCAGCTCGTCTTCGACCTCGGTGATCGCGACGAACAGCAGCTCGTCACCGCCTTCCAGCGGCTCGTCGGCCTGCGGCACGATCACCCGTGAGCCGCGCAGGATCGTCACCAGCGCGGCGTCGCGGGGGAGTTGCAGCTTGCGCAGCGGCTTGCCACCCCACGGCGTGTCGACCGGAAGCGTGATCTCGATCAGGTTGGCCTGCCCGGTGCGGAACTCCATCAGGTGCACCAGGTCGCCGACGGCGACGGCCTCCTCCACCAGCGAGGCCAGCATCCGTGGAGTGGACACCGCGACGTCGACGCCCCACGCCTCGTCGAACAGCCACTCGTTGCGGGGGTCGTTGACACGGGCCACCACGCGCGGCACCGCGAACTCGGTCTTGGCCAGCAGGCTGACCACGACGTTGACCTTGTCGTCACCGCTGGCGGCGATCACCACGTCGAAATCCTCGAGATGCACCGACTCCAGCAGGCTGAGCTCGCACGCGTCGCCGAGACGCCAGTGCGCGCCCGGAATGGCATCGACGTCGATGTGGTCCGGGTTGCGCTCCAGCAGCGTGACCTCGTGCTCGTTTTCCAGCAGCTCGCGGGCGATGGACCGGCCGACCGCGCCCGCACCGGCGATAGCGACCTTCATCAGCCCTCGCTGTCCTCGCTCGGCGGCTGCGCCGCAATGGCCAGCGCCTCGCCGATGCGTCCGGCGATGGCGGCCAGATATACCTGGTCACCGGCCTGGATCACGGTCTTCTGCTCAGGCAGCAGCCCGCCGCCGAACCGGATCATGAACGCCACCCGTCCCCCGGTGGCCGCCTCCAGCTCGCTCACCCGGCGGCCCACCCAGCCTTCGTGCAACGCCAGTTCGGCTACGCCGACGTTGCCGGTCGGGTCGCGCCACTTCGTGGTTTCCGTCTCGCGGGTCAAGACGTTGAGCAGCCGGTCCGTGGTCCACGGCACGGTGGCCACGGTCGGAATGCCGAGGCGCTCGTAGACCTTGGCGCGTTTGGCGTCGTAGATGCGGGCCACCACGCGCTCGACGCCGAAGGTCTCCCTGGCGACCCGCGCCGAGATGATGTTCGAGTTGTCGCCGGAGGACACGGCCGCGAACGCGGAAGCCTCCTCGATGCCCGCCCGCAGCAGGACATCACGGTCGAAACCCATGCCCAGCACCCGTTCGCCGGGGAACTCGGGGGACAGGCGGTTGAACGCCGTGCTGTCACGGTCGATGACTGCGACATCGTGGCCGATCCGGGCCAGGCCGTCGGCCAGCGATGCGCCCACCCGGCCGCATCCCATCACCACTACTCGCACCTTCGCGGTCCTTTCGGCTGCAGCTTGAAATCGCCGTCTTCAAGTCTGCGCACTGGGAACGCTACCGCCAATCTCGTCTGGGCTTACTCTTGGCTCTCGTGTCCAAGCTTTCGACCGCCGCCCGGCGGCTGGTCCTCGGCAGACCTTTCCGCAGCGACAGGCTCTCCCACACGCTTCTGCCCAAGCGGATCGCCCTGCCGGTGTTTGCTTCCGATGCGCTCTCCTCGACGGCCTACGCGCCCGAGGAGATCTTTCTGGTGCTGTCGGTGGCCGGCCTGGCGTCCTATTCCATGGCGCCGTGGATCGGGCTGGCAGTCGGCGCCGTGATGCTGATCGTGATCGCCAGCTACCGCCAGAACGTGCACGCATATCCGTCCGGCGGCGGCGACTACGAGGTGGTGACGACCAACCTCGGCGCCACCGCGGGCTTGACGGTGGCCAGCGCCCTGCTGGTGGACTACATGCTCACCGTCGCGGTGTCGATGTCATCGGCGATGTCCAACATCGGCTCGGCCGTGCCGTTCATCAACCAGCACAAGGTGCTGTTCGCCGTCCTCGCTGTCCTGATTCTGGCCGCGGCGAACCTGCGCGGCATCCGCGAATCCGGCACCGCGTTCGCCATCCCGACATACGCCTTCATCGTCGGCATCTTCACCATGCTGGGCTGGGGCTTCTTTCAGATATTCGTGCTCGACACCCCGCTGCGCGCCGAATCGGCCGGCTTCGAATTACACGCCGAACACGGTGACGTGCTCGGGTTCGCGATGGTGTTCCTTGTGGCCAGGGCGTTCTCGTCGGGTTGCGCGGCGCTGACGGGTGTGGAGGCCATCAGCAACGGAGTACCCGCGTTCCGGAAACCGAAGTCCCGCAACGCCGCAACGACGCTGCTGATGCTCGGCATCATCGCGGTGACGCTGTTCATGGGCATCGTGATGCTGGCAAGGGAAACAGGCGTGCAGATCGCCGAACGCCCGCACGAGCAGCTCATCGGCGCCCCGCCCGACTACCACCAGAAGACACTGATCGCCCAGCTCGCCGACGCTGTCTTCCACGACTTTCCGCTCGGCCTGTATCTGATCGCCGGGGTGACCGCGCTGATCCTGGCGCTGGCCGCCAACACCGCCTTCAACGGGTTCCCCGTGCTGGGTTCGATTCTGGCGCAGGCCAGTTACCTGCCCCGCCAACTGCACACCCGCGGCGACCGGCTGGCGTTCTCCAACGGCATTCTGTTCTTGGCGTTCGCGGCGATCGCGTTCATCGTCGCGTTCCAGGCGCAGGTGACCGCCCTGATTCAGCTGTACATCGTCGGCGTGTTCGTATCGTTCACCCTCAGCCAGATCGGCATGGTCCGGCACTGGACCCGGCTGCTCGGCGTCGAGAACGATCCCGCCGCGCGCACCAAGATGCAGCGGTCACGAATCATCAACGCCGTGGGCTGCGTGTGCACCGGCATCGTGCTGGTCATTGTCGTCGTCACGAAGTTCGTCGCAGGCGCCTGGATCGCGATCCTCACGATGGCCCTCCTGTTCCTCATGATGAAGGCCATTCACAAGCATTACGCCACGGTCGCGCGCGAACTGGAGGAGCAGCGCGCCGCCCAGGAGGACGGCATGGTGCTGCCCAGCCGCAACCACGCCATCGTGTTGGTGTCCAAACTGCACCTGCCGACGCTGCGCGCGCTGGCGTACGCCCGCGCCACCCGGCCCGACGAGCTGGAGGCCATCACCGTCAGCGTGGACGACGCCGAAACCCGCGAGTTGGTGCACAAGTGGGAGGAGAGCGACATCACGGTGCCGCTCAAGGTGATCGCATCGCCCTACCGCGAAATCACCCGTCCCGTGCTCGACTACGTCAAACGGATCAGCAAGGAGTCGCCACGCACCGTCGTCACGGTGTTCATCCCCGAATACGTCGTCGGCCATTGGTGGGAACAGTTGTTACACAACCAAAGCGCGCTGCGGCTGAAGGGCAGGCTGCGGTTCATGCCGAACGTGATGGTGACTTCGGTGCCCTGGCAGTTGAGTTCGTCGGAGCGGTTGAAAACACTACAGCCGCATGCCGCCCCGGGTGACGCTCGACGAGGCTTCCTGGAGTGATCGGCGAACTGACACTGGTCACCGGTCCGCCGGCCAACGGGGGAAGCTGCATCGCCCGCCACGAAGGCCGGGTGGTTTTCGTGCGCTACGCACTGCCCGACGAACGCGTGCGGGTGAGGGTGGTGGCCGACCGCGGATCGTATTGGCACGCCGACGTTATCGAGGTACTCGACCCCTCGCCGGATCGCATCGAACCGCTGTGCCCGATCGCGGGTGTCGACGGGGCGGGGTGCTGCGATCTGGCGTTCGCCACACCCGAGGCGGCACGCCGGCTCAAGGGCGCCGTCGTGGCCAACCAGCTGGCGAAGTTGGGCGGCTACCGCTGGCGGGACGAATCCGAGGCGACGGCCGAACCGCTCGGCACGGGTGAGGCCAGGGGATGGCGCACCAGGGTCCGGCTGGACACCTCCGACGACGGTCGCGCCGGATTTCACCGTTACCACAGCGCGGAGCTTGTCACCGAGCTGCGCTGCGGACAATTGCCGCAGGGGGCTCTCGACGGTCTGAGCGAGAACGGTTGGCCGGCGGGCGCGCATCTCTACGTCGCGCTCGACGACGACGGCGCCCGCCACGTCGTGCAGTCCGGCCCTCGGGTCGGCAAGCGCACGTCGACACGCGTCGTCGAGGGCGCCTACGAGGCGACGCAGCGGGTCAACGGCCGGGTGTGGCGCGTTCCGGTGACGGCGTTCTGGCAGGCCCACCGCGACGCGGCCCGGTGCTACAGCGCCCTGGTGGCCGAATGGGCGCAAGCCCGCGAGGGCATGGTGGCGTGGGACTTGTACGGCGGGGCGGGCATTTTCGCCGCCGTGCTCGGCGAAGCCGTCGGCGAATCCGGTCGAGTCGTCAGCGTCGACACCTCGCGTGGCGCATCGCGCTCGGCGCGGGCGGCGCTCGTCGACCTGCCCAGCGTCTCGGTCGTCACCGATTCGGTGCGACGTGCGCTCGCCGATCAGCCCGGGCGCGCCGACGTGGCGGTGCTGGACCCGCCGCGCTCGGGCGCCGGCCGAGAGGTGATCGACCTCCTGGCCGCCGCCGAGGTACCGCGGATCATCCACATCGGTTGCGAAGCGGCGTCATTCGCGCGCGACATCGGCCTGTACCTGTCGCACGGCTATCGCGTGGCGGAGCTTCGGGTGTTCGACTCCTTCCCGCTCACCCACCACATCGAAAGCGCCGCGCTGCTGACCCGTTAGCGCGTCGCGGTGTCGGGCCCGAACTCGTTGGCGACGACGGTGACAGCGTTCGCCGGGAATCCGCCACGGCGAGCATGCTCGCGGATGGCCTCTTCGTCGTCGGCTTCGTGGATGCAGTACACCTTGTCGCCGGCGACATAGCTGGTGATCCACCGGTACGGCACCCCCAATGAGGCAACGACGTCGTTGGACTTGGATGCGATCGCGGCCAACTCCTGCTGGCTCAGGTCGCTGGCGCCGGGAATCTCGCGTTCGATGACGTAGCGCTTCATGGTGTTTTCGCTCCTGTTGGTTATCGGTCGCCCGACTGTGTGGCGGGCAGGGTCAACGCTGCGGCAGACTTGGCGCCTGCACATGGGGAGAAGTTCCCCATCTTTGTGCCTGTTTGGCTATTTGTGCTGTTCGGCGGACTACGATCGACCCTCGTGATGCTCGCCGGCCGGGATCACCAGCTCGGCGAGATCATCGCCAGGGCCGACGATGCGCGAGCCGGCCGCGGCGGCATGCTTTTCGTCACCGGCGAGTCCGGTGCGGGGAAGACCGCCTTCGTCGAATCCTTCATCGAGCGCTGGGTGAGCGATGAGCGCGTGCTGTGGGGCGCGTGCGACCCGCTGCCCACCCCGCGCCCGCTTGGGCCCGTTCACGACGTCGCGCACCCGGCTTGCGCCTACCACGCAGACGGTGTTGGCCGAAAGCGCGGTGGCCTATGACATATTCACCGCCGTCTCCGAAGATTTGCGCGCCGCGCCGTCGGTGTTCGTTCTCGACGACCTGCAGTGGGCCGATCAGGGCACGATCGATCTGCTGCGGTTCGTGTTGCGGCGCGTCGGGCGGACGCGGTCGCTTGCCGTCGGCATCGTCCGTGACGACGAGGTGGGCGTCGCACATCCGTTGCGGGAGTTGCTCGGTGATGTCGCACGCTCGCCACGGGCGGTGTCGCTGGCGCTGCCGCCGCTGGAACCCGACGCCGTCGCACGGCTTGCCTCGGCAAGCGCGGTGGATTCTGTGTGGCTGCACCGCGTCACGGGCGGCAACGCGTTCTTCGTGTGCGAGATGCTCGCGCATGGCGGCGCGCAGACCGACCTGCCCACTACTGTGCGAGACGCCGTGCTGGCCCGCACGAGGAAGCTCGACGCAGCCGCCTGGGATGCGCTGAACCTGTTGAGCTGCTCGCCGGGCGCGGTGCCCGACGGCCTGCTCGCCGATCTGGGCGTGACGCTGCCCGCGTTGCGGCAGCTGTCCGACGCAGGGTTGATCGCGAGGGGGAGCCGCGGGGTGGCGTTACGCCACGATCTGTGCCGCGGCGCGCTGCGCAGCGTGCTCCCGCCCGGCGCCGAGGCCGGTCTGCACCGGCGCCTCCTCGATGCGTATGAAGCTGCGCCACAAGCAGATCCGGCGGTGCTGACCTTCCACGCGCTCGGCGCGGGCGACGAGTCGCGGATCAGGGCGGCCGCGTACGACGCGGGGGTCGCGGCGGCCCGCGCCGGCGCGCACACGCAGGCCGTCGAATTCCTCAACATCGCGCTGGAGCACGGTGGTGCGGCAACGGCCGCCGACGAGGCCGAACTCCTCGAGTGGATCGCGTGGGAGTCGTATTTGATCGACAAGCTGCCGGACGCCATCGTTGCCTGCAGCCGCGCACTGCGGGTCCGGCAGCAACTGGGTGACACGGCGGCCGCCAGCGCCAACCACCACGCGCTGTCGGTCTACCAGTGGTACAACGCCAACCGCGGACTCGCCGAAGATCATGCGGCCCAGGCCGTGACAGTGCTGTGCGACGCCGAGGAGGCGCAGCAGCGGGCCCAGTTGGGTCAGGCGTTCGCGATGCAGGCCTTTCTCGCGGTGCAGGCCAGCGACCTCGAGCGCACTCGGCGATCGGTGGCTCGTGCTCGCGAAATCGCGGATACGACCGGTGATTTCGCACTGCTGGTGCGGGTCCGGCTCATCGAAGGCTATGCCGCGGTGCTCACCGGCGACGCGTCCGGGCGCGACGAGATCCTGTCCATCCTGGCGTCCGCGCCGCGGCACGTCGACGAGTTGCACTCGTCCGGGTGGAGCAACCTCACCTATTTCGACGTGGAGCAACGCCGGCTGGATACCGCGGCCGAACTGTTGGACGTCAGCATCCCGCTGATGCTCGAACACGACCTGCCGATCTGTCGGGCATGGCAGCTCGGTTCCCGCGCCCGGCTGGCGCTGATGGTGGGCGAGTGGGACGACGCCACCGCGGACGCCGACCGTGTCCTCGACGGCCCCAGCGCCCCGCTGGCCAGGACCTGGCCGTCGCTCATCCGCGGGCTGGTGGATTTGCGCAGACACGGCACAGGGGTGGCCGCGCTCGACGAGGCTTGGCAGCTGGCGTGCCGGTTCGCCGAACCGATCCGGATGCTTCCCGCCGCCGCGGCCATTGTCGAAAGGTGCTGGCTCACCGGCGCTTCCGACAATCGTTTAGCGCTGTGCCGCGACATGCTGTCCGACGGCCCGGTTGCCGGACTGGAGTGGTCGCGCGGCGAACTTGCGGTGTGGCTGCGACGGGTGGGACAGCGTGTCGAGGCGGCGGGCGTCGCGGAACCGTACCGGCTGGCTCTCGACGGGGCGGCCGAGGCGGCGGCCGACGAGTTCCACCGGCTCTCGATGCCGTACGACGCCGCGCTGGCGTTGCTCGACGGCGGTGTCCCGCTCGCGGCGCGCGCACTCGACATCCTGGACCGGCTGGGCGCCGACGCCGTCGCCGCGAAGGTGCGCCGCGATCTGCGGGCGTGCGGGCAATCCGTCGTGCCTGCGCGGCGGCGGTCAACCACCCTGGCCAACCCCGCGGGCCTCACCGCGCGGCAGGTCGACGTGCTGCGGCTGCTCGACGACGGGCTGACGAACACCGAAATGGCCGACCGCCTGTTCCTTTCGGCCAAGACCGTCGACCATCACGTGTCGGCGATCCTGGCCAAGCTCGAGGTGAACAAGCGCCGCGACGCGGTCCGCAAGGCCCGCGAGCTGGGGCTCCTGGCTTAGCGGTGCCGCCTGCTGCGCACCGGGTTGTACGGGGTGGGGTCGATGTCGGGTGCGCGCCTGTCGACCAGGTCGGCCAGCATCCGCGCCGAACCGCACGCCATCGTCCAGCCGATATGGCCGTGGCCGGTGTTGAAATACAGGTTGTCCAGTCGCCAGAGCCCGATCAGCGGCGGCCCGTCGGGCGTCATCGGGCGCAGGCCCGTGCGGTAGCGCGCACCATCCCAATCGATCGCACCGGGGAACAACTGGTTGGCGGTGGCGACGATGCCCGCATAATCCCGTGGCGACGAACTACGGTCGTAGCCAACGAATTCCGCGCTGGCCGACATACGGATTTCGGCGCCGAAGCGCGACCAGGCGACCAGGGTGCGCTCGTCGATGCCGCCGACGTACGGGGCGCGCTCGGGATCCTTGACCGGTGCGGTCAGCGAGTAGCCCTTGGCCGGATACACCGGAATGTCGAGACCGATCGACCTGGTCAGTAGCGGGCTGGCGGCGCCGGCGGCCAGCACGACGGCCTCCGAGCGGACAGGGCCGTCGGCCGTGTGGACCTCGGTGACGCTGGATCCCGTCGGTGCTCAGCGCGGTGACCGGCGTCGACAAGTGAAACTGCACACCGAGCCTGCGGCACGTTTCGGCCAGTCCGACCGCGAACCGGTGCGGATCACCTGAGGCATCGGACGTGTCGTGAATGGCGCCGACGATCGGGGCGCTGCTGTGCCGCAGTGCGGGTTCGACGGCGACCAACTCGTCGGCGTCGAGCAGCCGCTGGTTTCGGCCGTGTTCGACAAGTAGCTGGGATTTGTCTTGCGCGGAACGGAATTCAGCTTGGTCGCGGTAGAGGTAGAGCACCCCTTTGTCGGTGTGGCAGAACTCCAGGCCCTCGCGGTGGGCGAGTTCGTCGGTCAACTGCTGGCTGTAGCGGGCAAGCGTGAACTTGGCGAGCGTGTTCGCCCGCGAGCGCGCCGGTGTGCACTCCCGCAGGAACTTCACGCCCCACCGGATCAGGTCGGCGTCGACACGGGGGGTGAGTTTGATCGAGGTCTCTGCCCCGAACAGCGACCGCACCAGCATCCGCGGCGCGCTGGGGGAGGCCCACGCGTAGGAATGGCCGGGAGCGATCAACCCTCCGGTGCTGGCGCTGGTGTCGGCGGCCACCTCGGAGCGGCGGTCGTACACGTGCACCTCGTGGCCGCGCTCGGCCAGCGCGTGCGCTGTCGTGACGCCGACGATGCCGGCGCCGATCACAACGATCTTCATGTAGTTGGCTCCTCAGTGTCGTTGCCGCGTACCACTTCTCGAACGTAGAACCGCCAGCCGAGGAACCCGACGACGAGGGTCACGACGATGACGAGGACGGGCACGCCGTAGTAGAGCAGATAGCCGATCATGCCGATCCTCCTTGCCTGACGAGGGGCGCTTGCCTGCGGCGTGGATAGCGTTTCCCGGTCGCCGCCGCGACGGCCGTATAGACGATCAGATTGGCCAGGACGCCGGGAATCAGGCCGTCGTCGAGCCCGAACGGTCCGCCGAGGACCCACTGCCAGACCGCAGTGACGACGGCGCCGGTGGCGATGGCGGCGAGTGCCGCAGGCGCCGAGCGTACCCCGAACAGAACGGCGCCGAAGAGCGGAACGATGATGGTGGGCGCCCACAGCGAGTAGCTGTACAGGAGTGCGTCGACGATGGTGGGCACGCTCAACGCGAACACCGTCGCCGCCGCCCCGACGATGACACTCGTCACCCGCTCGAGGGTCAGCGACCGCTCGGAGGGCAGGCCGCTCGACCGGATCGGCTGGTAGATGTCCTTGGTCAGCACCACCGCCGTCGAGTTGAGATACGAACTGGCAGTGGACATCACGACGGCGAGTAGGGCAGCTACAACCAACCCGAGGATGCCGATAGGCATCAGGTTCATCACCACCGTCGGCAGCGCCTGGTCGCTCTCGATGTCGGGGTAGAGCACAAATGCGACGAGGCCGATGGACGCCGAGACGAAGTAGAAGAAGAACGAGAAGACGCCCGCCGTGGTGAATCCGATCCGGGCGTGCCGTGAGTCGGGGGTGGAGAAGGTGCGTTGCGCATACGGCGGCACCAGCGTTTCGCCGAGCAGCAGCGCGCAGAACAACGTCAGGAATTTCAGCGCGCTGTAGTCACCGAACATCGAAAGATGCGACGCCGGAACCTCACTGAGCAACGCGTTCGGGCCACCGATCGCGTGCAGGCCGATCAGCAGTGCGACCGGCAGGAACACGCCGAGGACACGAACTGGACCATGTCGGTCTGGATCACCGCCCACGCGCCGCCGAAGGACGAATACAGCACCACGATGCCCATGCCGAGGATGACCGCGGGCCCGGTCGGCACGTCGAGGGTGGCGTTGACGATGGTGCCGATCGCCAACGCCTGTGCGCCGAGAATGCCTGCGCACAGCGCCACCGACAGCACACCGGTGACGATGCGGGCCGGCTTTCCGTAGTGTTCCTCCATCACGTCGCCCAACGTGTGCGCGCCGGCGTAGTTCTTCAGTCGCGGCGCGATCAGAAGCCCGACCAGCACGGTCTGGATGCCGAACGCGCAGAACGCGAACATATAGACGTAGCCGTCGCGCATCGTTGCGCCGGCGAAGCCGATCGATGCGCCACCGCCGAGGAAGGCGGCCGCCAGGCTGCCGAAGAAGACCGGCCAGATGATCCTGTTGCCGGCGACCGCGAAGTCGTCGGGGTCCTTCACCCGCTTCATCGTCTGGACGCCGATCACGATCAGCAGTGCGAAATACCCGGCGATCATGATCCAGTCGAGTGCTGTCATCCCCACTCCCTTGCCGACGAACGCCGCCATCGTAAAAAGTGCGCGTGACCGCGGTCACTAGGCAAACCGACTAGCATTCGAGCTGCTATCGCTCACGAACTGTGCACTATGCCTAACCAACAGGAGCTTCATGCTCGGACAGGCGCTGGCCCAGCAGATCGCCAACGAGATCACCGACGTCATCGGACACAACGTGCTGATCACCGACCAGACGGGAATCGTGGTGGGCAGCGGCGACGAGTCCCGCGTCGGGCAGTTCCATGAGGCATCCGTCGAGGTGATCCGCAGCAGACGCACGATGGCGCATTCCGCCGAGGACGTCCGCGATCTGGTCGGCACACTGCCCGGGGTCACGGTTCCGCTCATCATCGACGACGAAGTGGTGGGCACCGTCGGCCTCTCCGGGGCTCCGCAGGAGGTCGAGCGGTTCGGTCTCGTCGTCAAGAGGCAGACCGAGATCCTGATGCAGGAGGCGGCCCGAATCGGGTTGCAGGTCACCCAGGAGCGCGCGGGCGCCGAGCTGCTGCGCGAGATCTGCGAGTGGCATCACGCCGGCGGCGAGAAGGCGCAGCTGTTGCGGCGAGCCCGCACGCTCGGACACGACCTGAACGTGCCGCGGCGGATCGTGCTTGTTCAGGGCGTCAGCACAGCCGGGGAAGGGGATTCCGAACCGCTCGTCCGCGCCGTGTCGAAGGCGCTCGGCAGCGAGCGGCGACTGGTGGCGCTCCTGGCGCGAATGGTGGTCGCGGTGGCGCTGCTGTCCGATGAAACCGCGCAGCGTTGCGCGGATTTCGTCCGCGAAGCCGACGAGCGCGGTTTGCGGGTACGGGTCGCGATCGGATCGGCAGGCAAGGGCGTCGCCGAGTTGAACCTGTCGGCTCGCGACGCCTTCGACGCGCTGCAACTGGGTCCGATCGCTCACCCGCACAACACGATTCATCAAATCGACGATGTGCGGCTGCAGCAGGCGCTGGCCGTGGTGCCGATCGATTCGCGCACGCGTCTGGTACACGCGATGCTCGCGCCGTTACTGGCCGACCGGGACTGGCCCACGCTGCGGTCGACGTTGATCGCCTGGGCCGACAACGCCTTCAACACCACACGGGCGGCCAATCAACTCCACGTGCATCGCAACACGCTCATCTACCGACTCGACAGGATCGCCAAACTGCTGGACCGCAAGCGCGACGAGCCGGGGCTCGCGGTGGCGCTGTATGTCACGTGCGTGATCGACGAGCTGGGTCGGTGAAGTGCCGCGCCAGCCGTCGCTGCCGGTGACTGAACAGGGCGCCGACAGCGGGCCCGACGACCGGTGTCAGCCACCGCAGCGGCGTGCGCATCTCGAACGTGAGCCGGTCGCGGACAAGGGTTTTGGTTTCGCCCTGCGGTTCGAGGGTGCGTTCGTGGCGCCACAGCCGCATGGACGCCATCGTCGACTCCTCGTGAAAGCCGCGACCCGGCCACAGCTCGACGAGCATCAAGTTGTCGTAGTCGAACGGCACCACGCCGAACAGCCGCATCCAGCAGCGGCCCACCGGGGTGCCGACCGGGATGGTGTCGACGGTCAGCGATTCCCGGCCGCGTGGCATCGACATCGTCATCCACGGCCGCAGTTCGTCGTTGATGCCCTCCTGGGTCACGATGCGCTCCCACACCCGCTCCGCCGGTGCGTCGATGACGGCGGCTCGCTCGACGATCATGGTTCGACGGTAGCGCTGCACGCCACGCCGTTATGGGTCTACGTTCTGCTTCTGGTCTGATGCCACCGCTCGACCAGCGCCGGGATTTCGCTGGACAGGAATTCGTAGAAATCGCGCATTTCGGTCAGACGTTCACGCGCCAGGCTGCCGTTCTCGGTCGCAGCGATGCCCGCCTGCGCCGCCGCCCGGATGGCCCCGATCACCTCGTTCTGGTTCGTGTACAGCACCGCCCAAGCGTTGTCGCGCAGCCGGTAGTGCTCGCGTCGGCTGGTCGGCGCGGGCACCCTCTCGGCCAGACCGACTGAGATCAGCATCTTCAATGCGCCCGATATCCCGCCGGCGCTGGCCTGCAACCGGTCGGCCAGCTCGCCGGCCGTCATCGTCGGCTGCTCGGTGAACAGCAGGGTGGCCAGCACGCGGGCGGTCATTCGTTGCAGCCCGTGGTTGGTGAGGACAAGGGCAAGCTCTTCGGCTGCGTCCTGCCCGACGAGATCGGCCACGGTCATCCCTTTTTCAGTGTCTTCACTGTCTTCAGTAATCTCTGAAATGTCAGTATAGTGGCTCGTGGTGCTCCGGGAAGTCTGGTCGGAACGAATCAAGCGCTCCTTCGGAAGGACTTCGCCGGACATGGACACCACAGCGTCGGCAACCGCATCGAGCACCGTTGCCACAGAGGTCATCCGCGTGCGCGGGTTGACATACCGATATCCGAAGTCGGCAGAGCCGGCGGTGCGGGGCATGGACTTCTCGGTGAGCCGCGGCGAGATCTTCGGCTTCCTCGGGCCGAGCGGGGCGGGCAAGTCCACCACACAGAAAATCCTGATCGGGCTGCTACGCGGGCACGGCGGCGAGAGCACGGTGTGGGGGAAGGATCCGCTCGCGTGGGGGCCGGACTACTACGAGCGGATCGGCGTCTCGTTCGAATTGCCCAACCACTACCAGAAACTCACCGGACTGGAGAACCTGCAGTTCTTCGCGTCGCTGTACTCGGTCGACACAGTCGACCCGATGACGCTACTGCGCGCTGTCGGGCTGGCAGACGACGCCAACACCCGAGTCGGCAAGTACTCCAAGGGTATGCAGATGCGCCTGACATTCGCGCGGTCGCTGATCAATGACCCGGAGCTGCTCTTCCTGGACGAGCCGACGTCGGGGCTGGACCCCGTCAACGCCCGCAAGGTCAAAGACATCATCCTGGACATGAAGGCGCGTGGCCGCACGGTGTTTCTGACCACCCACGACATGGTCACCGCCGACGAGCTCTGCGACAGGGTCGCTTTCGTGGTCGACGGACGCATCGTTGCCATGGACACCCCGACCGAGCCCAAGATCGCCCGCAGCCAGCGGCGGGTGCGGGTCGAATACCGTGCTGCGAACGGAGAACTGGAAGTCAGCGAATTCGACCTGGACGGTCTGGCTGATGATCCGGTGTTTCACGACGTGCTGCGACACCATCGCGTCGAAACCATCCACAGCCGGGAGGCGACACTCGACGACGTCTTCGTCGAGACCACCGGGAGGTGGCTGACGTGATACGGGTCGTCAACGCGCTGCGCCTGGAAGTCACCCTCGCGCGAAGGCAGAAGTTCCTCCACGCCGCGATCTTCTCCGGCCTGATCTGGCTCGCCGTGCTGCTACCGATGACACCGCGCCTGCGTGCGATCGCCGAGCCGTACATCCTGTTGGGGGACATCTCGATCATCGGCTTCTTCTTCATCGGCTTCCTTACCTTTCTTGAAGGGTGTTTGGGGTCGTCGGCCTTAGGCTTCGAATCACCCAGGGATGTCGGGTATGGCTTTC
>NZ_PDCP01000033.1 GCF_002553505.1 Mycolicibacterium agri | reverse complement strand
CCGGTGCGGGGGGTGGCGTCGGCGCCGGCTCCTCGGCGGGTGGCGGGTCTGTCGCCTCCTCCGGACATGCGGGTTGTGGTTCGTCGGCTTCGGCTCCGTCGTCGGATGCGGCGAGTTCCTCGGTCTCCTCTGCCTTTTCGTCCTCCGGCTCGTCGTCGGGCTTCTCGTCGTCGGGCTTGTCACCGGGCGTCTCGTCGACCTCGCGTGTCTCGTCGTCGTCGAGTGTGGTGTCCTCGTTGTCCTTCAACTCGGCGGCGTCGGGTAGTGCATACTCCGAACGGTCGAAGAGGCCTCCGATGGCATCGGCGAGTTGTGAGCCCAGACCTGCGAGTCCGCGTGCGGCATTGGGTAATCCGCCGGCGATCTCTCCCAGCGACGGCATGGCGGGCGGTGGGATCGGAGCCGGTTCGGGCGCTGCGACTGACGGCGGAGGCGGCGCACTGGTAGCGGTGGCGGGCGGCGCGGCGGGTGGCGGGCCCGCAATCGGGGCCGGAGCGGCGGACGCGGGACTCGCCCAGCCGGCCGCTGGCGCTGCAGGGGTGACGACGTCGGAATGACCGGATGGCGCCGTCGGCGTCGGCCCCAGGTCGCCGGGCACCTCGAAGGGCGTGGCGGGCTGCCCGGTCAGCGCACCTGTGGCGGCGTCGAACGCGGCCGACACCGCGGCGATGGCCTTCTGCATGGCAGTCAGCCAATCAGAACGAATGTCGTTGTTCACGAATGGCTTTACTTCCTGGTCGACCAGCTCGCTGGCCACCGCGCGGTCACCGACGCCGGTGGTGACGGTGCGTGTCGCCGCCAGCCAGGCGGGCCGTTCGGCCTGCCGACGATCGTCGATCGCCACGGCCGTCGTGACCTTGTCATCGACCGCGCGCCACAGGTCATCGCGCAGTGCGCTGAGCGTGTCGGCCGCGTGACGCAGCGCTGCCACCGCGGCGGCGGACGCCTCGCCATGGCGCTCGAGGAACCCGTGCGACGCTTCGCCGCCGCGACCCTGCCACGCTGCGGCGAGGACGTCAAACTGTTTGTCCTGCAGCCGTTGCGCGTCCTCGGCGGCTGCGGCGGCCGCGACCAGCGCGACCCGGTCGGCCTCCAGCGCTCCTAGGTCCATGCCGTCCTCGCTGCTGTACCAGTCACGCACCTGGGCGGCGTGCAGCGTCAGATCCGGGTTCTGGTAGCCGAGCAGATGGCACGCCCACACGTAGTCGCCGATGGTGTCGACGGCGGGGCGCCCTTCGGCCAGCCGGGCGGTGATGTCGTGTAGTTCGGCCATCGGTCACCCGAGCCGTCGACCGGCTATGGCGTCGGTTTCAACGTAGCGGTCCGCCGACGAACGCAGCTCTGCGGCGATCTCGCTGGCCGCGCGCGCCCACTGGTGCAGGCGGTCGACGACCTCGTCGATCGCGAGGCGTACGGCATCGCCGTGCGCGGTGTGCATGCGACCCGCCGCGGCACCGTCGAATCGCAACCCAGTCAGATGTCTGCGGATCGCCGTGTCGACGATGTCGGCGGCGGCGTCGTACTGTCGTGCGGCATCCAATACCGCAGCGACATCGAGGCGTGCGGCGTCACGTTCTCCCACACAGGCTTGGACGTCGGCGGAACCGTTAAGGTTCCACTCTTTTTCAGCGGTGTTCGCTGACCGACTCGGCGACCCGGAGGGCCAGCTGGCGTGCGGTGTCCTCGTCGGCGGCTTCGACCATCACCCGCACCATCTGCTCTGTTCCGGAGGGACGCAACAGGATTCGGCCGGTATCGCCCAGCTCTGCGGCGGCCTCCGCGACCGCTGAGCGCACCGACGGCGCCTCGGCGACGGTCGTCTTGTCCTCGACCTCGACGTTGATCAGCACCTGCGGCAGGGTCTGCATCCTCGATGCCAGAGCCGACAGCGGCGAGCGCGTCTGCGCCATCCGTGACATTAGCCGCAGCCCGGTGACGATGCCGTCACCCGTGGTGCCCAGGGCGGGCATCACGATGTGTCCGGATTGTTCGCCGCCCAGCGAGTACTCGCCCGCGCGCAGTTCCTCCAAGACATAGCGGTCGCCGACGCCGGTGGTGCGGACCTCGATGCCTGCCGCCCGCATCGCCAGATGCAGACCCAGGTTGCTCATCACGGTCGCGACGAGCGTGTTCGACGCCAACTCGCCGGCCTCCTGCATGGCCAGCGCGAGGATGACCATGATCGCGTCGCCGTCGACGATGCGGCCTTCGGCGTCGACGGCCAAGCAGCGGTCGGCGTCGCCGTCGTGTGCCAACCCGAGATCAGCGCCGTGATCCAGGACCGCCTGCTGCAGGCAGTGCATGTGGGTGGATCCGCAGCCGTCGTTGATGTTGAGCCCGTTGGGTTCGGCGTTGATGGCGATCACGTTGGCTCCGGCGGCGCGATAAGCGCGCGGTGCGACTGTCGACGCGGCGCCGTTGGCGCAATCGACGACGACGGTCAACTCGTCGAGCCGGGTGGTGAGCGCCTTGCCGGCGTGACGCAGGTAGCGGTCCAGCGCGTCGCCGGCGTCGACGACGCGGCCGATGTCGGCGCCGATTGGGCGCAGGCCGGAACCGGCCGCCAGCAGTTCTTCGATGCGGTCCTCGGTGGCGTCGTCGAGCTTGTGGCCGCCCGGGCCGAAGATCTTGATGCCGTTGTCGGGCATCGGGTTGTGCGACGCCGAGATCATCACGCCGAATTCGGCGTCGTAGGCGTTGGTGAGATAGGCCACAGCGGGCGTCGGAAGCACCCCGACCCGCAGCGCGTCGACGCCCTCGCTGGTGATCCCCGCGATGACCGCGGCCTCCAGCATCTCGCCGCTGGCGCGTGGATCGCGGCCGACGACGGCTACTCGCCGCCGCGCGTTGGTGGAGTTTCCGAGCCGACGCGCGGCCGCCGAGCCGAGCCCAAAGGCCAGCTCAGCGGTCAGATCGCGATTGGCGACGCCGCGCACGCCGTCGGTGCCGAACAGTCGACCCATCGCATAAATTTCTCATAGAAGGCCGTCGATAACACAACCGTCGACGTCAAAGGGCGTGCCGCCACAGAATCGATATCCGACTGAGACCAGGGGACGGAGAAATGGATGCCGCCCGCACCCTTGCGGATGCGGGCGGCAACGCGGAGCAGCTAGTTACCCACTCTGCTGACCGGGCGAGGTCGGGGTGCTGCCCTGACCCGGCGCGGTCTGCTGACCAGGCGCATTCTGGCTATTGCTCTGACCCGGCGCGATCTGCTGACCCGGCGCGTTCGGGCTGTTTCCCGGCCCGTTCTGGGTCAGGTTCACCGGCTGCGTGAAGGCGGTGCACTCCGCGACCTGCTGCGTGCCGCCGTCCTCATCGACCTGCTCGGCCAGGACGTTGACGTCCTCGACGTTCACATCGGGGCACACCGTCGCCAACACCTGGGCGACCGCCTCAACCTGCACGTCGCGCACGACGTTGACGTCGCCGACGGCCACGTTCACCAGTCCGTCCTGGACCTGCGGCGGTGCGGCGCTCGCGAGACCCATTCCGCCGGTGAACAGCATCGAGCCGCCCAGTACGGTGCCTGCGGCCACCCTCTTCATCATGCTTGCCATTGCGTTCTCCCTTCTGTCAGGAAGCAGTTGTCCGGCCCCCAAACCCGTGGTCTCGGTATGACCACCGGTGGCAGGAACTGCCTGCCTGGCGCGAAAGGCGCGCCCTGCTCCCGGATAGAGGGCTTCCACGATCAGGGCGGCAGCTAAACACGATTTGGCCAATAAAGTTGTGGCACTTGGCTTACCGATAAAGTAGCTAATTAGCTCTATCTAAGTAATCTGTCGTCGTCAGCGCAGGTGAAAGACCCTAACGGTATTTCTGCCGAGCTTCCAAGATCGTTACTGATGCGCGCCATTCGGTAGGGAAACACCCTATTTTTCTGCGCGGTGTCCGTGGTTAGCGTCCCTGCTAGCCGTTTCGGCCAGGGTACCGCCGTCGAAGGGAGCGCCGATGCGCAGCGACTTGTTCTCGCCGCAGAACGCCGAGGCCCAGATGGAGCAGCCGGGCATGAAGCTGCAGAACGGCAAGATGCTCAAGGTCTCGCTCAACGGCGAGATGATGGTGCGCCAGGGCTCCATGGTCGCCTACCAGGGCAATGTCCATTTCCAGGCGCTCGGCGCCAGCCGCGTCGGGCAGTTCATCAAACAGCAGGTCACCGGCGAGGGCGTCCCGCTGATGAAGTGCACAGGCCAGGGCGAGATCTTCTTGGCCGACCTGGCCTCCGACATCCACCTGATCGACCTCGAGGGCCCGCACGACGGGCTGACCATCAACGGCAAGAACGTGCTCGCGTTCGACCCGACGCTGTCCTACGACATCCGCCGCGTACAGGGCGCCGGCATGCTGTCCAATGCCGGGCTGTTCAACTGCGTGTTCTCCGGTCAGGGCCGCATCGCGGTCACGACTAAGGGCAGCCCAGTCGTGCTCAACGTCGACCAGCCCACCTACGCGGACCCGCAGGCCGCGGTCTGCTGGTCGGCGTCGCTGCAGACCGGCTTCCACCGCGCCGACCAACTGGGCCTGGGCACGCTCATCGGCCGCACCACCGGCGAGGCCTTCACGATGTCGTTCAGCGGCCGCGGCTTTGTGGTCGTGCAGCCATCGGAGGAGGTGGCGCGCTCGTTCATGGGCGGCACCGGCGGCGGCCAGCAAGCGGGCCAGGCGGGGTCGACGGTCGCCGGGGTCCTCGGCAACTTCCTGGGCCGCTAAAGCGCCCGCGCACGCGAGGAGCACAGAAACACACCGCGCACGCGAGGAGCACAGAAACACACCGCGCACGCGAGGAGCAAAGAAGCACACCGCCCGGCATGCGCGTGGCATACCGGGCGGTGAGGTGAAGCAGATCAGCGCTTCGAGTACTGAGGCGCCTTGCGGGCCTTCTTGAGGCCGTACTTCTTGCGCTCGATGGCTCGCGGGTCGCGAGTCAAAAAGCCGGCCTTCTTCAGCGCGGGCCGGTCCTCGGGCTGCACCAGGATCAGCGCTCGGGCGATCGCCAGGCGCAGCGCACCGGCCTGCCCGGAGGGACCCCCGCCGTCGAGATGGGCGTAGATGTCGAAGCTGTCCAGCCGGTCCACGGTCACCAGCGGGGCCTTGATCAGCTGCTGGTGCACCTTGTTCGGGAAGTAGTCCTCGAGGCTGCGCCCGTCCAGGTTGAACTGGCCGGTGCCGGGCACCAGACGCACCCGCACCACGGCCTCCTTGCGGCGGCCGACGGTCTGGATCGGGCGGTCGATGTAGACCGGTTCGCGCGGCGCGGGCTGCTCGGCGGCTGCGGTCGTCGTGTCCGCGACCGCCTCGGGGGCGTTGGTGGCCTCGGTGGCCTCGACTTCTGGGGCTTCGGTGGTGTCGGTTGTCTCGGTCACTGGCTCACCTGCTTGATCTCGTACGGCACCGGCTGCTGGGCGGTGTGCGGGTGCTCCGGGCCGGCGTAGACCTTCAACTTCTTCTTGATCTGACGGCCGAGCTTGTTGTGCGGAAGCATCCCGACGATCGCCTTCTCCACCACCCTGTCGGGGTGGCGCTGCATCTCGCTGCCAAGCGAGCGCTTGTGCAGACCACCGGGATAACCCGAGTGGCGGTAGGCGAACTTCTTGTTGAGCTTGTCGCCACCGATGGCGACCTTGTCGGCGTTGATGACGATGACGAAATCGCCACCGTCGACGTTCGGCGTGAATGTCGGCTTGTGCTTGCCGCGCAACAGCGTTGCTGCCGCGACGGCGAGCCGGCCGAGCACCACGTCGGTGGCATCGATGACGTACCACGTACGCGTGGTGTCACCGGCCTTCGGCGTGTATGTAGGCACAGCGTCTACCTTCTCTACTCGGGTGGATCCCGGTTTGACCCGGGTGCCGGTCAGGGCGTCCGCGGCTGGGATGGTCTCGGCGACCGACATTGACCCGAGATCCCGGCGTACCGCACGCCAACCGAGCAGCATACCGGCGAGCGTCAGCGCAGGTCAAAACGCGTTCGACGCCGGCAGCGGGGCATGCACCCGGCGCGCCTTGGCCTCGAGTGTGAATCTGGCGACGCAAATACGCCGAAAACCGTCACCAGATTCACACACGAAAACAGAACTGTGCGGTCCCGTGGTCTCCCCTCCCAACGGGACCGCACAGTGGTCTGTCGCACAGCGCGCACTCTGGTTGTCGCGTCGCTGCGTGTTGGCGTTACGCGCCCCAGGCGCTGGCCGCGCTGCGGTCGGTCGCCGCGACGTCGTCGGCGCCGTTGCGCACGGCGTTGCCGAGACTGAACAGGATCTCGTTCAGAGCGGCCGCCGCCTGATCCCACTTGGCCTGCTCGATGCGATACGCCTGCGCCGCCTCGCGCGTCCAGATCTCCTGCAGCGGCGCGATCTGGGCCCGTAGGTCCTCCAGCGCCGCGTTGAGTCGGGCCGACGTCGTGTGAATTTCCTGCCGGACGGTGTACTCGATTTCGTCGAAGTGGTACGAAAGCACCGGATCCATGCTGTCCCCCTTAGATGTTTCCGCCGACGGCGCCGATCTGCTGCGAATGGCTCTCGGCCGCCTCGCGCAACGTCCGCTCGTTGAGACGCAGGGTTTCGGCGATCCCACTCAACGCGACATGCAGCTTTGTCGACTCGGTGTTCCAGCGGTCCACCACTTCCCTGAACCGCGTCGCCGCCACCCCGCCCCAGACCGAGGGCGGCACATTGACCATCCGCCCGATGAACGCCTGCAGCATTGCGCGAATCTCGTCATTGCGGGCATCGATCTTGCCGGCGACCGACGTCATCAGCGCGAGGTCGGTATTCAACGATCCGGGTGTCGTCATCGCGGCCCTTTCCCTGTCTTTCGGTCGTGTTGTGATTACGACGCAGCGCCGCCCCATTCGGTTCCATCCAATTTCGGAAAGTTCACGCGATGGCGTGCGCCGACCGGATGGCCTCGTCGCAGATGCCGCGCAGGCCAGGCTCCTCGTCCAAACCGCGCTGGCAGCCGATAGCGATACGCACGGTGTCGTCCACGAACACCGCCCAGTCGATCCGACGACCTTCTCGCGCCTCTATATATGTGGCGGCGGGGCGTTCGGCCCGCCGGTCGTCGGGGTTGAAGTCGGTGAACACGCCATCCGGTTGGTCGTCCAGCGCGCTTCGCAGCGCCGCCGCCGTCGCCGTCAGCGTCTCCCCTCTGCGCACCTGCGTCTGCGTCATCAGGACGGCGGCGCCGCCGTCGGGCGCCGACACCTGCACCCGCGCCGAACCCGGTCCCGCCGTGATCCGCTGTGCCTTCCACTGCGCCGGCACCTTGACCCCAACCCGGCCTTCCACCAGCAGCGTCATGGGCACCGGCGCCTCGTCGGAGCCGTTGAGGCCGTACACGACGCCAGCTCCGACGCACGCCAGCGCCACGGATACCACACCGGCTGCCTGCGCCATGCGGAACCTCCGCGCGGGCAGCTCCACGCGTTGCCGGGTTTCGCGAGGCGGCGTCAGGATTCGATCGGGATCGGCGATCGTCACCGAAACACCCTCGCTGCGAAGGCGTTCCCCGATCGCGGTGGCGAGGCCTGAAGCATCTTGGATACCGAACGGCGCGTCGATAATCACCGTGGCTGCTCTACCGACACGCTCAACCACCGCCGCTGCGATGTCTGCGGAGGCGCCGAGTCGGGGTTCTGCCGCGATTACCCGACCGTCGCGCGAAACCGCCACGAACTCCGGAGCGATCTCGACGACGATCGGGATCCCCGGCGCGTCGCGCGACAACACACAACTGCGTTGCACCACAATCGGATTCCCGACATTCACCGCATCCCGCACGCGGTCGATCCACGGCTGCGGCCACCACGTCGGAACGACCAGCACGGCTGATGAGGCGCCGTCGCGCAGAACGTACCGAAACAGCTCACGCCACAGCGCCGCAACGGCAACGGGTTCGTCGTCGAGCAGGGCGATCTCGTCGTCGATGCACTCCAGCGCTGTCGACACCAGTTCGGCTGGCGCATCGTTCGGCCCGCGGACGACACCCGGCCCGACTTCGACGACGCAGTCGGTCACGCCGGATCGCTCCATGCGACCTGGACGAGTTCATCGGCATGCGATCGCCGGATGAACGTGCCGCGCCCGGGCGGCAGTGGCGACGGTCGGACCGAACCCAGCAGCACGCCTTCGTCCGGACTGGCGCTCATCATCAGTCCCATGCATCCGAGGTCGCGTAGCCGCGACAGAACCGGATCGAACAGCGCGCGCGCCGCGCCACCGGAGCGCCGCGCCACCACGATGTGCAGGCCGAGATCCTTTGCGTACGGCAGATAGTCGAGCAGCGGCGCCAACGGATTTGTGCCGTTGGCGGTGGCGACCAGGTCGTAGTCGTCGATGACGACATACAGTTCGGGTCCCGACCACCAGGATCGTTCGCGCAGCTGCTGCTGCGTCACCTCGGCGCCGGGCATCCGCGCGGCGAGTCGTTCCAGAAGGCCGGTCACTTGGGGTGCGATCGCCGCGGCCGAGGGCGTGTATCCGGCGAGGTGGTCGGTCTCCACCACCCCGAGCAACGCGCGCCGGTAGTCGACGATGAACAGTTGGGCCGTGCGCGGAGTGTTCGTTCGCACGATCTCACGGCACAGCGTCCGCAGGGTCGCTGTCTTGCCGCATTCCCCTTCGCCGAGGACGACGAAGTGCGCCTCAGCGCCGAAATTCACAGCTACAGGCGACAAGTCGGCTTCACCGATTCCGAGCAGGATCTCGGTGGCCGGTCGCGACGGCATGAACCGCTCAGCGATGGCGTCGAGCTCGACCCGCGTCGGCAGGATCTCGATCGGGGGCGCCACGTGACCGCCGTAGCGGGCGTGCAGCCGGTCCACGCAAGCCGCGTCGGGCTTCGGCAGGGCGATGACGAATTCTCGGCCGTCATGGGTGATGCCGCGACCGGGCGGGCTCTGCATCAATTGGCGGGCGCGCTTTCTATCCATCTCGGATTCCGCTGGGTCGCCGAGCCGCAGCTCGATCCGGGTGCCGATCTGATCCTTCAGCGCGGGCCGGATCTCGGCCCATCTGGACGCGGCGACGACGACGTGGATGCCGTAGGACAGCCCCCGAGCGGCAAGGGCGGTGATGGTTGACTCCAGCGTCTCGAATTCCTGCCGGACGGTTGCCCAGCCGTCGATGACGAGGAACACGTGGCCGGATACCGGCTCTGTTTCCCGCGCTCGCAGAAGCGATTCCAGATGCACGACCGTTCGCCGTACCAACTCGGCGTCACGCCGGCCCGCCACCGAGCCGACGTGCGGCAGCGGCAGCAGGGACGACAAGGTGCCGCCGCCGAAGTCGAGGCAGTAGATCTGTACTTCGCTCGGGTCGTGTGTCTCGGCTAGAGCGGCGATGAGCGTGCACACCGCCGTCGACTTGCCCGACCGAGGACCGCCGACGACGGCGACATTGCCCGCCGCACCGCCGAGTTGGGCGATCAGCAGGTCGCGCCGCTGTTCGAACGGGCAGTCGACGAGGCCGATCGGCACGGTCAGCGAGGCGGGAGCACCCGTGTGCTGCAGCAAAGTGTCGAGCATGGGCGGCTCCGTCAGCGGCGGCAGCCATACTCGGTGTGCGGGCGGGCCGTACCCCTGAAGCCGGTCGAGCGCGGCTTCCAGTGTTGTTCTGCTGGACACGGATTCCGCCGTCTGCTCGCTAGCGACCGTGACACGGCCCATCGGCGCCGCGGTGAACAGCCGAGGGACCGGCGCAACCGCGGGGTCGGCCTCTCGACTGGACCGCTCGGTGTATGGGCCGGAGACATAGGCGGTTTGGAAACGGCGCGGGTCCTCGGATCCGGTCTTCAGGAAGGCTGCACCTGGATTGCTGGGCAGGTGATAGGCGTCCGGGACGCCGAGCACCGCCCGCGACTCGCTGGTCGAGAACGTCTTGAGACAGATCCGGTAGGACAGGTGCGACTCCAATCCCCGCAACCGTCCCTCGTCCAGCCGTTGGCTCGCGAGAAGCAGATGCATACCGAGCGACCGGCCGAGCCGCCCCACCGCGATGAACAGATCGATGAAATCCGGGTGCTGGCTGAGCAGTTCAGAGAATTCGTCGACGACGATGAACAGCACCGGCAGCGGCGCCAATCCCCTGCCGGCGGCACGCGCGCGCTCATACTCGGCAAGGTTCGCGAAATTGCCCGCAGTGCGGAGTAATTCCTGGCGCCGGTTCATTTCGCCGGCGATGGCGTCTTTCATCCGTGCGACGAGATGCGCCTCGTCGGCGAGGTTGGTGATGACGGCGGCGACGTGCGGTGCGCGTTCGAACCCGAGGAATGTTGCTCCTCCCTTGAAGTCGACGAGCACCAGGTTCAGCGTCTCGGGCGGGTGGGCGGTGATCATCCCCAGCGTGAGCGTGCGAAGGAACTCCGACTTGCCTGAGCCCGTGGCACCGATGCACAAGCCATGCGGCCCCATTCCGTTGGCGGCGGCCTCCTTGATATCGAGCTCCACCGGCAAGCCCTGCTCGCACACCCCGATGGGCACCCGCAGGCGCCGACCGGCGCTGCGGCGGCGCCACACCGTCACCGGGTCGAGGCGACCGATGTCGCCGATACCCATCAGGTCGGGCCATGCTGCCGACGTGACAGCGGCCGCTTCGCCGACGGCGGCGGGCCGGAACGCGGATATGCGGCGGGCGCAGGCGAGCGCCTGTCCTGTCGTCATGCCGTCGGGCCGCGCGGCTGTCTGGTCGCCGGCAGAAGATTGCCCGATCAAGGCATCACGAGTCACGGTCAACCGCATGCCGTTTCGGTCCGCGATGTCGTGACAGGACGTTCCCAGCTCCAGGAGCGTCGCAGCCGCCGACGCGCTCGAAGCCGCGTGCTCCCGGGTTGCCAGCCCGCCGTCGATGACCACGACCACCCGACATTCACTGTTCAGCGCGGCCTCGGCGGACGTCAGGCTGGTGTAGGTCATCCTGGCGGCACCGGCGTCGTCCGTCGCGTGCGGGTGCTGGTGATGTGGAAGCCATTTGAGCCATTCCCACTCCGCGCCGGTGAGGGCGTCGACGACGGCGACGATGCGCAGGTGTGCCGGGCTGTGCAGCACCGCCAGCTGACAAACCATGGCCCGAGCCAGCGCACGTCCCGCCGAGGTTTCCCCGTCGATGCAGTAGGCCGCCGCGGCGTTCAACTCGAGCGCAACCGGCAGGTCGGCCACCGTCGAGCGTCGCCGAATGAGCCGGCGCAACTCGCTCGTCGTCACCGGGTCGAGGTCCTCGACCGGCCCGAGCTCGGGCGATACGAGCGGCGTGGACAGATCCTGGCTGGCCGTTCCGACGCGGACCTGGCCGAAGTCGACGTCGTCGGGGGTTCTCTCCCACATCCGCCTGGTGCCGACCAACGTCCACAGCGCGGTGGGATCCGGATGGCGCCACCACAATGAACGGTGTTGATTCTCAGCGGTCTTCGTGATCGTCACGTCCAACGACGCCAGGTAACGCAGGTAGTCGCGGCGATCCATGTTGATCTCTGCCGTACGGTTGCCGCCGCGCGCACCGAATACCACGGTCCCCAGCAATGATCCCAACATCATCACCGGAAAGAACATGAACATGGGGTTGCGCGTCACGGTCGCACCCGAGGTGAAGTAGAAGACCATCATCCCGACGGTCGCGACCATAAGCGCGAGAGGCAATAACCGGGCGAGCGGATTCGCCGGCGCATCGCGACGCACTTCCGGCGGCGGTCGCACGACCACCTCGCCGAGGTCGGTCGGCGGCGCATCCAAACGCGGCTCGGTCACGAACTCCATCGACGGTTAGACGGTGTTGCGGCCCGTCTGGTTCCTCTTCCACAGCAGGGGATTTTCGGAAAGTCCGAGGCGCTGGGCGCGGCTACGGTGAATCGCGGGGGGGAGGAATGATGGCGTCAGGACTGTGTCGGGTAACGGTGCACACCGACCACGGAGAAGGGGCGGAGGCGGTCGATCTCGCCTTGCCCACGCGACGCGAACTCGGCGAACTCCTGCCGAGCATCGTCGACTTGACGGGCTGCCGGGAAGCGCGTTTCGACGATCGGTGGGTACTGTCGCGGCCCGATGGCACCGTGCTTGACGAGTCGATCACGCTGCAGGAGAACGGAGTCCGCGATGGCGATGTCCTGTTGCTGACGGCCGAGGCGGTCGCGATGACGGTCCAACAGCACGATTCGTGGCACAGCGTTGCCGACGCAATTCCCGTAACCGATCGCGGCTGGCTGCGCCGCGCCGGTGCCGGTGCATGTCTGTGGTCGGCCGGCGTCGGCGCGGTGGCCCTCGGTTGGCCCGCCGGCGCGCCGCCGGGCAGTCGAGCTGTCGTTGCGTCAGCGGTGACGCTGTTGGCGACGGTCGCATCTGTCGTCGCAAGCCGCGTCGACCCTGACCCGCTGCCGACCGTCACGCTCGGGCTGACGGCCACCGTCTTCGCTGCCGTCGCCGGCTTCCTGATGGTGCCGAACGGTCCAGCGCCGCCGAATTTCGTTCTTGCAGCGGCGGTTTGCGCAGCAACAGCGACAGTCGTGCTTCATGTGACAGGTCAGGGAACGACGGAGTTCATCGCCGTCATCGCGTTCATGGGGACGATGGCGGTGGTCGCGGTGGCGGCCGTCTTCTGGCCCGCATCCCTGGCCGCCGCGGGCGCCGCCCTGACGGCGGTATCACTGGCCTTGTCAGGCGTGGCGGCCAGACTGTCGATCGCTCTGGCGGGGCTGGCGCCTCGGATGCCGACACCACAGATGCTGACCGATGACGGGTCCCTCGACGACGATGCGGTCGACGACGTGCGAGCCGGACGTGCTCACTGCACGTTGACGGGGCTGTTGGTGGGCTTTTCTGCGGCAACTGCGGCCGGCGTGGTAGCTGTCGCCGCAGACCGACATGAACCCGCAATCAGCGCCATCCTGTTCGCTGTCGCGATGTCGGCCGTGCTGCTGCTTCGGGCACGGCAGCAACTCGGTGCCGTTCGACCGACTGCGCTGGTTGCGAGTGGATTGGTCTGCGCCACTGCCGTTTTAGCGCAAGCGGTGCTCTCGGCGCCACGACACGCCGGATCGCTGAGCCTAGCCGCTGTCGTCCTCGGCGGTGGTGCGCTGTATCTCGCCCGCGCTGATCTTGACAGTCGGTTGAGTCCCGTCGCGCGCCGGGCGGTCGACGTGGTCGAGTACGTCGCGTTGGCGGCCGTCGTACCGCTCGCCTGTTGGGTCGCAGGCGTATTCGGCCTCGTTCGCGGCCTGAGCCTGCCATGACGTGTCGAGCCTTCAGGCTGCTCGCGGCCGTCGCGCTGGCGTCGCTCCCAGTCTGGTCGGCGCCCGCAGCGGATGCGGTCACCCCGCCGGTGGTCGACGACGCGCGGCTACCTGCCCCGCGCCCGCCGTCTCCGCCGGAGCCGACGGAGCAGAGGCAACAGTGCGTGAGTTCCACCGAGACAACACGACCGGAGAGTCCGACGCAATTGCAGGGTTTTGACCTCGAGGCCGTGTGGCGGCTCAGCCGCGGCGCCAGCCAGACGGTCGCCGTCATCGACACCGGTGTCGCACGGCACCGGCTGCTGCCCCGCCTCGTCCCCGGCGGGGATTACGTGTCCACCGGTGACGGCACCGACGACTGCGACGGGCACGGCACGGTGGTGGCCGGCATCATCGCGGCGACCAACGACCGCGGCGGATTCAGCGGCGTCGCACCGGACGCGACGATCATCGGCATCCGGCAGTCGAGCGTCAAATTCGCGCCGGCCGGACGATCGGCGCCCGGCGTCGGCGATGTCAACACGTTGGCGATGGCTGTCCGCACGGCGGCGGACCTGGGTGCCACCGTCATCAACATTTCCTCCATCGCCTGTGTCGACGCCGCGGACCCGCTCGACGATCGAGCGCTCGGCGCCGCTTTGGAGTACGCGGTCGAGGTGAAGAACGCCGTCGTCGTCGCGGCGGCAGGCAACGTCGGCGGGCTCGGGCACTGCCCGGACCAGAACCCGGTGGACCCTGCCGGTGCCGGCGAGCCCGACTGGGAATCGGTAAAAGTCGTTGTCAGCCCGGCCTGGTACGACGACTACGTCCTCACGGTCGGCTCGATCGATCCGCAGGGCGCACCGTCCGAGTTCACGCTCGCGGGGCCGTGGGTCGACGTCGCCGCGCCCGGCGAAGCGGTGATATCGCTGGACGCCGACGGCGAAGGCCTCGTCGACACCCTGCCCGTGCTCGGTGATCCGATGCCCATCGTGGGCACCAGTTATGCGGCGCCGGTGGTCAGCGGGATCGCTGCGCTGGTGCGGGCGAGGTCGCCGCATCTCACCGCGCGGCAGGTGATGCGGCGGATCGAGGACACTGCGCACCGGCCGCCATCGGGATGGGATCCGTTCGTCGGCCACGGGGTTGTGGACGCGCTCGCCGCCGTCACCGGCGAACCCTCCGGCGCACGCATGAGCGTCGTCACCCCGCCGCGCAATGACCACACCACTGTCGCACCGCCGCTCTCAGATCCGCCTGACAGCGGTGCACGCCGTGTCGCGTTCAGCGGCGCGGGCGTATGCGTGGCGATCGCCGCGGCCGTGATCACGATGACCGCGACCGTCGGGTGGTCACGGCGGCGCACCGATGCCGTCATGCGCGATTAACGCGGCCTCCCTGCTCAATTCCGGACCGCGCGGCAGTCGTGACAGCACGGGCCAGGGAGCCGTCGCCGGGCTGCCGCCTAAGCCGAGGTGCGCCGCGGCGTCCTCGTCGCGGATGCCGAAGAGCACGCCGCTGTCGGTCACCAGGTACAGCGGTCCCTTTCCGCGCCCTTTCCCGGTCAGCGACGTCGCACGCACATATGCGCTTCGGCCCGCCGGTATGACAACCGTGTCGAGGTTGGGCCCGTCGCCGTCCGCTTGTGCGAGGTCGACAACGTCAGATGCTGGTGACGAATCATCCAGCCACAGAGAGGTATTCGCGGTGTTCAGCCATTGCGCGCACAGCACGCCGTCACCCTTGCCGCGGGGGGTTCCTGCGCGGCGCGGTAGTGCCGATACGGGCAGGGTGTCGACGACCGGCACGCCTGCGAGGCCGCCGGGCGACAGCGAAACGACGTCACGGCCGCTTTGCGAACCGGCGATGCGGATGAGGTCGGCTGCGACCTCGCCGACACGTTGAACGCCGTCAGCCAGCACCACGAAGTAGTCGTTGGCGTCGACGCGGGGCACGCGGATCACGGTGCCCACCGGTTGGCCCGCAACGGCTCCCGGTGAACCCAGCCCGGGGACATGCGGCGGTGCGATCGGCGGCGCCTCCGGAATCGCGTCGAGCAGGATCCGCGACACCGGCCGCGGCTCAACGCTATCCAGCCGCAGGGCCCACACCACCGCGGGATTGCGGAGGTCGACTTCGGCGCGCCAGCCGTCATACAGCAGGTAGGTCGTCGCCGCGCTTTCTGACCGCGGAGTGACCAGGACTGCGGGCTGCGCCTGCTCGACGACCTTCGGCGGACCGGCGATCATTGTCGTCGTTGCACCGTCGCAGACGGTCCACGCGATGTCGTCGCCCAGCGGCTTGCCGATCGCAGCGGGTGCGCCGGGAATGCCCAGCAGCGGACCGCGTTTGGCTTGGCCGATGGCGCCTGCGTCGACGAGCTTCGGCTTAGCGTCGCTGCCGGCGATGAGTCGGGCTGATGCCAGATTCAGGACGGGATGCAGCGCATCGCCGCTGCGGGCATAGAGCGCCCCGTCGCGCGACATGACGATCGGGGCGTCGCCCAATGCCGCATCCGGTCGCAAATACGCCAGAATCGCGCAACCTGCGGCAACGATGACCGCGAGAACGCATCCGCCGATGAACGAAAGCGATTGTGTGCGTACCGGATGCAGCATCTCGATATCGCCGCGCAGCAGCGCGTGTTCCATCCGGCGCACCAGAAAGCGGTAGCCGCTGACCTGCAGCCGAGTCGTCGGTTGACGAGCCATACTCCCCCGGGAGCCAGCCTAACGGCGCCCGGAGTTACAACCCTTCACCAATTTTCCGCCCCGCGAGATTGCATCCCCGCAGCGAAAGTGCGAGAAGGCACCTGCGGGAATACAGTTTCGCGGGTCAGTCCCCCGACGAGTCGTCCTGCTTGTCCTTGGTGGTCTTGCTGCCGTTCCCGAGCGCGTCCTTCGCCGCGTTCTTCACCGCCTTCACGACATCGCGCACCGGATGGAAGTTCTTCAGCGCGTCACGAATCGGGCGGCTGGACTTTCCCTGCCCGTCGTTCGACGCACCACCACCGGGCGTTGCGATGAGGCTCAGCCGGGTCAGCGGCTTGCCGTCCCACGCCTTGGTCTTCTTGGTTGCGTCGTTGGCAGCGTCATCGTTTGTGACAGCGGTCGTCGCCGCGACGGCCGTCGTATCAGGCGTCGTCACGGGTGGAGTGCTATCCACGAGCGGCGCGGGAGATGTCTCCTCAGATGTCATGTCACTGGTCGTCACGGGCCCCGGTGATCCGGGCAGCTGTGTGCGGCCTGGCTCGAGCGCCATCTGGATGCCTTCGGGGATGTCGCGCACCAGATCGCCCGCGACCGCGATCGGGTTGAAGCGCGGCAGCAGGGTCACCGGTGAAGGCTTGCCGTAGTCGTCGCGAGTGTAGGCGGTTTCGATCAGGGTCTGCGTGAGCGGCGACACCAGGTCGACCAACGGGACCACCAGCGCCGACGTACCTGTCGCTTCCGCGAGATCGATGAACGGCTGATACAGCGGCAAGAACCGCGCAGGCAACGTGATGTAGATGGTGTCGCCGTGGCGCTGGCAGAAGTTCTGTTCGCTGCACTCCGCCTCGGCGTTCCTTATGAGTTGTTCTACCTCGTCTGGCTGGTAGCCGTACGGCGTCTCGTCGAGCGGATCGTCACCGTCGGGCGCCAGGTAAGTGCCGTGGACGTACTCGAAGCCGGCGGCCGCGTTGGCGATGGCGAGCGGGTTGAGAATCCACTCCGGGAAGTCGACGACGCCGTCGTACATCAACGCGAAGTCGCTGGCGCAGTGCGTTTCGTCGGCTCGCTCGCACGTGTCCGTCGGAGTCGGGTTGCCGAATGTCGCGTCAAGAATCGGCACCGTGCCGAGGATCGCTAACCGCTCGAAGACGCCGCCGTCAGGGCGCTGCGGATTGCCGATGAAGAAGTAGGTCGTTCTTGCCTTCAACTCCTCCGGGTCGTCGCGGTGCAGGTCTTTGAACATGCTCGCCACAGTGGCGCCCTGCGAGTAACCGAATATCGCGATGTTGTCGTCAGTGAGTATTGCCTTGTCGTAGGCGCCGGTCAGTCCTTGCACGCCGCTTTTCACCGAGACGTTCCACTTGGCACCTTTCAGGCCACCCCATCCCGGCAGCGGTATCGGCCAGAACTGGGCGAGATATTCCACACCGGTGACGGGTGCGCACGACTCACTCGGACCACAGTCTCCGGCGGGTATCAGGTAGTAGCCGACGGCGTGATCCAGATAGTTGGGCACTTGCGCGGGATGCTGTGTGCCGGTGCCAGGGACGATGATGGCCTGGTATGCCGTCAGACCGATGGCGGCGGTGACGGCCGTCGTCATCGCCTGTGTCACGCCGAGGATCAACGCGGCCAGGACCGTGAAGATAGCGACAGTAATTGATTTTGCTAACGACCCGGCCGTTGCCCGCATAGCGCTCCTCGCCTCGATTCCCGGAGCGATCTTCCCATCAAGCAGTGGTGCCCACCCGCAAAACCGAGCAAACTCATATAAGGAGACTCATGTACGGCTCGGCGGCGGCAGTGCTAACCCGGAAGCTCAAAGCGACCTGGATCAGTCGGAGTGTATCCGGATGAAATCGCCGCGGGCAGACATGCGTTCCGCGATGTCGGCGGACTCCCGCCGCGCCGCCCGAACGTCGTCGTCAGTGTCAGCCAGCACCTGCCTGCAGAAGGCCGCACACAACTGCATCGCTGGCAACTGCAGATTCTCGGCCTGCACTTCGAGTCCCTGCACCATCGCGGCCGCCTCCGCGAGGTCCTCGGGTCGGCCCCGTTCCACCAGGAGTTGGATCAGCGCAGGGATCGTCACGCCCATGAACGTGACGTCGAAGTTCTCCAACTGGCGTGCGATCACCGCGCGCAGGGTTTCGATCCCGCTGTCCACCTCACCCGCACGCGCGGCCACCAGCGCCAGGTCCGCTTCGATCGGGGCAAGTGCCACCACCACCGTGCGGTGTTTGGTGATGATGTCGCGCGCCGACTTCAGGTACTCGACCGCGGCATCCGAAGATCCATCGGATAGGCGCAACAGCACTGTGCCGCATGCCCATAGCGCGCACGCCATTGCAAAGTTGTCGCCGTAGGCCTCCGCCCGTCGCAGCGAGACGATGATTATGCGGCGGGCTGCGGGCATTGTGTTCGGATCCACCGCACCCCAGCCCGGCTATGTCAGCGCCACCGCGCCCACACGTAAGGCACCAACGAGCGCAGAAAATCGAGATCGTGGCCCGGTTGGGCGCTGGCGAAGGCCTCCTGGAAGTAATCCTCGGCGACCGACAGGATGCCCTCGGCGAACTTTGTCGTGAACTCGATGCTTCCGTAGTCATCCATCAGGTCGCGGATGGTGCGAACCAGTTCGGGCGTGCGTTCGTCGCGGCGCATGTTCAAGTACTCGAGCACCAAATCACGGTCGGCGCCACGGGCATTGGCGGTCAAGTGGACCAGGGGCAAGGTGCGCTTGCCCTCGTACAGGTCACCGAGAATCTCCTTGCCATACATCTTCTCGTCGCCGACGAGGTTCAACATGTCGTCACGGATCTGGAATGCGGCGCCGAAGTGAAATCCGAACCGCACCAACGGCGCCAGTTCGGCGGTGCCGCGGGAACCCACCATGGCACCGACGCGCAACGGATGAATCGTGGTGTACCAACACGTCTTGTGCATGATCAGCTCGAGGTAGTCCTCGGGGCGCAACTGCTCGACGTTGTCGAGCAGCCACCCCGCTTCGGTGGCCTGGCCCTCGAGGGTGCGCATCGCCATGGTGTCGAACTCGGCCCACACCAAGTCCGCGAGGTCGCGGTCGAACCGGCGTGTGGCGCGTCGCAACACCTGGCCGGCGACAACGGCCAGTGCGTCACCGGCGTTGAGTGCGGCCGCCAAACCATACTTCGATGCGAGTGTCGGTCGGCCGCGCCGCATCTCGCTGCCGTCGACGATGTCGTCGTGCACCAGAAACGCGTTGTGCAGCAATTCGATTGCGACCGCGACACCCAGTAGGTCGTCGGCCGCGCCGCCGAACGCCCGCCCGGCCGACATGCACAAGGCCGGCCGCAACGCCTTGCCTGGCCGCGACGGGTACTCCCGCATCGGTCCGTACAACCACCGCACGGGCTCGCCGTCCGGCATGGCATCGAGCATCGAAGACCGGATCTTCCGACCGACCCGACGCAGCCGATCCTCGACGGCCGCCGTCACGTCGGCGCGGTCGGCGGTGTCCGTCATGACCCGGATGTCTTCACGTTCAGCACCACGGGTAACCAGACGTCGGCGTGTCCGTCGGCAAGCAGGGTGCCCCGATAGCAACCTGGCAGTTGGTCGGGCACCAGGTCGATTTCGATGGTGACGCCGCGGCTGCAGCGCGCGGGCATAGGTACCACGTCCGGCTCGAATCGGACGCACGAAGAACTGATCACCGCACCGTCGTGGGAAAGCAGGTCGCTGCAACGCAATCGCACCTTGCCCATATCGACCGGTCCGCGATTGTGCAGCCACACCTCGGTCGCCGTCGAACCCGATTCGACGGCGTCGAGGCGAACCTCGCCTGTCGTCGCGGAGTTCACCAAATCCAGACCGGCCTCGGCCGATGTCGATCCGGAAAGTGCCGACTCGCCGAGTTGACTGATTACCTTCTGCAAGGACTTGACGATCCGGCCGATCTCGGGAACCCGCGGCATCTCGAACGCGGCGTCCTCGTCGTCCGGACCGGTGGGCGCAGCAAATCCCATCTCTGTGATACGGACGAAGCGGTCGACGACTTCGGTGGCGGCGCGAAACCCGCGCGCCTGAATTGCACTGAGCGCCCGCACATTGGCGGCCGGATCGAATACCGACGCCCATGGCAAATCGGCGATGCCGGCATCGTCATCCATCGGTCTGTCTGCCATCAGCACCTCTTCCGCATTCGCCCTGCGCAATGGGCGTGTGTCGATATGCTAGATCCGCGACCAGCGGGAGGCGCGATATGTCGAAACTTCATGCGCAAATGGCTCTGCTCGGCACCATCGATGAAGTTGTATGTAGCGGCGACCTGCACAACGAGACTGTGAAAATGGTCGAGAGCTTCCTGCCCGGCACAACCGGCGTGGGACAGCGGGGCTGGTACCGCGAACTGAAGCACTTCCTCAAACGGGACGAATTGACTCCGGTCGACTCGGTGAGCGGCACCCCGATCACGCGCGAAGGGCCCGTGACGTTCCCCAGCTATCCCGAAGCGCTCGAGGAACTCGCGATCGGACCAGCCGAAGAGAGGACAGTGGACCCGGGCACTCAGTCGCGGGCGATATATGCGGCCTCGGTCCTGAGCAACGTGGCCAGGATGGAAGAAGTATTACAGGGTCAGCCGCCGGCTGAGCTGCTGCCTGAATCACGTTTGTCGTCAGCACAGATGCCTGACCCGCTTGATGTCCTGCTGCCGGTGATCGGCCGCAACAACGACGAACCACTCCCTGAGATACCGGGCAATCAGATACCTCCCACCGGGAACGCGGTGACGGATCTGAAAAACGCCCTGAGCTTCGCCACGACCCGAGCCCAATACGCCGCTGTCACAGACTTTGTCGCCAAGAACGCCGTCGATCCCGACCTTCAAGACGTCATGCGCCGGCCGCTGTGCTCGGGAGCGCTGCGCAAGATCGACGGGAAGTTCTGCACCGTGCTCACCACCTCGTGGGAGTCGCCTTTCACACTCAAACAGATGAAGGAGATCATCGATCCGCTCAACTGGCCCGATCTGTGCGAGTTCTTCGTATCGATGGAACTGCAGCCGCCGCTGAACCCGGATCCGTCAGGCGGTTGGTCGCGCGTGTTGGAGAGCGTCAGCGGTGACGAAACGCAGTGGCAGATGCGGACGGCGTTGCGGTACTGGAAGGGCGTCAGCACCGACGGTGAAGGGATCTACATCAACTACGACCTCGACAATCCCCGGATCGGGGACTGCAAGCTGGTCGAGGTGGACGCAGGCTATATCTGGGCAACTCCGACGACTCCCGGTGACGAGGACTCCCTGGTGAAGATCCGCACATGCAAGCAGGTGCGGATTCGCGGTGTGAGCGCCACCGCGACCGCCGCGATGGGGTGTGGCTTCGGCTGGGGAGACGCGATGAGCCGGATGTTTAGCGCGACGCCGACGTCTGGCACCACCAACTTCACGCCCTCTGTGCCGAAGCCGGCCGGGCAGTACAAAGATCCGACCGGTGGGACGGACCCGGGAGACCAGCCCTCCGATGACGCCGTCAGCGAGGCCGCCGAGGAAGTCGAACTGATCGACGGCTGGCGCGGAGCCATCATCGAAGCCATGCGCGTCCAACTGACCGACGGCATCGAGCGGGGCAAGAGGCTGGGCACGAAGTTCGCCGTCCAGTGGAGTGACGGGGAAGGGATCTCACGCGATGAAGTCGCCGAACTCGGCGCCGAACTCGGCCGCGAGATGACCCAATACGCGACGAACGTATTCGACGCTGCGGCCACGGCTCTGCAGCCGCCGCCCGAGGACGCGACCAAAGGAAACAACTGATGACAGAACCCGAACCGCCCCTGGTCCGCGTCACACAGCGCGTCGCTGACACCGCCAAGAAAATGGTCGACGAGTCGGCCGCAGTTGTGTCCGCGGAGTCGAAGATAATCGACGCCGATGCCTATGAGCTGAAGGACGTGATCGACACAGTCACGAAACTGGCCGGCATCGGCATCACCGGCGCGGCACACATCGGCCGCATCGCCTTCGAAGAGAAGCCGCCGGACACCGTGCTCGCGATGGGTGAATACATCGCCTCGGTCGTGCGCCGCATGGTCACTCAGACAGGCACTGTCATGCAGGACGCGGCCATCCACATGGAGAAGGGGAAGAACAAGTACAGCTCCAAGAAGTGGCTGGAGTCGATGACGCGGCTGATCGATATCGGAATCGCAGGCGGCATGGAGATTGTCGAAACGGTGGCCGCCGGACCTGCGCGCTTCGAGGTGCACCCAGTGCGGTCGGATGAGTTCGCGGCACCGCCGTCGCGAACCGGTGAACCGCGAACTTTAAAGGTGGACAACATAAAACGGGAAGGGACCGAGGCGGCAATCGCCGAGCACAAGATCAGCTTCGATCCGCCGGTCCTGGAACCAGGGGTCACCAAATTCGTCGTTCTCGTCGACGCGAGCGATCTGGTCAGCGGTGTCTACAAGGGCACGGTGAAGGCCGAATACCCCAAGAAGGAACCTCCAGAGCCTCCTGATGTCGTGGATGTCTCCATCTCTCTTTGATCCCGTTGCCGATCAACGCATTACGTGACACGTAAAGAACGCATCGCCATCCTCGGCGGCGGCATGGCGGGCTTGGCCGCTGCCTGGCGACTCAGCGAGCCGGGCTGGCAGAACCGCTTCGAGTCGATCACCGTCTACCAGCGGGGCTGGCGGCTGGGCGGTAAGGGCGCGTCCAGCAGAGGCGAGAACGGCCGCATCGAGGAGCACGGCCTGCACGTGTGGATCGGCTCTTACGAGAACGCCTTCACGCTGATCCGTGAGTGCTACGCCGAATTGGACCGGCCGACAACCGATCCCACGGCACCCGTCCAGCGGTGGGACCAGGCGTTCATTCCCGCCAACGACGTCGGCGCGACGGACCGCTGGAACGACGAATGGCAGTTGTGGCTCGGCCGTTTCACCGGTAACGACGAGTTGCCCGGTGAGCCCGACGGTCCGTCGGGCCAGCTGGATGTCATTCATTTCCTGCAACGCGCCCTGCAGTTGATCCTCGACTTCTCCGATTCACTGCAGGCGATGGGCGATACCGGGCTCACTCTGTCGACGTCACCCGAAATACCGTCTAAGGCACGCACTCTCGATATCGTGCGTCGCGCAGTGCTGGCTGCAACCGCAGTGCTCGCCGATCCCCTACCGACTCCCGATGCCCAAGTCGAGGCCCTGACCCATGCGCTGGAAGTCGTCAGGGGCACTCTCGACTACGAGCGGCGCACCGATCACCGGTTGACGTGGATCCTGCTGTGCCTGGTGCTCACGATCACCCGCGGGGTGATGGCCGACGGCCTGATCACCGATCCGCGCGGTTTCCGCGCGATCAACGACGAGGACTACGGCGCATGGGTGCTGCGGCACGGCGCGCACCCGGACGTCCTCGAGTTTCCCGTCCTGCGGGCCATGTACAACATGGTGTTCGGGTACGAGAACGGTCAGCTGGAACGCCCCACCTTCGCCGCGGGTGTCGGGATGCTGCTCGTCGGCCTGATGTTCTTCACCTACAAGGGCGCCATCTTCTGGAAGATGACCGCCGGCATGGGCGACATCGTCATGGCGCCGATGTATCAAGCGCTCAAGCGGCGCGGTGTCAGATTCGAGTTCTTCCATCGGCTCGACGCGCTGCAACTCGACGGCAACCGGCACAACGTCGACGCCATCACCATGGGCCGCCAGGTTTGGCTGGCCGACGGGGTCGACGAATACGACCCGTTGACGAGGATCCATCGGCTCCCCGTCTTCCCCAACCGGCCGCGCGTCGAACAGATCAAGCCACGCGAGGGCATCGACGACCTCGAGTCCTACTTCGGGCCACGCGACGACGCCGAGGTTCGGGTGCTTCGCCGCGGCGTGGACTTCGACAAAGTCATCCTGGCCGTGTCCCTCGGCATGGTGGAGATCGTCGCCCAGGAACTCATTGCAGACCGGCCCGAATGGCGCGAGATGGTGACCAACGTCCGCACGATCGCCACCCAGGGATTGCAGATCTGGCTGCGACCCGACCACAAGGAGCTCGGCCTGGCCGCACCCGCCATCACCACCAGTGGCTACATCCCGCCGATCGACACCTTCTCCTCGATGCCGCAGACGCTGTGGGCGGAGAACTGGCCGGCCGATGACCGCCCGAAGACCGTCGGCTACTTCTGCGGCGCCCTGGACGCCGAGTGGCCGACGACGATGTCGCACGACGAGTACGTCGCGCATTGCCGCCGACGCGCCGAGGCCGAGGCCCTGCATTTCCTCGACCACCGGGTCGGCGTGCACATGCCCGGCGCGGTCACCGAAGAAGGCTTCGCCTGGAATCTCCTCGCCGGCGCAGGCGGTCGACGCGGCGGTGCGGCCCTGGCAACGCAGCACCTCAGCGTCAACATCGATCCGTCCGATCGGTACGTGTTGTCGGTGCCCGGCAGTGACAAGTACCGCCTTCGCCCCGATGAAAGCGGCTATGACAACCTGGTGCTCGCCGGTGATTGGACCGATTCAGGATTGAACTCAGGCTGCATCGAGTCGGCGGTCCTGTCCGGTCTGCAGGCGGCCAACATCGTGCTCGGACACGGTCGCTACCACCGCGTCCGAGGCTTCTATCTGCCGTAGCGCAGATCACACGATCGGACTCACGGGCAAACGCCGCGATATCGAGGCGTCGCGGCGACAATTGGAGGGTGACCGACCTCGAACCCGACCGGTCGGCGATTGATGAATTGCTCGACCGTGCCGTCAGCGCCCTCAACCAGGGAGACCGAGCGACCGCTGACGAACTCGCCGGTCGAGTCCTTGCCGTCGACGAGACCAACGCCGATGCGGAGGAGGTCCTGGCCGCACCGGCGGGAAACGGTGAAATTCGGCGGATCACGATCCTGTTTGCCGACCTCGTCGACTCGACTGAGCTGTCCACCAGGATCGAACCGGAGACCTACCGCACGGTCGTCGGCCGATACCGCGACGAAGTACTCCGGATCGTCAACTCTTACGGCGGCCACATCGGGAACACGAAGGGCGACGGCCTGCTGGCTGTCTTCGGCCACCCACACCCACACGAGAACGACGTCGTGCGCGCGGTGCAGGCCGGACTCGACATCACCCGCGACGTCAAGCGGCTCAGCGCGCGCGTGCGTCAACGTTTCGGGTTCGACATCAGCGTGCGGGTCGGCGTGCACCGAGGCCTGGTCTACCTCGACACGGCCCAGGATGACGTCTACGGCTTCGCAGCCAACCTCGCCGCCCGGATGTGCAGCATCGCCGACCCCGGCACCGTCGCCGTGTCGGAAGCCGTCGAACGTCTCGTCCGCGACAACTTCACCCTCGAAGCGCGCCCGGCCGTCCGCGTCAAAGGCGTCGACGATCCGGTCGTGTCGTTCCGCCCGACAGCGGAGCGGGAGGCGACGCCTGCATCCACCGGTCCCCTGATCGGACGCGAACCCGAACTCGCGGCCATCACAGCAGAGTGGAACGACGTCGTCTCGGGCGCTAAAAGCCTTGCCGCCGTGGCATTCCGCGGCGAGCCGGGCATCGGCAAGAGCCGCCTGGCGCGCGCGGCAGTGGCGCTGGCGAAGCGGTCGAATAGCGTTGTCCTCGAGTTGCTCGGCTCGCCGCTGCACACCGAGGTCGGTCTGTATCCGATCCGCAAACTGCTCGAACGCCGCTGTCAGATCGCGCACGCGGCATCCCCGCAAGAGCGGCTGGACCGGTTGACCGCCGAACTCGAGGCGCGTTCGATGGATCCACACGCCTTGGTTCCGCTGCTGGCCCCGGTGCTCGGTGTCACGCCCGGCGAAGGGTACGAGCCTGCGGCCGCCGAAGGGAATCGCCTCAACGCGCAGATTCAAGGCGCCATTCGCGAATACGTGATCGGTTGTCTGGCAGATAGACCCGGTTTGCTGCTCGCTGAGGACACCCACTGGTTCGATCCGTCGACGCTCGAGGTGCTGCACTCGCTACTGCAACCAGACGTCGGCCGGGGGCTCATCGTGATGACATCGCGCGAGCTCACATCGCTGCGGACCAGCACCGCAGTGCAGGTTTTCGAACTGGGTCCGCTAAGCCACGATGAGACCGATCAGCTGATCACCTCTTTACACCCCAGGATGACGGCTCGCGAACGCAATGAGGTCGTCCGCCGCTGCGACGGTGTGCCGCTCTATATCGAAGAAGTCGTCGCCAAGATCATGGAACAGCCTGCCAACGCAGGTGATTCGGTACCGGTGCCCGACTCCCTCTACGAGGCGCTGTTCGCGCGGCTGCGCTCGAGCGAGAACGCGATGTCGGTGATACAGGCCGCGGCCATCATCGGAAGCCGATTCGACGTCGGCTTGCTGCGGTCCGTCGTGGCGATGCCCGACAACCAGTTTGACGTCGTGCTCACCGAGTTGCGCAGTTCCCGGGTGCTCGAACCAACCGAGGATCAGTCCTGGCGCTTCCGGCACGAACTCCTGCGGGAAGTGGCCGTCGAGCTGATTCCGCCGTCCGTCCGCCGCACATTGCACAGCCAGATCGCCGACGTCCTGAAATCCGTTTCCTCGCAAGGTGATCGGAACTGGCCGATCATCGCGCGCCATTACGAGCGCGCCAACCGGATCGGCGAGGCGGTATCTGCTTATCAACGGGCGTCGCGCGCCGCACGCCACGTCGGTGCGCTCAGCGATGCGATGACGTTCCTGTCCAGGGCGCTGAATCTGCTCGACCGGTTGCCCGAAGGGCGCGAGCGCCACCGACGGGAAATCAGCTTGCGGTTGCGTCACGGGTTTCTGGTCGCGGCGGCGGAGGGCCCCGGAAGCCCCGTCGCTGCCGCGGATTTCGAGCGCTGCCTGGAGCTCGGCGGAACCGATCCACTCGCCGACGAGCTGTTCGCCACCTTGATGGCCTTGTTCACATATTACGTGGGCCGCGGTGACCTGCGTCGGTCACAGAAGATCGTCGAATCACTGCGGGTCGGCGTCGAAAACGGCCGCGAGTGGTGGCTCACCGAAAACATCGGCGGTTCAGGGACATTGGCGTGGCTGCGCGGCGACTTCCTGGACGCGAAGGAACAACTGGAGCAGGCGGCGGAGCTGATGAAGGTCCGCGGCCAGCACGATGTCGAAGCAGAGTGGTTCATGCCTCATGACCCCGTGGTCCTTGGCCTCTGCGGGTTGGCGCACGCGCGCTGGATCATGGGCGACCTTGCCGGCGCTGACGAAGCGCTGGAACGCGGCGCCGCGCGCATCGAGGAGCTGGTGTTCCCGCAGGGGCCGTTCAGCCTCTGCTACCTCCAATTCATCGAGGTGTGGCTCCGGCTGGAGGCCGGCCAATACGACCGGGCCGTCGAGCTCGCTGCGCAGACCCGGCACCGCGGCGAACAACACGGCTTCGACCAGTGGACCGCCCTCGGAGCCAGCCTGCATGCGGTGGCGATCGCCATGTCCGCGATGGCCATTGGGGATTGCGATTCACCGGCGGTAGCCGGGGGCATCGACGCGATGCTCGGTTGGACAGCCGCGTGCCGGTACGTCGGAGCGTTGAGCTTTCTCACCTCGTTCGACGGCTACGCGGCGCGGCTGTTGATCGCGGCCGGCCGCCTCGAGCAGGCCTGCGCTCAGATCGATTCGGGGCTCGCACTCGCCAAGGACACCGGAATGCATTACTACGACGCCGAACTGCTCAGGCTGAAGGCGGCCACCACAGAGGATCCCGACGGCCGCAGTGCGCTGCTGTCGTCCGCGCTTTCCCTGTCCCGCAAGCAGCATGCCCCGGTCTTTGCGTTGCGCGCCGCCGTGGACGACTACACGTTGCGCGGCCGCGCGGCGCTGCCGTCGCTGGCCGAAGCGGTCAAAGAGTTGAGCCCAGAAAGCACGTGGCCCGAATTGGCCGAGGCGCAAGCGCTGCTGGCACAGGCTCAGAGCGCCCGGTAGACCTCGTATTCCACGCCGCCACCCTTGCGCAGCTGGCCCTTGGTCACGAACACGCTCTGGTTCATCCATGCGTACCGCGCGTCGCCCGTCTCGAACCGCGGCGTGGTGCGGAAGTACTGATCCTCGTACTCCGTGCCGACCCCCGAGACCAACGCCTGCGCGGCGGTCTGGTTCAGTTCGAGCAGACCGAAGTACTGGACGTAGACGTGGGCGTTGTCGTCGGTCTCGAAGTGCAGCCGAACATCGATGCGGCCGAATCCGTCTGGTCCGACCAGGATCCAGTCGCCGCCACCGCCGACTGCCCGCGCGTTGAACCGCCGCCCCGTGGCCTGCCCGCCCGTGACTTCGACGTAGATCCGCTGTCCGAGGGGGCCGGCCCCGAAATCGATGGGCGGGTTCAGCGACACCCAGTACGAAAACTCGTGCTCCAACTGAAGACTCATGCCGAACCCCGTCCCGTCGGTCGCGCGCCGATCGCGCCGACCTCACGATACGTCGTCGGACTCCTTGGCGCGGCGTTCTCGATACGCCGCGACGTGTTGACGATTGCCGCAGTTGCCCGTGTCACAGAACATCCGGGACCTGTTGCGTGACAGGTCCGTCAGGACCGCCTCGCAGTCGGGGGCGGCGCAGATCTTCAGCCGTCGCAATTCCCCTGCGCGAATCAGGTCGGCGAGCGCCATCGCCATCTCCGCGCCCATGCGTTGCCACAGCGGATCGTGAACCGACGCCAGGTGCAGATGCCATTCCGGCATCTCCGGGTGCCGCGTCAGCCACGGCTGCGCATGGGTGTCACTCAGTAGCGCATTGACTTGCGCGACGGCGGCCTCTTCGTCGTCGGCGAGCGCCCAGATCTTGCCCAGGCGCTCGCGCAGACGGCGCACCGATTTCAACTCGGTCTCATCACGGTCGCGTCGACCCGTCCATCCGAAGCTGTCCAGATACGCATCAAGCGCCGCGAGGTCGCCCAGCTGCTCGCCATCCACGCGATCGGTGTTGACCAGGACACATATGGCCTTCAATGTGAGCTCCGTGTCATGAGTAAAAAGCATTTGACCCATGACCTCCCCTCCGGCTAATGTCACGACCAAAGTTAATTTTACTCGTGACATGTCGGAGGTGCAGGGTGACGACGACCCAGAGGAGGTCCGTTGATCACTTCCGGCTCGGCATGGTGTTCGCCATTGCCTCCGCGCTGAGCTTCGGCTTGTCCGGGCCTCTGGCCAAGGCGCTGATGGACGCCGGCTGGAGCCCGACCGGCGCGGTCACCGCCCGCATGGCCGTGGGCGCGATCGCGATGGCGGTTTTCGCGGCGTTCGTCAGGCCGGGCTGGATCCGGGAAGCCATCGAGAACTACAAGAGCGTCATCGCGTACGGCATCTTCCCGATCGCAGGCGCGCAGCTGTGCTACTACAACGCCGTCGCGCACCTGTCCGTCGGCGTCGCCCTGCTGCTGGAGTACACCTCGCCGATCCTCGTCGTCGGCTATCTGTGGGTTACCACGCGCCGCCGGCCGACCAACATGACGTTGGCGGGCGTCGGACTGGCGATCGTCGGAATCACGTTGGTGCTTGACGTTTTTGCCGGTGCCCACATCAACACCGTCGGCGTGGCGTGGGGCCTCGGGGCCGCGGTGTGCGCGGCGTGCTACTTCATGATGTCCGACCAGGTGGCCGCTGACGGAAGCGGTTTGAGCCCGATCACACTGGCCGCGGGCGGTCTCATCATCGGGGCCACGGTGACTGGCTCGCTGGGCGTGCTCGGCGTGATGCCGTTGACATTCGCCACTAACGACGCCGTTGTCGCGGGGTTGACGGTGTCGTGGGTGGTGCCGGTCATCGCCCTGGGCGTGATCACCACCGCGATCGCCTACACGCTGGGCATCATGGGCATCGCCCGCCTGCGGCCCCGGTTCGCGTCGCTTGTCGGCCTGTCCGAGGTGATGTTCGCCGTGCTGGCCGCCTGGCTGCTGGTCGGCCAGGCCATCACCGCCATGCAAGCGATCGGCGGCGCGGTCGTGCTGGTTGGCTTGGCGCTGGCCCGGCAGGGCGACCGCGGTGAGATGGTCGAGGCTGCCACCTGGCCAGATGCGGGCCCGACCGACGAGCTGACGCCCTGCGGCGACGCAAACGGTTAGCCCGTTTAACACGCGTATGGAAATATGTGCGCGTGACTTTGCCTCGTAGCTCGGCCCGCCGAACCGCCGTCCTCGCCGCCCTCGGAACTGCGGCCGCCGCCCTCGTGGGCACGGCACCTGCTGCGACGGCCGACCCCTGCCCCGACGTCGAGGTGGTGTTCGCGCGCGGCACCAGCGAGCCTCCCGGCATCGGCAGGGTCGGCCAGGCCATGGCCGACACGCTGGCCGCCCAGATCGCGCCTCGCACCGTCTCGTCCTACGGGGTGAACTACCCGGCCGACTACGACTTCCTCACCGCCGCGGACGGGGCCGTCGACGCCACCAATCACATCGCGAGCATGGCCGCGCAGTGCCCGTCCACCAAGATCGTCCTCGGCGGTTATTCGCAGGGGGCAGCGGTGGTCGACATGCTGGCCGGTGTGCCCCCGCTGGGCAACAAGATCGGGAGCATCGGATCGGCGCCCCCGATGTCGGCGAGCACCGCCAGCAACGTCGCGGCCGTCGCGGTGTTCGGCAATCCCGCAACGAAGTTCGGTCTCCCGCTCACCTCGTCAGGCCTGTTCGCCGGCCGCGCGATCGACCTCTGCAAGGACGGCGACCCGATTTGTTCGAATGGGCGAAACCCGCTCGCCCACAGGGGTTATGAGGATGCGATGGCTCAGCAGGCAGCCGGGTTCGCAGCCGGAAGAGTGTAACGATGCGCGTCATCTCCACAGCAGCTGCCCTACTGATGGGAGCCGCGGCGGCCATCACGCCGTCAATTGCCTTCGCGCCGACCGCATCTGCGGACTGTCCCGACGTCGAGGTCATCTTCGCCCGCGGCACCGATGACACACCCGGGCTGGGCGCGGTCGGTGGAGCCTTCGTCAACGCGCTGTCCTCCAAGGTCGGCGGCAAGTCGGTCGGCTCCTACGCCGTGAACTACCCCGCCAACTACGACTTCCTCGCCGCCGCGGACGGCGCCAACGACGCCAGCGCACACGTGCAGTACATGATGGGCGCCTGCCCCAATACCCGGCTGGTGCTCGGCGGCTACTCGCAAGGCGCGGCCGTGATGGATGTCATTGCCGCGGTCCCCATTCCAGCGGTCGGCTTCACCAACCCGCTGCCACCCAACGCACCCGACTTCGTCGCCGCGATCGCGGTGTTCGGCAATCCGTCGGCCAAGCTCGGGCTGCCGCTGACGATGAGCCCGGTGTGGGGCGGACGAGCCATCGATCTGTGCAACGGCGGCGATCCGATCTGCCAGACCGACGGCGAGAACGTCGCCGCGCACCGGTCCCCCTCCTACACGGGTGGATTCGTCAACAGCGCAGCCGACTTCGTCGCCGCTCGGGTGTAGCTCGAAATCCGTACCGAAACGGGTGCATCAATTCGTCGGCTAACATCGACGGGGTGGTCAGACGTGTTGATTGCAGCGGTCGTCGGATGCGACGCGGCCTGGTAGTCGCGATCACAGCGACTCTCGTCGCGGCGGGTCTGCTGATCGTTCCGGCCCTTGCGCCGGGCGGCAAAGCGATTCCGTCAGCGTCGGCCGCGTGCCCCCAGATCGAGGTCGTCTTCGCCCGTGGACGCCTCGAGCCTCCCGGCGTCGGTTTGATCGGCAACGCGTTCGTCAACGCATTGCGGTCCAAGCTGAAGGGCAAGAACATCGGCGTGTATGCGGTGCGCTACCCCGCCGACAACGAGGTCGACATCGGCGCCAACGACATGAGCGCACACATCCAGAACATGGCCAATACGTGCCCGGACACCCGACTGGTGTTGGGCGGCTACTCACTCGGCGCCGCCGTCACCGACGTCGTGCTGGCCCTGCCGTTCTCCTTCTTCGGATTCGACAACCCTCTGCCCGAAGGCGTGCAACAGAAGATCGCGGCTATCGCGCTGTTCGGCAACGGCATCGCCTGGGTCGGGCCGATCACCAACTTCAGCCCGGTGTATTCGGACCGCACCATCGAGTTGTGCCACGGCGCAGATCCGATCTGTAACCCCGCCGACCCGGAGACGTGGGAGAAGAACTGGGGTGACCACGCCGCCAAGGCCTACATCAACGCGGGCATGGTGAATCAGGCCGCCGACTTCGTCGTGGGCAAGCTCAACGTCTAGTCGATGCGCCGCAGGTCGCGGGTGACGGCGGTGCGCGCCTCGAGTTGGTCGTCGGGCGGGTAGTCCACGCCGATCAGCGTCAGCCCCTGCGGCGGGGCGGCGGCGAAATCGCTTGACCGCTGCGACTGCGTCAACAGGCCGGCGCACCAGGCAGGTTCACGACGGCCCTCGCCCACTTTCAGCAGGGCCCCGACCAGCGAGCGCACCATCGACCAGCAGAACGCATCCGCGGTGACATGCGCGGTGACGAGGTGGCCGTCGCGGGACCAGTCCAGCCGCTGCAGATCCCGAATGGTGGTGGCGCCCTCGCGGTGTCGGCAGAACGCCGCGAAGTCGTGCAGCCCGAGAAGTTCCCGCGACGCGGCCGCCATCGCATCGACGTCCAACGGACGCGGCCATGGCGTCACGTAACGCGCCTGCTGCGGTTCGGCACCGTACGGACTGGTGGTCAGCCGGTACTCGTAGTGCCGTCGCAGTGCGGAAAACCGGGCGTCGAAACCCGCTGGCGCGCGCATGATGTCGCGCACCCTGACGTCGGTCGGCAGCAGCCGTGACAGCCGTCGCACCAGCGGGGTGAACTCTGCGTCCTCGGCGCGGCGCTGCCGCGGGTAGGCGTGGGGGATCGCGCCGGCGGGCACATCGACGTGGGCGACCTGACCACTGGCATGGACGCCGGTGTCGGTGCGGCCCGCGGCGCGCAGTCGTAGCGGGGTGCGAAACACCGTCGTGAACGCCTCGTCCAGCACGCCGGCCACCGTGCGCTGGCCGCCCGCTTGCACCGCCCAGCCCGCGAAGTCGGTTCCGTCGTAGGCGATATCGAGCCGGAGACGAATCACCGGACGCGAGGAGGAAGAAGAAACAAGCCCGCCACCGGACTCGATGGCGGGCTCGTTCATCGAACCTCTAGGACTTGTCGTCATCCTTGTCGGACTCGGACTCCTCGGCTTCGGCTTCGGCGGTCTGCGCATCGGCGATCGCCTCGTCCTCGGCCTTCACCTCGTCGACCGTCTCCTCCGCCGAGGCCTCCTCAACTGGAGCCTCGTCGGTGCTGGTCTGCTCGGCCGAGGCCTCCTCGGTGCTGGTCTGCTCCTCGGCCGAGGCCTCGTCGGCCGGACCGACAGCTTCTTGCGGCTCAACCGCGGCCTGCGGCGCCGCCGCAGCGGCAACCGGCGCGGCCTTCTTGCTCGCGGCACGGCGAGCGCGATTGGCCTCGGAGGTCACCGTCTTCTCCCGCACCAACTCGATGACGGCCATCGGGGCGTTGTCGCCCTGACGCGCCTCCACCTTGATGATGCGGGTGTAGCCGCCGTTGCGGTCGGCGTAGAAGGGCCCGATCTCGGAGAACAGGGTGTGCACGACATCCTTGTCCCGGATCTTCTTGAGCACCTCACGCCGGTTGTGCAGCGTGCCCTTCTTGGCGTGGGTGATCAGCTTCTCCGCGTACGGCCGCAGCGCCCGCGCCTTGGGCTCGGTGGTCTTGATCCGGCCATGCTCGAACAGCGAGGTGGCCAGGTTGGCCAGCAGCGCCTTCTGGTGCGAGGACGACCCGCCGAGGCGACGGCCCTTGGTGGGCTTGGGCATTGCGACTATCTCCTAAATGGGGCCGGTCCCCGTATCAGGTAGGACCGGGACGGTTGTTCTTAGAGCTGTTCGGTTTCGGCGTAGTCCTGGTCGTTGTCCGAGTCGTAGCTCGCGTCGCTGTTCCACGTTCCGGTGGCGACGTCGTAGCCGGCCACCTCGGACGGATCAAACGTGGCAGGGCTGTCCTTCAGCGACAGACCCAGCTGGTGCAGCTTGATCTTGACCTCGTCGATGGACTTCTGACCGAAGTTGCGGATGTCCAGCAGATCGGACTCCGTGCGGGCGACAAGCTCGCCCACCGTGTGCACACCCTCGCGCTTGAGGCAGTTGTACGACCGCACCGTGAGGTCCAGGTCGTCGATCGGCAACGCGAACGACGCGATGTGGTCGGCCTCGGCGGGCGACGGGCCGATCTCGATGCCCTCGGCCTCGACGTTGAGTTCCCGTGCCAGACCGAACAATTCGACCAGCGTCTTACCGGCCGACGCCAGCGCGTCACGCGGGCTGATCGAGTTCTTGGTCTCGACGTCGAGGATCAGCTTGTCGAAGTCGGTGCGCTGCTCGACGCGGGTGGCCTCCACCTTGTAGGTGACCTTCAGCACCGGCGAGTAGATGGAATCGACCGGGATACGGCCGATCTCGGCGCCCGACGCCTTGTTCTGCACGGCGGGCACGTAGCCGCGGCCGCGCTCGACGACGAGCTCGACCTCGAGCTTGCCCTTGTCGTTCAGGGTGGCGATGTGCATCTCGGGGTTGTGCACGGTCACGCCGGCCGGCGGCACGATGTCACCCGCGGTGACCGAACCGGGGCCCTGCTTGCGCAGATACATGGTGACCGGCTCGTCCTCCTCCGAGGACACGACCAGGCCCTTGAGGTTCAGGATGATGTCGGTGACGTCTTCCTTCACACCGGGGACGGTGGTGAACTCGTGCAGCACACCGTCGATGCGGATGCTGGTGACCGCTGCGCCGGGGATCGACGACAGCAGCGTGCGCCGAAGCGAATTGCCAAGCGTGTAACCGAATCCGGGCTCCAGCGGCTCGATGACGAACCGGGAGCGGTTCTCGGCAATGACCTCTTCGGACAGTGTGGGTCGCTGAGAAATCAGCATTTCGTTTCTTTCCTCCTTCGCGGCAACCGCTATTTGATGCCACGTATCCCGCCGCCATCCGGACGGCGGAAGTCTTACTTCGAGTAAAGCTCGACGATCAGCTGCTCGGACAGCGGAACATCGATCTGTTCGCGCTCCGGCAGCTGGTGAATCAGGATGCGCTGGCGTTCCCCGATCACCTGCAGCCACGAGGGAATCGGCCGCTCACCTGCGGTCTCCCGCGCGATCTGGAACGGCAGCGTGTTCAGCGACTTCTCCCGCACGTCGATGATGTCGTACTGCGACACCCGGTAGCTCGGGATGTCGACCTTGACGCCGTTGACGGTGAAGTGGCCGTGGCTGACCAGCTGGCGGGCCATCCGCCGGGTGCGCGCCAGGCCGGCGCGGTACACGACGTTGTCCAGCCGGCTCTCCAGGATGCGCAGCAGGTTGTCGCCGGTCTTGCCGGGCTGACGAACCGCTTCGTCGTAGTAGCGGCGGAACTGCTTCTCCATCACGCCGTAGGTGAAGCGCGCCTTCTGCTTCTCCTGCAGCTGCAGGCGGTATTCGCTTTCCTTGATGCGCGCGCGGCCGTGCTGGCCGGGCGGATAGGGCCGCTTCTCGAATGCCTGGTCGCCGCCGATCAGGTCGACGCCGAGGCGACGCGACTTGCGCGTTGCGGGTCCGGTGTAACGAGCCATGAGTCCTTCAATCCTCCCTAGACCCGGCGCCGCTTGGGCGGACGGCAGCCGTTGTGCGGCTGCGGGGTGACATCGGAAATCGCGCCGACCTCCAGACCGGCGGCCTGCAGCGACCGGATGGCGGTCTCGCGGCCCGAGCCCGGGCCCTTGACGAACACGTCGACCTTGCGGACGCCGTGCTCCTGCGCCTTGCGGGCGGCGTTCTCGGCGGCCAGCTGCGCGGCGAACGGCGTCGACTTACGTGAGCCCTTGAAGCCGACGTGGCCCGAGGACGCCCAGGCGATGACGTTGCCCTGCGGGTCGGTGATCGACACGATCGTGTTGTTGAACGTGCTCTTGATGTGCGCGGCGCCGTGCGGAACGTTCTTCTTTTCCCTGCGGCGGGTCTTGGTGCCCTTCTTCGCGCCTGCGGCAGTCTTCTTTGCGGGTGGCATTACTTGGCCTTCTTCTTACCTGCGATGGTGCGCTTCGGTCCCTTGCGGGTGCGCGCGTTGGTCTTGGTCCGCTGGCCGCGCACCGGCAGGCCACGGCGGTGCCGCAGGCCCTGGTAGCAGCCGATCTCGATCTTGCGGCGGATGTCGGCCTGCACCTCACGGCGCAGATCGCCCTCCACCTTGAGGTTGCCCTCGATGTAGTCGCGCAACTGTGCGAGCTGATCGTCGGTCAGGTCCTTGGTGCGCTGATCCGGGCTGATGCCGGTCGCGTTCAGGATCTCCTTGGAGCGGGTACGGCCGATGCCGTAGATGTAGGTCAGCGCGATCTCCATGCGCTTGTCGCGCGGGAGGTCGACGCCCACTAGACGTGCCACAGGGGTGTGTTCCTTCTTCTATGCGGAGGTCTGGTCCCAGTCCGTTCCCGCCACCCGTGGTGGAGGGGTCCGGCCTCCGTACCGGACGTGGTCGAGCGGCCTATCCGCTCAGTGGCACTGGGATTTCGTCTTCAGGTATTGAGTTGTTTCGGCAGCTAGCGCGTCAGCCCTGGCGCTGCTTGTGACGCGGATCAGAGCAGATCACCATGACCCGCCCATGCCGGCGGATCACCCTGCACTTATCGCATATGGGCTTGACGCTCGGGTTCACCTTCACGGCTTGTCGATCCCGTCCTTGTCTGTGTCGCGGTGGTTACTTGTATCGGTAAACGATGCGGCCCCGGGACAGGTCGTAAGGAGACAACTCCACCACGACACGGTCCTCGGGCAGGATGCGGATGTAGTGCTGCCGCATCTTGCCGCTGATGTGTGCGAGCACCTTGTGCCCGTTCTCCAGCTCAATGCGAAACATCGCATTGGGCAGGGGTTCGACCACCCGGCCCTCGACCTCGATGGCACCGTCTTTCTTGGCCATTGCTTTTCGGAGATCCTCCGTGTCCGTCTAGATCGTTGGCGCCACGTCGCCTTGCGGCGACAAAACTCCTTCGGTGGCGCAGTATCGTCCGACTGCAAAACGTGAGCCGGTAGCTAGAAATTCCAGAACTGGGCACGCAAGAGCCGGCGCGGATGCCGCACCGTTGACCAATAATACCTGCTCGACGCCGTGTCCCAAAATCGCTGGGCGATCAAGCACACACCCCTCAAGCAGTGCCATCTTACGCCGACTCGGGGTCGGGCCGGTTGATCGCGACGACGCCCCAGCGCGCCACGAACGTATGGTCTGCGGCGGCAAATCGAGCCGCTGGCGTACGTAGGCCATACACTGGCGGCCCGTGCGCGGCCTTAGTGCACAGCGTCCACACAGGCAAGAGACGGCGGCCACATCCTCTCGGTGGCATATCCGCTGGACACGGGGCGCATACTTGATCTGATGACCGGACTCGAACACCAGCCCCGCTTGCCCGTAATCCTGTCCGTCGACGACGACCCTGCTGTTTCCCGAGCGGTTGCGCGCGATCTGCGGCGCCACTACGGCGGGCGCTACCGCATCGTGCGAGCCGAGTCCGGGCCAGACGCGCTCGAAACCGTCAACGAACTGAAGCTGCGCGGTGACACCGTCGCGGTGTTCGTCGCCGACTACCGGATGCCCGGCATGAGCGGCATCGAATTCCTCGAAGAGGCCATGGACATCTATCCGCTGGCCCGGCGGGTGCTGCTGACGGCCTACGCCGACACCCACGCCGCGATCGACGCGATCAACGTCGTCGACCTCGACCACTACCTGCTCAAGCCGTGGGATCCGCCCGAGGAGAAGCTCTACCCGGTCCTCGACGGGCTGCTGGAGTCGTGGCGCGCGCAGGGCGACCGGGCGATCCCCATGACGAAGGTCATCGGACACCGGTGGAACCCGCGGTCTTGGGAGGTCCGCCAGTTCCTGGCCCGCAACCAGCACTCGTTCCGCTCGTACATGGCCGACGAGGCCAAGGGCAAGCAGCTGCTGGACGCCGCGGGCCTCGACGGCCTGCAGCTGCCGGTGGTCATCACCGAGGGCGGCGAAACGCTGGTCCAGCCGACCAACACCGAGTTGGCCGACATGCTGGGCCTGTCCACCAGCCCCTCGCTGGAGATGTACGACCTGGCCGTCATCGGCGGCGGCCCGGCAGGGCTGGCGGCGGCCGTGTACGGCGCCTCCGAGGGCCTGAAGACCGTGCTGATCGAAAGCACCACCACCGGCGGGCAGGCCGGACGCAGCTCACGCATCGAGAACTATCTCGGCTTTCCCACCGGGGTGTCGGGCGCGGAACTCACCACCGCCGCGCGCAGGCAGGCCGAGCGTTTCGGCGCTGAGGTCATCACCACCCGCAAGGCAGAAAAGCTCGACATCCACGGCCCCGCCCGCACGATCGAGCTCGACGACGGCACCTCGCTCGGCGCGCGGGCGGTGATCTTGGCCACCGGCGTCGACTACCGCCAACTGCAGGTGTCCGGATGTTGGGACGACCCCAACAGCCCGCACAACTACATCGGGCGCGGGGTGTATTACGGCGCGTCGGTGGCGGACTCCTCGGAGTGCGCAGGCGAGGACGTCTACATCGTCGGCGGCGCGAACTCGGCCGGGCAGGCCGCCATGTTCATGGCCCGCGAAGCCAAGTCGGTGACGCTGCTGGTGCGCGGTCCGTCGCTGGCGGCGTCGATGAGCTACTACCTGATCCAGCAGATCGAAAGCCAGCACAACATCCACGTCCGCACGTGCACCGAGGTCGTCGAGGCCATCGGGCAGGACGACCACCTGACCGGCCTGGTGCTGCAGAACCGGCAGACCGGCGAGCGGGAAACCGTCACCGCGTCACGGATGTGCTGCTTCATCGGCGCAACCCCGCGCACCGACTGGCTCGACGGCGTCGTCGCCCGCGATGACCACGGCTTCATCCTGACCGGGCCCGACCTCAAGGACGTCGTCGGCTGGACGCTGGACCGTCCGCCGCATCATTTGGAAACAAGTGTGCCGGGTGTGTTTGTTGCAGGTGACGTACGGGCCGATTCGGCCAAACGCGTGGCCGCTGCCGTCGGCGAAGGATCGATGGCGGTGATGTTGGTACACCGCTATCTGGCGGAGTCGTGACCCGCCGGTAGAGAAGGAGCGATCATGGGCGACAAATGCCTGCCTGACGAGCTGCGGACGCTGTTTCTCTTCGAGAAGCTCGACGACCGGCAACTGCGGACGCTGTGCGACAACGGGCACATCGCGGTGTATGAGCCGGGGCCGGTGTGCATCGAGGGCGAGCCCGCGACGTGCTTCTACGTGCTGCTCGACGGCGAATTGGTGATGTCAAAGCGCTCCGGCGGTGTCGACATCGAGACCAACAGGACCTCGCAGCGCGGCGTGTACTGCGGCGCCTGGTCGGCCTACATCCCCGACGAGGAACAGGTTTATGAGGCCTCGGTCCGGGTGACCAAGCCGTCACGGTTCTTCGTGCTGGACGCCGGCGCGTTCGCCGACTTCATGAAGACCGAGTTCCCGATGGCCGTGCATCTGCTCGAGGGCCACCGGGTCGGCGGCCGGCGGCAGAGTCAGGTACTGGGCCAACGCGAGAAGCTGCTGGCACTCGGCACCATCACCGCGGGGCTGACCCATCAGCTCAACAATCCGGCGGCCGCGACCGCACGCGCGGTGGCCGACCTCCGCGAGGGCGTCAGCAAGATGCGGCACAAGCTCGCGATGGTGGCCGACGGCAAGTTCACCCCCGAAGCGCTGCGCACGCTGGTCAGCATCCAGGACGAAGTGGCCGAGCAGGTCGCCAAGCACAAGGCCGAGGAACTCACGGCTCTGGAGACCTCCGACCGCGAAGACCAGATCGGTGAGTGGCTCGAAGACCACGGCATCGCCGTGGCATGGGAGTACGCACCGACCTTCGTCGAGGCCGGTCTCGACATCGACTGGCTGGAACGGATCGAGGCCTCGGTCGACGCGGTGGACGCGACGGCGTCGCTGCAGAGCGCCATCGGCTGGTTGAAGTACACCATCGACACCGAGCTGCGGATGAACGAGATCGCCGACGCCAGCAAGCGCATCTCCGCCCTGCTCGCCGGGGCCAAGCAGTATTCGCAGATGGACCGGGCGCCCTATCAGGTGGCCAACATCCACGAGCTGTTGCACAGCACGCTCAAGACGTTGTTCGGCGACAAGGTCGGCGCCGACAAGCCCATCAAGCTCGTTAAGGACCTGGACAAGTCGATCCCCGAGATCGCTTGCTATCCAGGCGATCTGAACGAAGTGTGGAGCAACATCATCCACAACGCCATTCAGGCGATGGACGGCCACGGCACGCTGACGATCCGGACCGCGCGCCTGGACGACAACATGATCCGCGTCGAGATCGGCGACGACGGACCCGGCGTCGCCGAGGAGAACCTCAGCCGGATCTTCACGCCGTTCTTCACCACCAAGCCGTTCGGCCAAGGCACCGGGCTGGGACTGGATCTGGCGCGTCGCATCATCGTCGAGAAGCACAAAGGCGACATCCGCGTCGAGTCGCAGCCAGGCGACACCCGCTTCATCATCCTGCTGCCGCTGGTGGCCCCTGCCCCGGTCGCAGACACCCCGACGGAGCTGCCTGAACCAGCCAAGTAAGGCCGGAATAGCTTCCGCGGCGCCGTAGGTTGGAGGAGGCATGACGAAACCTCAGTTCGGCACCTTCGGCGTTTTCGGCCATCACTCCATGTGGCAGCGGCTGACTGCCCAGCAATTGAAGGACATCGAGGCGCTCGGCTACGGCGCCATCTGGGCGGGCGGCTCCCCCGCGGCCGACTTGGCGTGGGTCGACCCGATTCTCGAGCAGACCGCCACCCTGAAGCTGGCGACCGGCATCGTCAACATCTGGACCGCCGAGCCGGGCCCCGTCGCCGAGTCGTATCACCGGATCGACGGCGCCTACCCCGGCCGCTTCGTGCTCGGCATCGGCGTCGGTCATCCCGAAGCCGTCACGGAGTACCGCAAGCCGATCGACGCACTCAACGACTACCTCGACAAGCTCGACGAATACGGCGTGCCGAAGGATCGCCGAGTGGTCGCCGCGCTCGGCCCCAAGGTGCTCAAGCTGGCGGCGGACCGCTCCGCGGGCGCGCACCCGTATCTGACCACGCCCGAGCACACCGCCGAGGCGCGAAAGATCATCGGCCCCGACGCGTTCCTGGCACCCGAGCACAAGGCCGTGCTGACCACCGACGCCGAGAAGGCCCGCGAAGTCGGGCGCAAGGCGCTCGAGATCTACCTGAACCTGACCAACTACGTGAACAACTGGAAGCGGTCGGGTTTCAGCGACGCCGATGTGGCCAAGCCTGGTAGCGACCGCCTGGTCGACGCCGTGGTCGCCCACGGCACCACCGACGCGGTGGCGGCCCGGCTGAAGGAGCATCTCACCGCGGGCGCCGACCATGTGCCTGTGCAGGTGTTGACCGGACCTGACAAGCTGGTGGATGCACTTGCCGAACTCGCCGGGCCGCTAGGCCTGAAGTGAGTCATACAATTCGCACAACTGGGGGATCCGCATGACTGACGCTGTTGCGCTCAAGCCAGAACTCGGCCGCTACGGGGTGTGGACCAGCGGGGCCGTGACACCCGAGGAGGCCGCCGAGATCGAGAAACTCGGCTACGGGGCGCTGTGGGTTGGCGGCTCCCCCAAGGCCGACCTGGCCTTCGTCGAGCCGATCCTGGAGGCGACGGAAACCCTGCAGGTCGCGACCGGCATCGTCAACGTCTGGACCGCGCCCGCCGAGGAGGTCGCCGAGTCCTACCACCGCATCGAGAAGGCCTTCCCGGGCCGATTTCTGCTCGGCATCGGCATCGGTCATCCCGAGCACACGCAGGAGTACCGCAAGCCCTACGACGTTCTCGTTGAGTATCTGGACGCGCTCGACGAGGCCAAGGTGCCGACCAGCAGGCGGGTGCTGGCCGCACTGGGGCCGAAGGTGTTGAAGCTGGCCGCTGAACGCAGCGCGGGCGCCCATCCTTACCTGACCACGCCGGAGCACACCGGCACTGCGCGGGAATTGCTCGGTGCCACAGTCTTTTTGGCTCCCGAACACAAGGTCGTGCTGAGCACGGACCCCGACGAGGCGCGGCGCATCGGGCGCGAACGGGTCGAGTTCTATCTCGGCCTGAGCAACTACGTGAACAACTGGAAGCGGCTCGGCTTCACCGAGAAGGACGTCGCCAAGCCCGGCAGCGACCGGCTCATCGACGCGGTGGTGGCCCACGGCACCCCCGACGACATCGCCCGCCGGCTCAACCAGCACTTGGAAGCCGGCGCCGACCATGTCGCGATCCAGGTGCTCGGCGACTTGTTACCGACGCTAACGGAATTGGCGGGTCCGCTGGGCTTGAAGAGCTGACGCCGGCCCGACCGTTACGGTAGGGCCATGCGGTTGCTTGTCACCGGCGGGGCCGGGTTCATCGGCGCCAATTTCGTGCACGGCGCGGTGGCCGAGCACTCGGTGACGGTGCTGGACGCGCTGACCTACGCCGGCAGCCGCGAGTCGCTGGCGCCCGTCGAAGACGACATCCGGTTGATCCAGGGCGATGTCGGCGACGCCGAACTGGTGAACCGCCTCGTCGCCGAATCCGACGCGGTCGTTCACTTTGCCGCCGAAACCCACGTCGACAACGCGCTGGCCGACCCAGAACCGTTCCTGCACACCAACGTGATCGGCACCTACACCGTGCTGGAGGCGGTGCGGCAGCACGGGGTGCGGCTGCACCACATCTCCACCGACGAGGTGTACGGCGACCTCGAACTCGACGAGCCGCGCCGCTTCACCGAAGGCACCGCCTACAACCCGTCCAGCCCGTACTCGTCGACGAAGGCGGCCGCCGACATGCTGGTGCGGGCGTGGGTGCGCTCTTACGGTGTGCGGGCGACGATCTCGAACTGCTCGAACAACTACGGGCCGTACCAACACGTGGAGAAGTTCATCCCCCGCCAGATCACCAACGTGCTGACCGGTCGACGGCCGAAGCTCTACGGCACCGGCGCCAACGTGCGCGACTGGATTCACGTCGACGACCACAACAGCGCCGTGTGGAGGATTCTGCTCGACGGCGAGATCGGCCGCACGTATCTGATTGGGGCGGAAGGCGAACGAGACAATCTGTCGGTGATGCGGACGATCCTCACCCTGATGGGCCGTGACCCCGACGACTTCGACCACGTCGTCGACCGCGCCGGCCATGATCTGCGGTACGCCATCGACCCGTCAACGCTGCGCGACGAGCTCGGCTGGGAGCCCAAGCACACCGACTTCGAGGACGGGCTGCGCGCAACCATCGACTGGTACCGCAACAACGAGTCATGGTGGGGCCCATTGAAAGAACAGGTCGAAGCGGTGTACGAAAAGCGCGGTCAGTGAGATGACAGTTCGCGAACTCGCCGTCCCCGGCGCATGGGAGATCACGCCGAAACAGCACACCGACGACCGCGGCGTGTTCTACGAATGGTTCAGCGATCCGGAGTTCACCGAATTCACCGGGCACCGGTTCGACCTGCGCCAGGCCAACTGCTCGGTGTCGGCCGCGGGTGTGCTGCGCGGGCTGCACTTCGCGCAGCTACCGCCGAGCCAGGCCAAGTACGTGACCTGCCTGCGCGGCGCGGTGTTCGACGTGGCCGTCGACATCCGGGTCGGCTCACCGACTTTCGGGCAGTGGGACTCGGTGCTGCTGGACGACAAGAGCCGCCGCGCGATCTACATCTGCGAGGGCCTGGCTCACGGATTCCTTGCGCTCGAAGATGATTCGACCGTCACCTACCTCTGCTCGGCGACATACAACCCGACCCGCGAGCACACCATCCGCGCGACCGACCCTGCGTTGAACATCGAATGGCCGAGCGCCGAGCACAGGCTGTCCGGCCGCGACGCCGAGGCGCCCACCCTCGACGAGGTCAGGGCCGCCGGCCTGCTGCCGACGTGGGAGGACACCAAGCGGTTTGTCGAGGATCTACGCCGCCACGCCTGATCCGAGTAGGTTGCCACCATGGTGGTGGCAGAAATCCATCCTGACGGGATCGCCACGCTGCGACTCGACCGACCCGACCGTCGCAATGCCCTGTCGATCGCGATGCGTGACGCGATCAGCGACACGCTCGAGGATTGGGCGAGCAACGACGGCGTCCGCGTCGTCGTGCTGACCGCGGCGGCCGGTAGGCGTGTCGAAGCGGCGGAGGCGCACCGGATCGGTCTGGTCAACGCCGTCGTCGAGGCCGACCGTCTCGAGGACGAGGCGATGGCCACCGGTCGGGTGATCGCCGAGGCTCCGCAGCCCGCGCTCGAGGCCTCCAAGCGCTACCTGGTGTCCAATGCGGGGGTCAGCTTCGATGAAGCCTTGCAGTCGAACACGACCGCGTCTTCGACGAGTTCCTGCTCGGCGGCCACTCGTTTCTATGAATTTCACATGAACTGCCACGGCGGATGAATTTTCAAGGAATGCCGCAAGCTGCGGCAGCCTTGAGGCAGATATGGACCTTGGATATCACGTGCCCGTATTCGAGATCGACGGCGGGACCCCCGCCATCGCAGGTGAACTGGCCAGAGTCGGTGAAGCCGCGGAGGCCTCCGGCGCGACCTGGCTGTCCTTCATGGACCACTTCTTCCAGATCGAACCCACCGGCCTGCCCGCCGAGTCGAACATGCTCGAGGGCTACACCACCCTGGGTTATCTGGCCGCGCACACGTCGACGGTGAGCGTCGGCCTGCTCGTAACCGGCGTCACCTACCGCCACCCCGGCGTGCTGGCCAAGATCGTCACCACGCTGGATGTGCTGTCGGGCGGTCGTGCAGTGCTCGGCATCGGCGCGGCGTGGTTCGAACGCGAACACCGCGGCCTCGGCGTTCCGTATCCGCCGTTGGCGGAGCGCTTCGAGCGTCTCGAGGAGGCGGTGCAGATCTGCAACCAGATGTGGGACCCCGATAACAACGGCCCGTACGAGGGCAAGCACTATCAGCTGGCCGAGACGTTGTGTTTGCCGCAGCCCATCAACCGGCCGAAGGTGCTGATCGGCGGCGGTGGCGAACGCAAGACGCTGAGGCTGGTGGCGCAGTACGGCGACGCCTGCAACCTGTTCGCCACCACGCCGGAGGAGGTCGAGCACAAACTCGACGTGCTGCGGCGGCACTGCGACGACGTCGGACGCGATTACGACGACATCCGCGTCACCGTCGTGGCCAATCGAGGTTCCCTGACACCCGACACCCACGACGACTTCGTCCGTGAGATGGCCGATTACGCCAAGCTGGGCGTGCAGACCGCGATCGTCATGCCGCCGGGAGGCAAGCCCGCCGCCTGGATCGACGCCATCGCGCCGGTGGTCCCGCGGCTGGCCGAACTCGGCTGAGTCGCCCCGCGCGCCCTATCCGTTCCACCCCGCGCCGAGCGTGCATCCCTGGCGAAAATCCGCCCGAAAAATCACAGGGATTGCACGCTCGGCGCTCTCTTGAGCGAGAAAATTGACACCGCCTTGCCAAGGCCGAAGAGCGCTTACTAGGATGTCCAAGCATCTAGCGCAACCAGCATTTCTTGCCGAAGGGCACGCTCATGACCACACAAATTCCACACTTCATCGACGGACGCCGTAGCAATCTCGCATCGACCCGCACCGCTGACGTGATGAACCCGAATACCGGCCAGGTGCAGGCGCAGGTATTGATGGCCACCAGGGCCGACGTCGACACCGCGGTGTCCTCGGCGGTTGAGGCTCAGAAGGAGTGGGCTGCCTGGAACCCGCAGCGCCGGGCCCGTGTGCTGATGAAATTCATCGAACGGGTCAACGCCAATGTCGATGAGCTGGCCGAGCTCCTGTCGCTCGAGCACGGCAAGACTCTCGCCGACTCGAAGGGCGACATTCAGCGGGGCATCGAAGTCATCGAGTTCGCGATCGGCATTCCGCACCTGCTCAAGGGCGAGTTCACCGAGGGCGCCGGCCCCGGCATCGACGTCTACTCCCTGCGTCAGCCCCTCGGCGTGGTCGCAGGCATCACGCCGTTCAACTTCCCGGCGATGATCCCGCTGTGGAAGGCCGGACCGGCGCTGGCATGCGGCAACGCGTTCATCCTCAAGCCGTCCGAGCGAGACCCGTCGGTGCCGGTGCGGCTCGCCGAGTTGTTCCTCGAGGCCGGCCTGCCGCCGGGGGTGTTCCAGGTTGTGCAGGGCGACAAGGAAGCCGTCGACGCGATCCTCGAGCATCCCGACATCAAGGCCATCGGCTTCGTCGGCAGCTCCGACATAGCGCAGTACATCTACGCCAACGCCGCCGCGCACGGCAAGCGTTCGCAGTGCTTCGGCGGTGCGAAGAACCACATGATCGTGATGCCCGACGCCGACCTCGATCAGGCCGTCGACGCGTTGATCGGCGCCGGCTACGGCAGCGCGGGCGAGCGCTGCATGGCCGTCAGCGTCGCGGTGCCGGTCGGCGAGGAGACCGCAAACCGGTTGCGCGCCAGGCTCGTCGAGCGGGTCAACCAGCTGCGTGTCGGGCACAGCCTCGACCCGAAGGCCGACTACGGTCCGCTCGTCACCGAGGCTGCGCTTAACCGGGTGCGCGACTACATCGCCCAGGGCATCGAGGCGGGTGCCGAAGCGGTCGTCGACGGACGCGAACGCGCCAGCGACGAGTTGACGTTCGATGAGGCCGACCTTTCGAAGGGCTTCTTCATCGGCCCGACCCTGTTCGACCACGTCACCACCGACATGTCGATCTACACCGACGAGATCTTCGGCCCGGTGTTGTGCATGGTGCGCGCCAAGGACTACGAAGAAGCGCTGCGCCTGCCCACTGAGCACGAGTACGGCAACGGTGTCGCGATCTTCACCCGCGACGGCGATGCCGCACGCGATTTCGTCTCCCGCGTGCAGGTCGGCATGGTCGGGGTCAACGTTCCGATTCCGGTTCCGGTGGCATACCACACGTTCGGCGGCTGGAAGCGGTCCGGCTTCGGCGACCTCAACCAGCACGGCCCGCACTCGATCTTGTTCTACACCAAGACCAAGACGGTGACGGAGCGCTGGCCGTCCGGCATCAAGGACGGCGCCGAGTTCTCCATCCCGACGATGAAATAGAACCGGAAGCGACGTTTCGTGCAGTTCCTCGACCTCGACGACGACCAACGCGTGATCGCCGAGACGGCGGCCGCGTTCGCCGAAAAGCGCCTTGCCCCCAACGCTTTGGAGTGGGACAAGACGCATCACTTCCCGGTCGAGGAGCTGCGTGAAGCCGCCAAACTGGGGATGGCGGCGATCTACTGCGGCGAGGACGCCGGCGGCAGCGGCCTGCGCCGAGTCGATGCGGTCCGGATCTTCGAGCAGCTGGCCGCCGCCGACCCCACCGTCGCGGCCTTTTTGTCCATTCACAACATGTGCGCCTGGATGGTCGACACCTACGGCACCCGCGAGCAGCGCAAGACGTGGGTGCCGAAGCTGGCGACGATGGAGGCCATCGCCAGCTACTGCCTGACCGAGCCGGGCGCGGGATCCGACGCCAGCGCGTTGCGCACCAAGGCGGTTCGTGACGGCGACTTCTACGTGCTCGACGGCGTCAAACAGTTCATTTCTGGCGCCGGGGCCTCCGACGTCTACATCGTGATGGCCCGCACCGGCGGCGAAGGCCCGCGCGGTATTTCGGCGTTCATCGTCGAAAAGGGCACTCCTGGACTGAGTTTCGGCGCCAACGAGGAGAAGATGGGCTGGAACGCCCAGCCCACCGCCCAGGTCATCTTCGAGGGCGCACGGGTGCCCGCCGACGCGATGATCGGCGGCCCCGAGGGTGAGGGCACCGGGTTCTCCATCGCGATGAACGGGCTCAACGGCGGCCGGATCAACATCGCCGCATGCTCTCTCGGCGGCGCGCAGGCGGCATACGACAAGGCCGCAAGCTATCTGGCCGACCGGGAGGCCTTCGGCGGCGCCCTGCTCGACGAACCCACTATCCGGTTCAAGCTCGCCGATATGGCGACCGCATTGGAGACATCGCGAACTTTGTTGTGGCGGGCGGCCAAAGCTCTCGACGACGACCATCCCGACAAGGCCGAGTTGTGCGCGATGGCCAAACGCTACGTCACCGACGCCTGCTTCGATGTGGCCGACCAGGCCCTGCAGTTGCACGGCGGATACGGTTATCTCAACGAGTACGGCCTGGAGAAGATCGTCCGCGACCTGCGGGTGCATCGAATCCTCGAGGGAACCAACGAAATCATGCGCGTGGTCATCGGTCGGGCTGCCGCGGGTCGCGCCCGCAACTCAGCAGCAGCGGCCCGCGCCCGCGCCTCATAACCAGGAGGGTCAATGTCGACAATCGGGTTTCTGGGGTTGGGCAACATGGGCGGTCCGATGGCGGCCAACCTCGTCTCGGCCGGGCACACCGTGCATGGATTCGACCCGGTCGCGGACCTGAGGGCGGCGGCGGAAGCCAAGGGCGTCAAGGTCTTCGACTCGGGTGCGGCCGCGGTGGCCGACGCCGAGGTGGTGATCACGTCTCTGCCCAACGGCGCGATCGTCAAGGCCTGCTATGACGAGGTGCTGCCCGCCGCGAAGGCCGGCGCGCTGTTCGTCGACACGTCGACCATCTCGGTGGCCGACGCGCGCGACATTCACCAGCACGCCACCGAGCGCGGCTTGGCCCAACTCGACGCCCCGGTGTCCGGCGGCGTGAAGGGCGCCACCGCGGGCTCGCTGGCGTTCATGGTCGGCGGCGAGGACGAAGCCGTCTCACGCGCCCGCCCGGTGTTGGAACCGCTGGCCAGCAAGATCATTCACTGCGGCGGCTCCGGGAACGGCCAGGCCGCGAAGCTGTGCAACAACATGGTGTTGGCCGTCCAGCAGATCGCCATCGGCGAGGCCTTCGTGCTGGCCGAGAAGCTCGGCCTGTCCGCGCAGGCGCTGTTCGACGTGATCACCGGCGCGACCGGCAACTGCTGGGCCGTGCACACCAACTGCCCGGTGCCCGGCCCGGTGCCGACGTCGCCGGCGAACAACGCTTTCAAACCCGGCTTCGCGACGGCGCTGATGAACAAGGACCTCGGGCTGGCGATGGATGCGGTGAAATCGACGGGCTCGGCGGCGCCGCTGGGCAGCCACGCCGCCGAGATCTACGCGAAGTTCGCCGCCGACCACGCCGACAAGGACTTCAGCGCCGTCATCGAACTGCTGCGTGGCAGTTGAGCTTTCACTCCCCTGCTACAGCGACACGGTCTGAACGTCGCGGCCGAACTCGACCTGCTTGCCGTCATACTCGCCGGTGCAGGACGTCACCACCTCGTACGTGGTGAGCGGCAACGGCGCAGGCACCGAAAAACTTGCGGTCCCGTTGGGCGCGATGTCGAAATCCCTACTGGCGCCGGTCAACCCGGTAGTGCTGGTCGCCCGGTAGGTGCACTTGCCTCCGATACCCGCTTCGTTCTTGACGTTGACGGTCCAGAATCCGATTCCCCTGTCGAACGTCACCCGGATCGCGTTTGTCGGCGGCGGACACGTCTCACCGGCCGGGACCTCGGTCTTGGGACCGCCAGGCGGACACTTCACCGGCGGTGGCGGTGGGGCTGGCGCCTGCTGCTCGGGTGGCTTGGCGCCTCCACCCGGCGCGCCGGGACCCGACGGCGGCGTCGTCACCCCTGGCCTGCCGACAACGATGCCGACATAGTCTTCTTCGAACTCCTCGTAGCGCAGGAAGCTCACGCCGTACTCGGTCCAGTAGCAGTCGGTGATTGCAGGTCCCGCGCCCTTTCGATAAGCGTCGTTGACTGCGGCCGCCATCGGGTCACCCATGCCGACGAACGTCCTCACATCACCCCTGTAGGCCCCGATCATGGCGTCGACCTCATGCTGGGGAGCCGGGATCATCTGTGCCACGGCGAAGGCGATGTCCTGGAGTTTCGGGTTGTATTTCATCTCCTCACAACCTGCCGCGACTCGGTCTTTGGTGACCGTGCCCCTGATCTCGGCGAGAGGCTCGGCAGCGTTTGCCACTGGCGCCATGGTCAGCATCGATCCGACAAGACCCGCGATCACAGCACCACTACTGATTACAGATACCCCTGATCGTTTCACGAGAACTCCTCGGCATTCCCGCTGTTCAGTTGGATGTGCGCGGACCCACCGCGAGATGACGAAAGAAATACACAGCCGGGCGTGCGCACGCCAGCAAAGACGGCAAAAATGTGAGCTATTTCACACTTTCTGGATGGTAGATTGCTAGTCTCCAGACAGCAAAGGGACCGCCGACTCCAGAATCGGCGGGCGTGTGTGAGCAGGTCTGGGCGCGCTAGGCCGCGTGGGCCGGCTTGCGGGCGGCGGTCCAGCGGCGGTGCAGCCGTTGACAGTCGGTGATCCGCAGCGGTTCGTCGCCTGCATAGTCCGGCCGTACCGCCAGCGCGGCGGGAATCGACGGCGCGCCGTCTCCGGTGATGACCACGGTGGCCAGACCCGTGGAGGTCGCGGCCCGCAACCCCGAGGCCGACCCCGTGATGGCGAGTGCGTGCTCCGCGGGTATCCCTAACTCCCACAGTGCGGTTCGGAATGCTTCGGGATCCGGCATGGGTTTCTTGACATCGTCGGCGGTCACCACTGTCGCGACGACGCCGTCGCCGACCAGTTGTCGCACCAACGGCTCCGCCCAGCTTCGCTGGCCACCTGTGACGACTCCGACGTCGACGCCCGATGTGAAGGCGTCCATGACCAGGTCGATGAGACCAGGCCGCGGCGCAAGGTCGGCGTCGAGGATCATCTCGTCGAGCATCATCGACTTCGTCGTGTAGATGTCGTCGGCAAGCAGTTGCGTCAGCACGTCCGATTCGGTGGACACACCGCGCTTGCGCAGTTCCGCCGAGACGCGCGCCCGCTCATCGGTCAGCGCCAGCAGCTGCCGGTAGCGCGTCACCGACCATTGGAAACTCAGGCCGTGCGCGGCGAACGCGGCGTTGTAGGCCAGCCGATGGCCCTCGCACTCCACGTCGGCCAGCGCGTCGAGGTCGAAAATCAGCGCGCGGAGGGTGGACAGCCCCGTCCCGGCCGGCGACGAGCAGTCCCACCAGAATCGACCGGCACGCCATGTCTTCTGCTGCGTCACAGGCATGCCAGAAGTGTGGACGACGGTTTGCGCCCGTAGCCTCCCCCATTCGGGGGATTGGCCAGGCCAAGTTGCGGAACCCCGCCGTCGCCCGGTTCTAAGGTGGTTGCCATGGCGTCCGACTCGCCGACCTCCCGACCAGTACGAATCGTCCTCGTCGATGACCACGAGATGGTCATCGAGGGACTCAAGGCGATGCTGGCTGCCTTCTCCGATCGGGTGGAGGTCGTCGGTCAGGCGGTCGGTGCCGAGAAGGCGCTGAGCGTGGTCGACGAACTCGACCCCGACATCGTGCTGACCGATGTCCGCATGCAGGGTTCCAGCGGCCTTGACCTGTGCCAGGAACTGCGCGAGCGCCGACCGGACCGCAAGGTCGTGATGCTGTCGGTCTACGACGACGAGCAGTACCTGTTCCAGGCGCTGCGCGTCGGCGCATCCGGCTACCTGCTGAAGAGCATCAACAGCGACGACCTGGTGCGCCAGTTGGAGTTCGTGCACGGCGGCGCGACCGCGATCGACCCCGGCATGGCGGCCAGGGCCGCAGACACCGCCGCGCGGATGCAGCGCGACGAATTCTGGCCGGGGGCGCGGCACGGGCTCACGCAGCGCGAGAGCGAGATCCTCTCCCTTGTCGTCAACGGCCTGTCCAATCGGGGGATCGCCAACAAGCTGGTGATCGGCGACGAGACGGTGAAGACCCATCTGCGTTCGATCTACCGCAAGCTGGGCGTCAACGACCGCACCGGCGCGGTCGCCACCGCGCTGCGGGAGGGGATCTTCCAGTGACGAACGCAGGAACCAACGCCGGCCCGGCGCGCCCCAACGCGGTTCGCGATCTCGTCGACGCCGACCGCGAGCTCGCGCTGCTTCGGGAGTTGATCCAGGCCGCCTCCAGCGGGCCCGGGGTGGAACCGCTGGCCGCCGCCGCGGCACGGATGATCACCGCCGCCACCGGCACCGACGTGTGCTTCGTGCACGTGCTCGACGACAGTGACCGGTCGCTGACGCTGGCCGGGGCGACCCCGCCGTTCGACAGTCAGGTCGGCAAGATCCGGCTGCCGCTGGGGTCGGGCATCTCCGGCTGGGTGGCCAGTCACCGCGAACCGGTCGTCATCAGCCACGACAAGGAGTCCGATCCGCGCTACATGCCGTTTCAGTCGCTGCGCGGATCCGATTTCACGTCGATGGTCTCGGTGCCGATGGAAACCGATCCCGGTGGCCTGGTCGGGGTGCTCAACGTGCACACCGTCGAGCGACGCGAGTTCACCGAGGGCGACGTCGAACTGCTGCTGGTCATCGGGCAGCTCATCGCGGGCGCCTTACATCAGGCGCGGCTGCACCGCCAGCTGGTGGCCCGCGAACGCGCGCACGAGAACTTCGTCGAGCAGGTCATCGAGGCCCAGGAACTGGAGCGCCGCCGGCTGGCCAGCGACATTCACGACGGCATCTCTCAGCGGCTGATCACGCTGTCCTACCGGCTGGACGCGGCAGCGCGCGCGGCGATCACCGACCCCGAGGCGATGACCGAACAGCTCAGCACCGCAAGGGAATTGGTCGATCTGACGCTGCAGGAGGCGCGAGCGGCGATCAGCGGGTTGCGCCCGCCGGTGCTCGACGACCTCGGGCTGGCCGGCGGGTTGGCCAGCCTGGCCCGGTCGATCGGGCAGATCGACGTCCATGTCGAACTCGCCGAAACGCGGCTGCCGGACCACATCGAGCTTGCGCTGTATCGCATCGCGCAGGAGTGCCTGCAGAACGTCGTCAAGCACGCGCAGGCGTCGACGGCCCGGCTGACGTTCGCGGTGGACAAGGGTGACAACGGGGAGACGGCCCGGCTCGAAATCGTCGACGACGGAGTGGGATTCGACACCTTCGAGCATCCGCTCGGCGGCGACGACATGGGCGGTTACGGGCTGCTGTCGATGGCCGAACGCGCCGACATCGTCGGCGGACGGCTCAACATCCGATCACGCCCCGGCGCGGGTACCGCCGTGACGGCGACGATCCCGCTGCCGAACGTGGCCGACTAGCCGTTTGTTTGGCCGCGCCACATGCGGGCACTGCATGTGCAGGAGGTACACATGCCATCACTTGCCCACCAGAGCATCGATCAACTCGGTGGTCCGCACAGCGTGCTGACCCGCCAGAAACGTGACCATGTCGAATTGGACCGGCTGATCCAGGAGGTGGACTCGTCGCACGGTCACGTCCGCCAGGAGAACCTCACGCGGCTGTGTCGGCTGGTCTTCCCGCACGCCTTCGCCGAGGAGTCCGTGTTGTGGCCCGCGATTCGGCGGTGGGTGCCCGACGGCGAGCAGTTGACGCTGGAGATCGAGCAGGAGCACCAGGAGATCAACGAACTGTTCACCGAGTTGGAGAAGACCGGGCCCGACAGCGACCGCCACCGCGAACTGTGGCAGCGCATCGTGACACTGCTGCGTGAGGACGTGCGCGACGAAGAGGACCGGCTGCTGCCGATGCTGCAGGAGACGGTCCCGCCGAAGACACTGGTTCAGCTGGGCTGGGCGTGGGAGGCCGTGCGGCGAACCGCGCCGACCCGGCCGCATCCCGTGGTGGCCCGGCGGCCTCCCGGCAATGTCGCCGCCGCCGCGCCGCTGACCGGCTGGACCGCGCCCGCGACGGCCTCGATCGCATGCATCGCCGGTCGACGGGCGCCGTCAGCGGGGCGAGCAGGTCGATGAGCGCCGCCCTTGCCCGCGTCGCCGGGGCCATCGAACACCTTCCGCCGCTGAGGCGCGGCGAAGATTCGAGCACCCGCACCGGCGGCGCGTCATCGACGACGTGACCTCAGAAGTCGCCCGCGCTGCGGCGCAGCGTCTCGATCGACTTCGCCAGTGCCCGTGACTCCTCGTCGGAGATCCCGATGTCGGCGAAGACCTCCTTGTTCAGCGTCACCGTCGCATCCTCGACCGTCGATCGGCCGAGGTCGGTGATCTGCACCAGCGTCGTGCGCCCGTCGGTGGGATGCGGCATCCGCTTCACCAGTCCGGCGGCCTCCAGCCGCCGGATCGCGTGGGTGACGCTGGTGACGTGCACCTGCAACCGGTCCGATGCCTTGGTGATCGGCAGCGCCCCGTTGCGGCTGAACGCCAGCAGCCGCAGCAGCTCATACCGTGCGAAGCTGAGGTCGTAGGGGCGCAGCGCGTTCTCGACGCGGGCCAGCAGGATCTGGTGTGCCCGCATCACCGAGGTGACCGCCACCATTCCGTCGGCGACGTCACCCCACCCGGCACGCTCCCAGTTCTCGCGCGCCAGCTCGATCGGATCTCGCTTACGCGCCTCCCCCGGCGGTTCTGAGGCCACGCCTCTTCATACCGCAGGCGGGCGCCGAGAACACAGCATTCAGCGCGTGGCGATCGGCGCCAATGCCCGCAGCACCGCCCGGGTGGACTGGCGATTCCCGATAGTGATGCGCACCGCGCCGTTGGCGTAGTCGCGGATCTGCAGGCCGGTGTCTGCGAACAACTCGCGCCACGGGTGCCCGCCGTTGCCCGGCAGATACACGAAGTTGGCGTGTCCGTCGGTGCTGTACACCCCCATCGATCGCAGCCGCATCCGTAGATACCGCCGCTCCGATGCGATCATCCGGATCCGTTGCTGCAGTTGGCATTCCGCGTCGTATGAGGCGGCAACGGCAACCAGGCCGCTGGCGCCGACACCGAACGGAAGCTGCATCGTCCACAGCCGTCTGGCCAGTGCCGGTGCGCAGAAGCCGTATCCGATCCGCAGCCCGGCCAGGCCGTAGGCCTTCGAAAAGGTGCGCACCACCACCACATTGGGGAACCGCCGGACCAATTCCAGCGCGTCGAGCCGGTGCTCGGGAGCAAGGAATTCGACGTAAGCCTCGTCCAAGAGCACGACCGTGTCCTGCGGCACCCGCTGCAGGAAGCGCTCGATGTCGGCGGCCGGCTCGATGGTGCCGGTCGGGTTGTGCGGACGGCAGACCACCACGACCCGGGCCCGGCCTGCCGCCTCGGCCATGGCCTCCAGGTCGTGGTGGCCGTGCTCGTCGAGCGCCACCGTGACCGAGGTCAGGCGCGCCATCTGAGCGAAGATCGGGTACCCGTCGAACGTCGGCAACGTCATCACCATCCGGTCCCCCGGACTCGTCACCGCGCCGAGCACCTGCATGATGACCCCGGTCGCGCCGGAGCCGATCACCACCTGCTCGGTCTGCACGCCAAGGTGATCGGCGATCAGCGCGCGCAGTCGCTCAGGCAGAAATTCGGGATAGCGGTTGGCCGCGTCGACGCAATGGGCCAGCGCCGACCGCACACCCGGCAGCGGCGGAAACGGATTCTCGTTGAGCGACAACGCTAACGGGTTCACCGCATGGGGCAGCGCGGATACCACCTCGGTCAGGTGGTTGTGCGCGTGTGACGTCCTGGTGTTGCGTGCGCCCATCAGTCCCGCCCGCCCCATCGGATCGCGGCGGCCCCCGCGAAGTCGCCCGCGTGCGCGAACGCCGCCATGAGCGCGACGTCGCCGCTCTTGAGTTGGCCCTCGGAGATCGCCCGTTCGAGGTTGATCGGGATGCCCGCGGCGAAGAGGTTGCCGCACTCGTCGAAGGTGTCGCGGTGCCGTTCCTTGGGCAGTTCGAGGGCATCCCGCCAGTTGCGCAGAAACGCCCTGTTGGGTTGGTTGGTGACCAGCAGATCGAGATCCTTGGGCTTGATGCCGATCCGGTCGCACACCGCGTAGGACACCTCGGGCACCTGACGGTTGCCGCGGGCCAGCACCTTGGTGATCTTGCTCTCGGTGAATCCGATGCAGCCCTCGCCCGGTCCGGCCTGCCACCACTTGCGTTCCGGTTTGACGGCGATCGTCATGTCGCCGGCGTACTGACCATAGGTGCGGCATTCGATGTCGAGGATCGGCGACTTGTCCGACCGGACAACCAATCCCACCGCGGCGCCGTCACCGGGCACCGACGCCTGCGACTTGGTGCGAATGGTCTGCTGGTCGAAGATCGTGCCTGCAGCGTTCTGCGCGACGGCGATCAACGCCGTCTCCGCCTGCCCCGACTCGATCAGCATGCGGGCCACGTTCATGCCGAGCACGAACGCCGCGCAGCCCCCGTTGTGCAGATCGAGCACCCAATTCGGTTTCATGCCAAGCCGATGCGCCATGCCGCCGCCGCCGCCGTAGAACGGCATGTCGGGCAGTTGCACGTGGCTGATCAGCGCGTCGACGTTCTCGATGAACTCGTGGCCGTGGCGTTCGATCAGGCCCGCGGCCGCGCGCTCGACCATGTCGATGGCCGTTTCACCCTCGGCCACGTGATGGCGGAACTTAGGCGCCTTGAACATCACGTTCTCGCGCAGGTCGTCGGATTCGGCGTAGCCCGCGTAGTAGTCGGCGCTGACCGGATCGCCGGGCAGATACGTGGAGATGTCAAGCAAGCTCGTGGTCATTTTTGCTCCTCGCGTGCGCCGTGGTCATTTTTGCTCCTCGCGTGCGCGGTGGTCATTTTTGCTCCTCGCGTGCGCGGTGGTCATTTTTGGTCCTCAGTTCTAATGGGGTCTTCACTTCATCCAGTCCGGCGTGATCGGCAGGCCGTTGTGGTAGCGGTATTCGGCGATTGCCTTGAGGTTCTTCAGTTCCAGCAGATGGCCCGGACCGAACATCTCCCAGAAATCGCCGACCCACACCGGCCGCATCGGCGGTGCCGTCTCCGGATAGGGGTTCTCGTCGTAGAAGGGGTGATGGCAATTCGTCCACAGCACAACCGAACCCGGCTTGTTGAACACCAGCTGTGCGTCGACGACTCGCATCAGGTAGATCATCCACAGGTGCTTGCCCTGGTCCCACGCGCAGTGATAGTCGACCGTGCGGGCCTGCTTGTTGGCGACGGTGCGGGTGAAGATCGGGCTGCCCTTGTCGCCGCCGAGCTTGTCGAACGCCACCCACAGGCCCGGCTCCTCGGTGGGCGCGAACCCGCGCAGGCTGTACGTCCACTCCTCCAGGCAGCGGGTGTCGGCCATGTAGTCGAACAGCTCGTCCGGCGGACAGTCGATGTAATCGTTGACGGTGCAATAGGTTCCGAAGACCTCGTCATGCGGGTATACCGACCGCATCATGTTCATGATGATCGGTGTCGCCTTCTCTCGCGGCGACGTCTCGACACGGATCACCCCGTCGATCGGGTCGGCGGTTCCGCGGTGGGCGGTGATGTCATCAAGCGCGGGTAGCGACATGGGAACTGTTCTCCTCTGCGATATCGGTGTTCTTCACGGCCGCCTTGCCGAGAAAAGCTGCGAACGGGGGTATTTCGTCGGCCGAGCACTCGACGCTGACGACCGAGGGACCGTCCACCTCGAGAGCGGCCCGCAGCGCGGCCGGTAGCTCGTCGATGGTGCCCACGTCGACGGAGGCCAGGCCCGGGAACATCGTCGCCAGGCCTGCACCCAACCGGCTCGCCCCGAAGCGGTTGTAGCTGTAGTGATCGCCGTAGAACAGTTGCTCACGTGTCACGCACATCGCGTGCGCGTGGTTGTCGAACAGCAGGAACGTCACCGGCAGGCGGTATTGCAGCGCGGTGTGAATTTCCATGCCGTGCATGAAGAACGAGCCGTCACCGGCGATGACGACGGTCCGGCGCTTGCGGCTGAACGCAACACCGAGGCCCGCGCCGAAGCTGTAGCCCATGCCGCCCATCCCGAGCGCGACGATGAATCGTCCGTCTCGGCGGCCGGGCAGGTAGTGGATCGCCGAGGCCCCGATGTTGCCCGCGTCCACCACGATGTCGACACCAGCGGGCAGCACCGCATCGAGCTGGGCCATCGCCGCGCGGTAGCGTACACCCAGCCCGTCGTGCGGTGGCGGCGCCAGCTCGGTTCTGGGCACCTCGTCGGGCACCCGCACACCGGTCGGCCTGCCCTCACCGTTGAGTGCCTGCGTCAGAAGCCGAAGCGACCCGCGAAGGTCCTCGGTGTGGACGTGGGTGGTCGTCACAAACGGCGTCGCGGAACCGATCGAGTAGGTGGGCACCGACGCCAGCACGTCGTCGAGTCCGGCGCGGGCGGTGACGTTCAAGCGCGTGCCGACCAGAAGACACAACGCGCTGTCCGCGATGGCCTCGGCCACCCCCGGATGGCCCATCACGCCGGTGACGCCGAGCGCCGAGGACAAGCCGAGTCCCGGTGTGCCGGCCACGTCCTTGGCGTCGGGAACGACGGCGACGCGGGCACGCAGCATCGACCGTAGCTGTGCCAACTCAGCGCGGGCGTCATCGCGGGCGACCTGCTCGCCTGCGATGATCGTCACCGGCCCGTCGGCGCGCCGCAACGCCCTGGTGATGATCTGTGGGTCGCCGAGCAGAGCGCCGAACCCGAAACAATCAAATCCGTTGGCGCCGTTGTGCAAACCGCGAGCCGGCATCTCGGCTTGCTGGATGTCCTTCGGCAGCAGGAGCACGGCGGGACCTCCGCGTCGAGCCGCGGCGATCGCCTCGGGCAGCGCGGTGACGATGTCCTCGGGTGAGGTCACCCGTCGGCAGAACACCGACACCGCGGAGAACAACGCCTGCCCATTCAATGCGCCGTTGCGACCGCTGGTGTCCTGGAACGCGCCGCGGCCGTCCAGCGCTGTCGGCGGCTGGCCGATCAGCGCCAGTACCGGCACTCGGCTGGCATACGATTCACCAAGTCCCGCAACGGTGTTCAAGCATCCACCGCCCGACGTCGCGGCTACGACACCGAGTCCGCCGCCGCTGCGGCTGTATCCGTCGGCCATGGTCGCAGCGGAGAACTCATGTTTGGCGAGGATCGCGGTGATGCCGTCACGGAAATACGCGGCGTCGTATAGGTCCTCGATGTTCGCACCGTCGACACCGAAGATGTACTCGACACCCGTGTCCGCTAGATAACCGACGATGTGATCGACAACTCTGCCGAACGTCCGACCCGTCTTGGTCATTGTTCACCTGCTTTCACACCTGCAGATGAGACGACCGACGAGTAACATCGGTTCAATTCGTGAGCGGACTCACAAATTGGTTTGAAGCAGGACAGCCTTCGTGTCGGTGTCGACGAGCTGGACTGCCTTGATCTGATCCTTTTGCATCGTGGTGTTACCGCTCGGCATCGCGGTGGCTCCGTTCACCCCGACCCAAGTGGCGATCTGACTCTGAGTTCCGTTGTCGCCCAACAGAACCATCGACAGATTCTGGGTGGTGGCCAGACCGCGGCTGGCGTAGTCGCCGTAGGTGCACACCATGTCGACCCTGGTCCCCCAGCCGAAACCGGTCAGCGTCACGGTGGCGTTGATCGGTGTCTGCGCCACCTTGCTCATCGTGACCGTCGACGCCATCGGCTCATCGCCGCCGCCGTTTCGCCCGCCGACGAACGGCCAGATGCCGACCACGACGGCGACCGCCAACACCGCCGCTGCCGCGGCGAACGTCATCATGCTGCGCCTGCGCGTTCGTCTGCGCCGCCACTCGACCTGCTGCAGCAACGACTCCAGCACCTCGGGTCGCAACGGCGGTTCGGCGGGCGGATCGTCGAGCGCTTGCACCTCCTCGAGGTCCAGCTGCCCCAACAGGGCCGGGATGCCGCTCAGTTCGGCGACGGCCGCACTGCACCGCGCGCAGGTGTCCATGTGCGCTTCGAATTCCCGCCGTTCGGCCCCCGACAGCGCGCCGAGGACGTACGCGGCGTCCCACAGTACGTACGGGTCCTCGCCGTGCACATGTTCGTCGCGTTCGTCGCGGCGCGCCGGGTGCGTCATCGAGTCACCCCCATCTCCTGCAACGAGAGGCGCAACGCTCGCACGGCGTAGTGCAACCTCGACTTCACGGTCCCTTCGGCGATCTCCAAGTCCGCGGCGATCTGCGCCGTGGTCCAACCCTGGTAGTACGAACGCTTGATCACCGCGCGGTGTTCGGGCGACAGCTGCGCCAGGGCGCCGCTCAACAACATGCGGTCCAACGCGGAATCCACCTCGTCTGGGACGGCGCGATCGAGGACCCGTTCGGGGTCCGCGGTTCCCGTCTCGCTGCGAAACCTGGCGCTGCGCCGTTCATCGATGATCAAATTCCTCGCGACAGTGAACAGCCAGGCTCGCGCCGACCGCTCGCTGTCGGTGACTTCGGGATGCTGCCAACCACGCAGCAACGTTTCCTGCACCACATCCTCTGCTCGTGCTGGGTCACCCGTAAGCCGCACGGCATAGCGCCATAACGCTGCGCCGTGCTCCTGGTAGAGCAAACGCATCAAGGCGGCTTCGGGATCGTCCATCCATACCTCCCCCGTTAATACGAGGCTGAGGCCGCTCAGGTTCAAAAAGTTTGCTCACCGAAGTGAGCGAGCCGCGGACGCTAGCGGGTGAGAATGCGGGGCCCATCTTCGGTGACAGCAACAGTGTGCTCCCAATGGGCGGCGCGCGACCCGTCAACGGTCACAACCGTCCACTCGTCTTCCAGCACCGCCGTCTTCGACGTGCCCAGCGTCAGCATCGGTTCAATGGCCAGCACCGAGCCGACGGCCAGGTACGGCCCCCGTCCCGGCTGGCCTTCGTTGGGCAGGAACGGATCCATGTGCATGCGCCTGCCGATGCCGTGCCCGCCGTAGCCTTCGACGATGCCGAACTTGCGGCCGTAGCGCTGCTCGGCGGCCCGGGTGCCGCGTTCGATGGCGTGCGAGACATCGGTGAGCCGGTTGCCGGGCACCATCGCGGCGATGCCCGCCTCCATCGACTCCTTGGTGGCCTGCGACAGCGCGTCGTCGACCGGGATGATCGCGCCGATCCCGAACGTGATGGCCGAGTCCCCGTGCCAGCCGTCGAGAACCGCACCGCAGTCGATCGACACGAGATCGCCGGCCGCGAGAGTCTCGGCGGCCGACGGGATGCCGTGCACGACGCGGTCGTTCACCGATGAGCAGATGCTCGCCGGGAACCCGTGATAGCCGAGGAATGACGGTGTGCCGCCGCCGTCGCGGATCACCGATTCGGCGATGCGGTCCAGATCCAGCGTGCTGACGCCGGGTGCGGCGGCTTCCCTGACGGCGCGCAGCGCCGAAGCGACCAGCGCGCCCGCGGCGGCCATGGCGTCGAGTTCGTCGGGTGTGCGCGGCTCCACGACTTTGCGGGTGCGCAGTCCGGGCAGTGTGATCATTGGCTACTTGCCGAGTGCGCGCAGCGCACGGGCGAAGACCTCGTCGAGGCTGCCGACGGCGTCGACGGTCTGCAAGTTGTTGCGGCGGTAGTACTCGAGCAGCGGCTTGGTCTCGTCGGCGTACACCTTCATCCGGTTGTGGATGACTTCCTCGGTGTCGTCGGCGCGCCCGCGAGCCTTGAGGCGCTTGAACAGCTCCTCCTCGCTGACCACGAACTCCAGCACGGCGTCGAGCTTGGTGTTGTGGTTCTTGAGCATCTCGTCGAGCGCCTCGGCCTGCTCCACCGAGCGGGGGTAGCCGTCGAGAATGAACCCGTCGGCGGCGTCGGGCTGCTCGATGCGGTCCTCGACCAGCTTGTTCGTCAGCTCCGAGGGCACCAGATCGCCGGCGTCCAGGTAGCGTTTGGCCTCCAGGCCCAATGGCGTGCCCGAGCTGATGTTCTGCCGGAACAGATCGCCGGTGGAGATCTGCGGGATGCCGAGCTTCTCGGACAGCCTTTGCGCCTGCGTGCCCTTGCCCGCCCCCGGCGGCCCGAGCAGTACGACTCTCACTTCAGGAACCCTTCGTAGTTGCGCTGCATCAGCTGGCTTTCGATCTGTTTGACCGTATCCAACCCGACGCCAACCATAATGAGAACCGCCGTACCTCCGAACGGCAAGTTCTGAACACCGCCGGTATTGCCGATTTCGAGGAACAGGTTCGGCAGGACGGCGATGACGCCCAGATAGATCGAGCCCGGCAGGGTGATGCGGTTCAACACGAACCGCAGGTAGTCGGCGGTCGGCTTACCGGGCCGGATCCCGGGGATGAAGCCGCCGTACTTCTTCATTTCGTCGGCCCGCTCATCGACGTTGAACTGCACCGACACGTAGAAGTACGTGAAGAACACGATCAGCCCGAAGTAGATCGCGATGTAGGACGGGCTGGCAGGGTTCGTCAGATAGGTTGCGACGAACCGGTCCCACCAGCTGTTTCCTGGGTTGGCCTTGCCGCTTTGGATCAGCTGGGTGATCAGGTGCGGAATGTAGATCAGCGACGAGGCGAAGATGACCGGGATGACGCCGGCCTGGTTCACCTTCAGCGGCAGATACGTCGAGGTGCCGCCGTACATCCTGCGGCCCACCATGCGCTTGGCGTACTGCACCGGGATGCGGCGCTGGCCCTGCTCGACGAACACCACGCCGATGATGATGACCAGCGCGGCGGCGCAGACCGCGGTGAACACGACGGGCCCGCGGCTGTCGAGGATGCTCTTGCCCTCTGACGGGATGCGGGCGGCGATGCTGGCGAAGATCAGCAGCGACATGCCGTTGCCGATGCCGCGCTCCTGGATCAGCTCGCCCATCCACATCACCAGGGCGGCGCCGGCGGTCATCACGATGACCATCACGGCCAGGGAGAAGACCGAGGTGTCCTGGATGATGTCGAGCTGGCAGTTGGGCAGCAGGCCGTTGTTGGCGGCCAGCGCCACGATGCTGGTGGCCTGCAGCAGGGCCAGCGCGATGGACAGGTAGCGGGTGTACTGGGTGAGCTTGGCCTGGCCGGCCTGGCCCTCCTTGCGCAGCTCCTCGAAGCGCGGGATGACCACGCCGAGCAGCTGCACGATGATGCTCGCGGTGATGTAGGGCATGATGCCGATCGCGAACACCGCCAGCTGCAGCAGCGCGCCGCCGGAGAACAGGTTGATCAGCGAGTAGATCTGCGCCGAGTCGCCACCGCTGAGGTCGGCGATGCACCGCTGGACATTCGGGTAGTTCACGCCGGGCGACGGGATCGAGGCGCCGACCCGGTAGAGGATCAGGATGCCGAGGGTGAACAGGATCTTTCGTCGCAGGTCGACTGTCCGCAGCGATGAGATGAAAGCCGAGAGCACTCTTCCTCCTGCGCAGCCGGGCTCTAATCGCGGCGTGCCGAATGGGCTGGTTGTCTGCCAGCGTTGGTTAAGTCATGTATGCCGAGCCCACACAGGCGCCCAGCCTGCGGAGTCACGCAGTCTCCGAGAGTAACAGTTTGTTGCTGTCAATCCCGCATCCGCGGTGGCAGCAGGTACGGCAGCAGGTGAGGTTAAGCGGCTTTTCAGGGTCCTTTCCAGGAACAGAGCGTACAGTCACGATCGCTCGTTACATGGGCTAAGTAAATTGGTGGATACCTTATCGACAGGGGTTCTTGATGGCGCGAACAGACGACGACACGTGGGATCTGGCCTCCAGCGTGGGCGCGACGGCCACGATGGTGGCTGCTGCCCGCGCCATGGTGACGCGGATCGATGGTGCCCTGATCAGCGACCCGTACGCCGAGCCGCTGGTGCGGGCCGTCGGCGTCGACGTGTTCACCCGCTTGGCGACCGGTGAGCTGGAGCCCTCGGCGTTGGACGTCGACGGCGACGAGAACACCGGCATGGGCCGGATGGTCGACAACATGGCGGTGCGCACCAAATTCTTCGATGACTTCTTCACCGAGGCGACGGCCGCGGGCATCCGCCAGGTCGTGATCCTGGCGTCGGGCCTGGATTCGCGGGCCTACCGGTTGCCGTGGCCGGCGGGCACCGTCGTCTACGAGGTCGACCAGCCGGATGTCATCACGTTCAAGACCAAGGCGCTCGCCGAGATCGGCGCCGAACCCAAAGCCGACCGCAGGGCCGTGGCGATCGACCTGCGCTTCGACTGGCCCGAAGCGTTGAGAAAGGCCGGCTTCGATCCCGAGCGGCCCACGGCGTGGAGCGCCGAGGGGCTGCTCGGCTACCTGCCGGCCGAGGCGCAGGACCGGCTGCTGGACACCATCACCGCGCTGTCCGCGCCGGGCAGCAGGCTGGCCACCGAGAGCGCGCCGCCCTTCGACCAGAAGGACATCGACGAGGCGATGGAGCGCATGCAGGCGGCCGCCGAGCGGTGGCGCGAGCACGGCTACGAGCTTGACTGGACCGACCTGGTCTACCTCGGCGACCGCAATGAGCCCGCCGCCTATCTGAATGAGCGCGGCTGGCGGATGGACGGCAACACGGTCAACGAGTTGTTGACCGCCAACGGGTATCCGCCGTTCCCCGACGGCGAGCCGTTCGCCGGGCTGCGCTACGTCAGCGGCGGCTTCGACGGCCGCGTTCAGGACGCGAAGTGACGCGGGCCGACGCTGACAGCTGGGACGTCGCATCCAGCGTCGGGGCCACCGCGACGATGGTCGCCGCGGCGCGGGCGCTCGCCAGCAAAGAGCCCGACGCGATCATCGACGACCCGTTCGCCGAACCTCTGGTGCGCGCGGTCGGACTCGATTTCTTCGTCCGGTTGATCGACGGCGACCCCGTCCTGTCCGACGACGAGGGCAGGGCCGCGAGCCGGCTGCTCACCGATGTGATGGCGGTGCGCACCCGCTTCTTCGACGACTTCTTCATCGACGCGGCGAAGGCCGGGATACGGCAGGCGGTGATCTTGGCCGCCGGTCTCGACGCGCGCGCCTACCGGCTGAACTGGCCCGCGGGCACCGTCGTCTACGAGATCGACCAGCCCAGGGTGATCGAGTTCAAGAACGAGACGATGGCGTCGATCGGCGCGGAGCCGACGGCACAGCGTCGCGCGGTGAGCATCGATTTGCGCGATGACTGGCCGGCGGAGTTGCGCCGCAACGGTTTTGACGATACGAAACCCACCGCGTGGTCGGCCGAGGGGCTGCTGGTGTACCTGCCGCCCGATGCGCAGGATCGCCTCTTCGACGACATCGCGACGCTGTCGGCGCCGGGCAGCAGGCTGGCCACCGAATTCCACCCTGACGCGGGCGCCAGCATCGGCCAACGCGCAGAACAGTTTCGGCAGTGCTGGCGAAAGCACGGCTTCGACCTGAACTTCGCCGACCTGTTCTATCCGGGTGAGCGCAATCCCGTCGTCGAGTACCTCACCGAACACGGCTGGCAGGTCACCGCCCGCGACCGGCCCGAGATGTTCGTCGAGTACGGGCGGCACTTTCCCGACAGCGAAGACCTCGCACCGATGCGAGGATCGTTGGCTGTCACCGCAATTCGACAGTAGGCAGACGAATGACGAGAACAGACAACGACACCTGGGACCTTGCATCCAGCGTGGGCGCGACGGCCACCGCGGTCGCGGCGTCCCGCGCGATCGCATCGAAGGGGCCCGATGCACTGCTGGACGACCCGTACGCCGAACCACTCGTCCGCGCGGTGGGCGTCGAGTCGTTCATCAAGATCGTCGACGGTGAAATGCTGATCGACGACCCGGTGATGAACCGCAAGGCGATGAGCGAGCAGATCGCGGTCAGGACAAGGTTTTACGACGACTTCTTCACCGCCGCCACCGACGCGGGCATCCGTCAGGCGGTCATTCTGGCGGCGGGTTTGGACACCCGCGCCTATCGACTTCCGTGGCCGGCGGGCACCGTGGTGTTCGAGGTCGATCAGCCTGCGGTCATCGAATTCAAGACGACGACGCTTGAGCGCCTCGGCGCGGTGCCGAGCGCGATTCGCAAGACGGTGGCCGTCGACCTGCGCGACGACTGGCCTACCGCGTTGCGCGACACCGGTTTTCGCGCCGATCAACCGACCGCCTGGATCGCGGAAGGGTTGTTGCCGTATCTGCCGCCGGACGCGCAGGATCGGTTGTTCGACCACATCACCGCGCTGTCGGCGCCGGGCAGCAGGCTGGCCACCGAGCACATGGACCTCGCGTCGGCCCCCGATGACTGGGCGCAGCGGCTGGACGAACGGTCGAAGCGGGCAGGCACGGACCTCAAGCTGTCGGAGTTGTTCTTCGCCGGCGAGCGCAATTCCGCCCGCGATCACCTGGCCGCACAAGGATGGCACGTGAGCATCTTGCTCTCCGGGCAGGCGTACGCAGCCAACGGTTTCGAGTTGCCCGATGACGAGATCACTAGGATCTTCGGTGACTCCGGATATCTGACGGCAACCCTGCGAGGAGAATGATGGCCCGCACCGACAACGACACCTGGGACCTGGCGTCCAGCGTGGGCAGCACCGCCACCATGGTGGCCTCGCAGCGTGTGCTGGCCCACCGCGAGGGTCTGATCGACGATCCGTTCGCCGAGCCGCTGGTGCGCGCCGTCGGGGTCGACTTCTTCATCAAGGCGCTCGACGGCGAGGTGAATCTCGAAGAGTTGGACCCGGTGTTCAACCTCCGGCGGGCGGCCGAAGGAATGGCGGTGCGTACGCGCCACTTCGACAAGCTGTTCACCGCCGCCGCCGCAGCGGGGGTGCGCCAAGCCGTCATCCTGGCGGCCGGACTGGACGCCCGGGCATATCGTCTGCCGTGGCCGTGCGGGACGGTGGTGTACGAGGTCGACCAGCCCGCGGTGATCGACTTCAAGTCGAAGACGCTTGCCGACTTGGGCGCGCAGCCCACCGCGGACCGGCGTACGGTCGCCGTGGACCTTCGCGACGACTGGCCGAAGGCGTTGCGGGAGGCCGGTTTCGACGCCGGCCAACCGACCGCGTGGATCGCAGAAGGGCTGCTGATCTACCTGCCGGCCGAGGCGCAGGATCTGCTGTTCGACCGGATCACCGAGCTCAGCGCGTCAGGCAGCCGGGTGGCCACCGAGCACATTCCGGACGTGTCGATGTTCGCCGACGAACGCTCCAGGCAGATCACCGACCGGCTCAAGACGTACGGCCATGACATCGATATGGGCGAGTTGATCTACCACGACAAGCGCCATGACGTGGTCGACTACCTGACCGGACACGGCTGGGACGTGTCGGCGCAGAAGATGCCGGATGCCTACGCCGCCAACGGTTTCGTGTTCCCCGAGGACGAGACGATCGGCATGTTCGCCGAGATGAGCTACGTCGCCGCGGTCAAGCAGTAACTTTTGTGCGCGGGCTTTCCTTGCGCTGACTTCTCTCGCGCTGGCTTCACTCGCGCTGGCTTCACTCGCGCTGACTTCTTTTGCGCGAGCAGACGCTAATGCCCGCAAAAGCCCAGGCGATTTCAGGCAGTGGATGCAACAGCGGGTGGTTTTGGCGGGTTTGAGAGTAGCTCGTCGAGGACTTCAGCGGGTTTCTTCCAGCCGAGGGTTTTGCGGGGTCGGGTGTTGAGTTGGGCGGCAACGTAGTCGAGGTAGTCGGCCGGGAACACTGATAGGTCGGTGCCTTTAGCAAAGTATTGGCGCAGCAGCCCGTTGGTGTTCTCGTTACTGCCGCGTTGCCATGGCGAGTGCGGATCGCAGAAGTAGATATCGAGCTC
>NZ_PDCP01000032.1 GCF_002553505.1 Mycolicibacterium agri | reverse complement strand
ACCCCCGAGTTACCGCCCGACACCCGCTGGCATCCGGTGAGCGCGCTGCCGCCGATGGCGTTCGACCATGGGCTGATGGTGGAGAACGCGCGCACCCGTCTGGTCGCGAAGATGTCGTACACGAACATCGGATTTGCCTTGGCGCCTAGGGAATTCGCGCTTTCAACGCTGCGCGACATCTACTGCGCGGCGCTGGGCTATCAGGTCGACGCCACGAACCTGCAGCGGGTGCTGGCCCGTCGCGGAGTCATCGTCCCGACGGGCACCACCGCGCGGTCGGGCCGCAGCGGAGGGCGCCCGGCGGCGTTGTATCGCTTCACGGAGTCGGCTTACCGCGTCACCGACGAGTTCGCCGCCCTGCGCCCGCCCGGTTAGCCTTCGACGCGGCGACTGGATTCTTAAAGCTTTCTTAAGTAAGAATGTGCGGATGGACTTGGGCAGTGCCGTACCCGTCACCGGCGCCGAATGGATCGGCACCGTCCCGCACGAGGAACTTCAGCGCGGTGTGCGGCCGAAGGTGCCCGCCAAGGATCCCTTCTACGTCCCTCCGCAGGGCTTTCAGCACGCCGCGCCCGGCACCGTGCTGCGCAGCCGCGACGTCGAGGTGGCCTTTCTCGGGCTGATCCCGCAGAAGTTCACCGCCACCCAGCTGCTGTATCGCACCACCGACATGAACGGTGAGCCGGAGGCCACGGTCACCACGGTGATCAGGCCCACCGAGCGGGTGCCCGGGCAGGTATGCCCGGTGCTGTCCTACCAGTGCGCCATCGACGCCGTGACGTCACGCTGCTTCCCGTCCTACGCGCTGCGCCGATACGCGCACGCCACCGGGGCGCTCGCGCAGTTCGAGTTCTTTCTCATCGCCGCGGCCCTCGCCGAGGGCTGGGCGGTCTCGGTGCCCGACCACGAGGGCGCCAAGGGCATCTGGGGCACGCCCTACGAGCCGGGCTACCGCATCCTCGACGGCCTGCGCGCCGCGCTCGGCACGGAGCGGCTCAAGCTGTCCGCGGACGCGCCGATCGGCTTGTGGGGCTACTCCGGCGGCGGTCTGGCGACGGCCTGGGCGGCCGAACTGGCCGGCTCCTACGCCCCAGAGCTCAACATCGTCGGCGCCGTGCTCGGCTCCCCGGTCGCCGACCTGGGCCATGCGTTCCGCCGCCTCAACGGCAGCCTGTACGCGGGGCTGCCCGCGATGGTGGTGGCCGCGCTGTCGCATGTGTATCCGGACCTGGACCGAGTGATCCAGGAGCACGCCACCGAGACGGGCAAGGCGATGCTGAAGCGCGTCGAGAAGATGACCACCGCACATGCCGTGCTGCGGCTGATCGGCATGGACATGGGCAAGCTCGTCGACCGGCCACTCGACGAGATCCTCGATCTGCCCGAGGTGCAGCACGTGTTCGAGAGCATCAGGCTCGGCACCGCCGTGCCGACACCGCCGGTGCTGCTCGTGCAGGCCGTGCATGACCGCATCGTGTCGGTCGACGACATCGACGAGCTGGCGGAGAACTATCAGTCCGGCGGCGCGGCGGTCACCTATCACCGCGATCTGTTCAGCGAACACATGTTGCTGCACCCGATGTCCTCACCGATGGCGTTGCGCTGGCTCAGCGACCGGTTCGCAGGAAAACCGTTGAGCGAGCACCTGGTTCGGACCAAGTGGCCGACGCTGCTGAACCCGGTGACCTACGCGGGGATGACCCGGTTGTTGCGTATAGCGGCGAAAGTCGTCACGGGGCGGACGGTAGAGCGCCGTCCACTGTGACCGGTTCGGGCGCCACCGGTTCCACCGGGGGCCAGCCACCGAGGTCGTCGCGAGCGGTCGACACCGCGATCAGCGCGTACACCAGGGCCGCCATCGCCGCGGGGAACAGGAGCGTCGTCGCGATGAGCAACGGGCTGTGCGCGAAGAACACCGGCGGCGCCTCCGTCACGTAGTGCACGCGGTGCTCGGGTGAGATGGGTGCGCCCGCGATGTCGATGACGTCGTAGCGCCCCCGCACGATCAGCGCCCCGACACCCGCGGCCGCGCCCGCGGCGGCTGCGGAACCGATCGCCAGCGCAGCGGCCAGCACCGGGCCGCGATGAGCCCGCCACTGCCACACCAGGACCGCGGCCACGACGGCCATCGCCACCACCATGCCGACGAGCAGGAATGCCGAGGTGAAGAAGTTGTCGGCCTCGTTGCCGAGGTAGGCGTGCACCCGGTCGCCGCTTCTGCTCAGCGCGATCACGCCGTGAATCGGCGGCGCGATCCATGCCCACAACGCCCCGACGAATGCGCCGGCAAGCGCCAGCCCCACCACCACGGTGACGGCGGCTCGTTCACGCGAGATCCGCGGTGGTGCAACCCCATTCATCGCTTGTCCTCAAGGTCCTTCGAGTCCTGTACGCCGTGCCGTGAGCACTTGGCCGACCACCCGTCGGGACGCACCTGCACGACCATCCGCCTGCCGCACTCGGCGCAGAACCGCGGCGGCTCGAGCCCCAGCTGAGCCGCGGTTGGCACGTCGCCGCCTGCGGGTTCGCCAGTGTAGACGTTGAACTTGGCGGTCCCCATTGCAGCAAGCACCGCTAGATGGTGGCGTTGAGGGCCTTGATCGGCATCTGAAGGTCGTCGAGCAGTTCCAGATCGGCTTCGGCCGGACGGCCCAGCGTCGTGAGGTAGTTGCCGACGATGACGGCGTTGATGCCGCCCAGGATGCCCTGCTTGGCGCCGAGGTCGCCGAGCGTGATCTCGCGGCCGCCCGCGAACCGCAGCATCGTGCGGGGCAGCGCCAGCCGGAACGCCGCGACGGCCTTGAGCGCCTCCGACGCGGGCAGCACGTCCAGATCGCCGAACGGCGTGCCGGGGCGCGGGTTGAGAAAGTTCAGCGGAACCTCGTGCGGCTGCAGCTCGGCGAGGTTGGCCGCGAACTCGGCGCGCTGCTCGAGCGTCTCGCCCATGCCGAGGATGCCGCCGCAGCAGACCTCCATGCCGGCGTCGCGGACCATCAGCAGCGTGTCCCAGCGCTCTACCCAAGTGTGCGTGGTGACCACCTGCGGGAAGAACGACCTGGCTGTCTCGAGGTTGTGGTTGTAGCGGTGCACCCCCATCGCCGAGAGTTGCTCGACCTGCTCCTGGGTCAGCATGCCGAGCGAGCAGGCGATCTGGATGTCGACCTCGTTGCGGATCGCCTCGATGCCCGCGGCCACCTGGGCCAGCAGACGCTCGTCGGGTCCGCGCACGGCGGCGACGATGCAGAATTCGGTCGCGCCGGTCTTCGCCGTCTGCTTGGCGGCCTCCACCAGGCTGGGGATGTCGAGCCACGCGCTGCGCACCGGCGACGCGAAAAGCCCTGACTGTGAACAGAAGTGGCAGTCCTCCGGGCAGCCGCCGGTCTTCAGGCTGATGATGCCCTCGACCTCGACCTCCGGGCCGCACCACCGCATCCGGACCTCGTGCGCCAACGCCAGCAGCTCGTCGAGGCGGTCATCGGGCAGCTGCAGCACGGCCAGCACCTGATCCTGCGTCAGGCCCTCGCCGCGCTCGAGTACCTGCTCGCGGGCCTCGGTCAGGATGTCAGTCAAGGGGACTCCTTTGCGCATACTTGAACACCGTTCAGGTTATGGTAGCGACGTGCAACTGCACAAACGCGACCTGGTCGATGCGGCGACGGCGATCCTGGACAACTACGGCATCGCCGACTTGACGATGCGCAGGCTCGCCCGCGAGCTGAACGTCTCCCCCGGCGCCCTGTACTGGCATTTCGCCAACAAGCAGGAGTTGCTCGGCGCGGTCGCCGACCGCATCCTCCAGCCCGTCGCCGACGAACCCGGGGATTGGCGCGACCGCATCGTCGGGGTCTGCACGCGGCTGCGGGACGCGCTGCTGTCGCACACCGACGGCGCCGAGTTGGTCTCGGCCAGTTTCGCGGCGGGTCAGTCGGAGGCGATGACGCGCATCGTGGCCGGGCTGAGCTCAGCCGCTGCGGATGCAGGAGTGGCGGCCGGCCACGCCGAGTTGGCCGCCCGCACCGTGGTCTACTACGTGCTCGGGTTCACCGCCGACGAGCAGTCCCGGCTGCAGTGGGACGCCGCGGGCGCCGAACTGCCCGACGAACAGTCGGCGTTGACCGACGACGCTGGCGAGCGATTCGGCTTCGGACTCGACCTGCTCATCAACGGCATCGGCGCCACCGAAACGCTCAGCGCAGCGGCTGCATACTCGCCACGATCGCGTCGTTGAACTTGGTCGGCCACTGCTGGTAGATCGCGATATCGTCCTCCGGCAGCAGCCAGGCCGCGCGGACTTGCGGATTGATACCTTCTTGCGGGCAGTTCGCCTGCCACACCCGGTATTCGGCGATGCGGTCGCCCATCTTCCGAAAGCCCGTGCCGTCACCGGTTTTCGCCGTGACGTCTTCGATGCTGGCGGCCGGATACGGCGGATCACCGTGGTGATAGCAGCCCGTCTCGATCGGGGGCTTCAGATCCTCGATCGTGCCCTCGAATGCGACGTCGAACCGCAGCGGAAGGTCGCTGCTGCCGCCGGCCGGATAGCCGAGGAAGCCCCGCGTCGCCGGAGCCTCGCTGTCCTCCAGGATTGCCCACTGTTCGGGCAGCTCCGCCCGCAGAACTTCGACGCCGCCGGTGAGCTTCGGATCCGGGATGATCACCGTTCGCGTGGGCCCGCCCGGATAGGTATCGAGATCCGGCACGGCCCCCGCAACACCGGGTTGAGTCCCCCACAACGCGACCGCTGCCGCGGCGCCGATCGAACTGGTCAGTCTGACGAAAACACCCCCTGCAGACATACGGGTCACGATAAATCGATCTGTCTGACAAATCGAGAGGGCTTTAGGGTACGAATGTGATCACCGTCGATGACGTGCGGCGCATCACCGCGACGCTGCCGCGGTCATACGAGGTCGTCGTGCGCGATCAGGTCAAGTTCCGCGTCGGGCGGATCGTGTTTGTCGCGTTCTCACGCGACGAGACGGTGATGGGCGTCGCCTTCCCGAAAGAGGAGCGGGCGGCAATGGTGGCCGCCGAGCCGGAGAAGTTCATGCTGCCACGCCAATCGGACATGCGTTACAACTGGATCCACGTTCGCGCCGACGCGATCGACGTCGACGAACTGCGCGAACTGGTGGTCGACGGATGGCGCATGTGCGTGCCGAAAAGCGTTGCGGCAAGCATCGATTGAGCTACTTCACGCCAGGATCGGGTGCTCGATGCGCTTGTTTCCGTCCCAGTGCCGAATCCCGACGGCCGTGCATCGTCGATCACGCGACATCCGGCGCAGCGACAGCGCATCGGCTAACTTGTTCGGCGGCAACCTCCGCGCAAGCGTGACATGCGGCGTCCACCTGCCCGGATCGGCGTTCGGCATCGGGCCTGGCGACATATGGGGCAGAGCCGCTTCGTGCACCTTGGCTTGCAGCGCAAGAAGTTCGGCCGACGGAATCAGCAGCCGCACCAGGACGAACGGGCCGCGGCCGAACACCATGGGGGCGCCCAGTGTGCACGCCAAGGGCAGCGCACCGAGCAGCGGCCGAAGCGCGTCGCCGACCGCGTCGTCCATGTGCTCGGCGACCGCCAGCGTCACGTGCGGTCGATTGCTCGGCGATTGCGAGGCGGCCAGGCTGCGAATGCCCGCGTCGCTCAGGTCATCCCAGAGTCGCCGCACCGCCGACTCGGTCTCGGAGTCGAAAAGCAACTCGATGCTGTGCACCATGTCAACCCACCAACGACGCGACCCACCTCGGGTCGAACGCGGCCTTACTCATTGATTCGAATGCCAACCGGTCTAGGGCCGCCGCGCCGTCGGGCAGCACCGCGCGCAGCGGCGCCATCGCCGACAACACGTCGCGGTTGTCGGTCTCGGCAATGCCCGGTGCATCGGGCCACGCACCGACGACCAGGCCCGCGCACCGAACATCGCGCGCGGCAAGGGCTTCCAGCGTCAGCGCGGTGTGGTTCAAGGTGCCGAGACCGGCCCTTGCCACCACCAGCACCGGCGCGGCCAGGTCGGCCGCCACATCGCGCAGCGTGGTTCCGCCATCGCCGATTTCGACGAGCAGACCACCCGCGCCTTCCACCAGGGTCAGCTGCCCGGGCCGATCCACTTCGGCGACCATCGCCGTCAAGGCGTCGCGGGTCGGCAGTCGCGTCCCGGCTCGCTGTGCGGCGGCCACGGGCGCCAGCGGCTCGGGAAGCCTTGCCAAGCCATGTAATTCGGCGACACCGGACAGCCTTCCGATCTCGGCGAGGTCGTCGTCGCCGTGCGCGGTGCCGGTCTGCACCGGCTTGCACACCGCGACCTTGCGCCCGGCCAGCCGGGCGTGGCAGGCCAGCGCCGCGGTCGCCACCGTCTTCCCGACGCCGGTGTCGGTGCCCGTGACGACCAGAACGCTCATGTGCGCGCTGTCGACAGCACTTCCGAGAGCACCGCGCGCGCCAGGGTCATCTCGTCCTCAGACAGCGACGCCCGTGCCGTCAACCGCAGCCGTGACGTACCCGCAGGCACCGTCGGCGGCCGGAAGCACCCCACCCGCACCCCGCTGTCCAGGCACGCCGCCGCTGCTGCCAGCGCCACTTCGGGCTCCCCGAGAACGACGGAAACGACTGCGGATTCCGGCTTTTCGGCGACATCGCACACGCTGGCCAATTCCGCGGCATAAGCCAGCACGTCGCGGGCCCGCCACGGTTCGGCCTGCAACACCCGCAGCGCCGCCCACGCCCCGCCGACCGCGGCAGGCGCCAGGCCCGTGTCGAAGATGAACGGCCGCGCGGCATCGATCAGATGGTCGCGCACGGCAACGGGCCCGAGCACCGCGCCGCCCTGGCTGCCCAACGCCTTCGACATCGTCACCGTCATCACCACGTCGGGCGCACCGGCCAGTCCGGCCTCCTCGAGCAGGCCGCGGCCGCCGGCGCCCCGCACGCCGAACCCGTGCGCCTCGTCGACGATCAGCAGCGCGCCGTGCCTGCGGCAGACGTCGTGCAGTTGGCGCAGCGGCGCGAGGTCGCCGTCGGCGCTGAACACCGACTCGGTGATCACCACCGCACGCTGCTCCTCGCGCGAGGCGAGTTCCCGTTCGACGGCGGCCACGTCGCAGTGCGGCGTCACGGCCACCCGGGCCCGCGACAACCGGCACGCGTCGATCAGCGAGGCGTGGGTCAGTGCGTCCGACACCAGAAGCGTGCCCGGGCCCGACAGGGCGACCACCGCGCCGAGGTTGGCGGTGTATCCCGAGGAGAACACCAGCGCGGACTCGGCACCGACGAAGTCGGCGAGCGCGGACTCGAAGGCCTCATGCAGTTCGGTGTTGCCGGTCACCAGCCGTGAACCCGACGATCCGGCGCCCCACGTGCGCAGCGCTTCGACGCCGCCTTCGATGACGTCGGGGTGCTGCGACAGGCCGAGGTAGTCGTTGGACGCCAGGTCGAGTTCGGCGCCCACCGGCGGGCGTGGCCGCAGCGACCGGCGCAGCCCGGCGGCGCGCCGCTCCCGCTCGACGTCGTCGAGCCAGGCCAGCGGCGATGCCTCTACCCGCGTCATAGTGCTCCCTAGGCTAGCGCCAATTGAACACCGTTCAGGTTAGTGCACGGGCGACGGTGACCATAGCGGAGGTGATCGAGTCGATCTCCTCGGGCGTGCAGATATAGGGCGGCATGGCGTACACCAGGTTGCGGAACGGCCGCAGCCAGATGCCTTGCTCGAGCGCGACCCTGGTCGCCACAGGAACGTCGACGGGCCGGGCCATCTCGATGACGCCGATGCCGCCGAGCACCCGCACATCGGCCACGCCGGCAAGGTCCCGGGCGGGTTGGAGGCCGGCGCGTAGGCCCGCCTCGATCTGGCGCACCCGCGCGCGCCAGTCCTGGCCGAGCAGCAGTTCGGTCGAGGCCACCGCCACCGAGCACGCCAGCGCATTGGCCATGAACGTCGGTCCGTGCATCAGCGCGCCGGGATCGTGGGTGCTGATCGTGTGGGCGATCTCGCTGCTGCACAGCGTGGCCGCCAGGGTGATGTAGCCGCCGGTGAGCGCCTTGCCGACGCACATGATGTCCGGGCTGACGCCGACGTGGTCGGCGGCGAACAGCTCACCGGTGCGGCCGAAGCCGGTGGCGATCTCGTCGAAGATGAGCAGCACGCCGTGGCGGTTGCAGATGTCGCGCAGGTCGGTCAGGTATCGCGGGTCGTGGAACCGCATGCCGCCCGCCCCCTGAACGACGGGTTCGACGATGACGGCGGCGAGCTCGTCGGCGTGCTCGGTGAGCTTTTTCTCGAACGCCGCGCTGTAGCCGCCGTCGTATGCGGCGGGCACCTGCGGGGCGAAGACCTGCTTGGCCAACACGTCGGTCCACAGCGAGTGCATCCCGCCTTCGGGGTCGCACACGCTCATCGGCGTGAAGGTGTCGCCGTGATAGCCGCCGCGCCACGTCATCAGCCGGTGCTTGGCGGGCCGGCCGAGGCTGCGCCAGTACTGCAGCGCCATCTTCACCGCGACCTCCACCGAGACCGAGCCCGAGTCGCTGAAGAAGACGGTGTCCAGACCGGCGGGCGTGATCTCCACCAGAAGCTGGGCCAGCCGCGCGGCCGGCTCATGGGTCAAGCCGCCGAACATGACGTGGTTCATCCGCGACAGCTGAGAGGCGATGGCGTAGTCCAGTGATGGATGGCCATGGCCGTGAATGGCGGTCCACCATGAACTCATCGCGTCGAGCACATCGACACGCCGACCCTCGTTGATCACCGTGAGCCGGGCGCCGCTTGCTCCCACGGCCACCACCGGCGCCATCGCCTCGGCACCGATCGTGCTGTAGGGATGCCAGACGTGGGCGGCATCGATGGCGCTGATCTCGGCTGGCGTCAACGCGGGCATGGGCACCGAGCCTAATCCCTCGGCGGTGAGTCCCTTTGCTGCAAGAACACCGTGCGGTATGTATGACATGAGCCGCACAGTGATCTTCGGTAGATTGTCCCGCGACCATGATGACCCTCGCCCCTCCCCGGCCGGCGGTGGGCACCGCAGGTGAGCCTGTTTCAGGATTGTCTGCGTCCGACCGCAAGTCTGGCTTCTACCGCCACGATCTGGATGGCCTCCGCGGTATCGCCATCGCGCTCGTCGCGGCCTTTCACATCTGGTTCGGTCGCGTCTCAGGGGGCGTCGACGTCTTTCTGGCTTTGTCGGGCTTCTTCTTCGGGGGCCGCCTGCTGCGCACCGCGCTGACGCCGGGCGCCTCCCTGTGGCCGGTTCCCGAAGTGATGCGGTTGGTCCGCCGACTGCTGCCCGCGCTGGTGGTGGTGCTGGCCGCGGCGGCCGTGCTGACCATCCTGGTGCAGCCGGAAACGCGCTGGGAGACGTTTGCCGACCAGAGCCTGGCCAGCCTCGGCTACTTCCAGAACTGGGAACTGGCCAACACCGCGGCGGACTATCTTCGCGCCGGCGAAACAGTCAGCCCGCTGCAGCACATCTGGTCGATGTCGGTCCAAGGACAGTTCTACATCGCGTTTCTCGCGTTGATCTTCGGATTCGCGCTGCTGTTCCGTCGCGTCCTCGGCCGGTACATGCGCGCGTCGCTCGTCGTGCTGCTGTGCGGGCTGACCATTGCGTCGTTCGTCTACGCGATCTTTGCTCACAACGCCGACCAGGCGACGGCCTACTACAACAGCTTCGCGCGCGGCTGGGAGTTGCTGCTCGGCGCGCTGGTCGGTGCGGCGGTCGGCTTCATCCGCTGGCCGATGTGGCTGCGCACGACGGTCGCGGTGGCCGCGCTCGCCGCGATTCTATCCTGCGGCGCGCTCATCGACGGCGTCAAGGAATTCCCGGGACCGTGGGCGCTGGTACCCGTCGGCGCCACCATGCTGTTCATCCTGACGGGCGCCAACCGCTTCGCCGACCCGCACACCCGCGGCAAGCTGCCGCTGCCGAACCGGCTGCTGGCGACCAAGCCGTTCGTGTGGCTGGGTTCGATCGCCTACTCCCTGTATCTGTGGCACTGGCCGCTGCTCATCTTCTGGCTCGTCTACGCCGACCGCCACAGCGCCGGTTTCCTCGACGGGGCGGGCGTGCTGGCAGTGTCCATCGTGCTGGCGTATCTGACCACCCGCTACGTCGAGAACCCGCTGCGGTATCGCAGCGCCCCCCTCGACATCGGCCCGTCGGTGAAGATGCCGCTGCGCACCCGGCTGCGCAGGCCGACGGTGCGGCTGGGGGCCGTGGTGGCCGTGCTAGGTGTGGCGCTGACCGCGACGTCATTCGGCTGGCGCGAGCACATCCTGCTGCAGAGCGCCAACGCGGAGAACCTGACCGCGCTGCAGTCGCTGGACTATCCCGGCGCGCACGTGCTGCTCGACAACGCGCCCGTGCCTGACGCCCCGATGCGGCCCACAGTGCTGGAGGCCAAGGAGGACCTTCCCGAAACCACGGTGGACGGCTGCATCAGTGACTTCGACAATGTCGGCGTCATCAACTGCGCCTACGGCGACGAATCGGCGTCCCGCGTCATCGCGCTGGCCGGCGGATCGCACGCCGAGCATTGGATCACCGCATTGGATCTGCTGGGCAAGATGTACCACTTCAAGGTGGTCACCTATCTGAAGATGGGCTGCCCGCTGACCACCGAGGAAGTGCCGCTGGTGATGGGCGACAACCGGCCCTACCCGAAGTGTCACACCTGGAACGAGCGGGTGATGAAGAAGATCATCGCCGATCGCCCCGATTACGTGTTCACCACCGCCACCCGGCCCTGGAACATCAAGGCGGGCGATGTCATGCCGGGCACCTATGTCGGGATCTGGGAAACGTTGTCGGCCAACAATATTCCGGTCCTGGCCATGCGCGACACGCCATGGCTGGTGCGCAGGGGCAAGCCGTTCTTCCCGGCGGACTGCCTGGCCGACGGCGGCAACGCGATCTCATGCGGCATCAGACGTCGCGATGTGCTCTCCGACACCAACCCCACGCTGGCATGGCTGAATCGCTTCCCGCTGCTGAAGCCGCTGGACATGAGCGATGCCGTGTGCCGCACGGACGTGTGCCGTGCCGTCGAGGGAAATGTCCTGATATATCACGACTCTCACCACATATCGAAGACGTACATGCGCACCATGACCGGCGAACTCGGCCGCCAAATCGGCATCGCCACGCACTGGTGGTGACAGTCGAGCGACGAACCATGAGCGCCGATAAGGTCAAATGATGTCGATCACGACGGTGTGGCCCGGTTCGCCGTATCCGCTCGGCGCCACCTACGACGGCGCGGGCACCAACTTCTCGCTGTTCTCCGAGGTCGCCGAGAAGGTCGAACTCTGCCTGATCGCCAAGGACGGCAGCGAGGAACGCATCAACATCGAAGAGGTCGACGGCTTCGTCTGGCATGCGTACCTGCCGACGGTGACGCCGGGCCAGCGCTACGGCTACCGGGTCCACGGGCCGTGGGATCCCTCGGCCGGGCAGCGATGCGATCCGAGCAAGCTGCTGCTCGACCCCTACGGCAAGTCCTTCCACGGCGACTTCGAGTTCACCCAGGCGCTGTTCTCCTACGACCTGGAGGCGGCCAAGAAGGATCCGGCCGACACCGGCGTTCCGCCGATGATCGACTCGCTCGGCCACACCATGACCAGCGTCGTCATCAACCCGTACTTCGACTGGGGCACCGACCGCGCCCCGCGCACTCCGTACCACGAGACCGTCATCTACGAGGCCCACGTCAAGGGCATGACCCAGACGCATCCAGCCGTCCCCGAGGACCAGCGCGGCACCTACGCGGGCCTGACGCACCCGGCCATCATCGAGCACCTCAAGTCGCTCAACGTCACCGCGATCGAACTGATGCCGGTGCACCAGTTCATGCACGACCACCGACTCCTCGAACTCGGTTTGCGAAACTACTGGGGCTACAACACTTTCGGGTTCTTCGCACCGCACCACCAGTACTCGTCGAACCGGCACGCGGGCGGGGCGGTCGCCGAGTTCAAGACCATGGTGCGGACATTCCACGAGGCGGGTATCGAAGTCATCCTCGACGTCGTCTACAACCACACCGCCGAAGGCAACCACCTCGGCCCGACGATCAACTTCCGCGGCATCGACAACGCCGCCTACTACCGCCTGCTCGACACCGACCTGCGGTTCTACAAGGACTTCACCGGCACCGGCAACAGCCTCAACGCGCGGCACCCGCACACGCTGCAGCTGATCATGGACTCGCTGCGCTACTGGGTCCTGGAGATGCACGTCGACGGGTTCCGGTTCGACCTGGCCGCGACGCTGGCTCGCGAGTTCTACGACGTCAACCGGCTGAGCGCGTTCTTCGACCTGGTTCAGCAGGACCCGGTGGTCAGCCAGGTCAAGTTGATCGCCGAGCCGTGGGACATCGGCGAAGGCGGCTATCAGGTCGGCAACTTCCCAGGTTTGTGGACCGAGTGGAACGGGAAGTATCGCGACACTGTGCGTGATTACTGGCGGGGAGGACCCGCGACCCTCGGCGAATTCGCCTCCCGGCTGACCGGCTCGTCGGACCTCTATGAGGCCACCGGCCGGCGGCCCAGCGCGAGCATCAACTTCGTGACCTGCCACGACGGCTTCACGCTGAACGACCTCGTGTCCTACAACGAGAAACACAACGAGGCCAATGGCGAGGACAACCGCGACGGCGAGAGCCACAACCGGTCCTGGAACTGCGGTGTCGAGGGGCCGACCGACGACCCGGACATCCTGGCGCTGCGGGCCAAGCAGATGCGCAACATCATGGGCACGCTGATGCTGTCGCAGGGCACTCCGATGCTGTCGCACGGCGACGAGATCGGGCGCACCCAGCTGGGCAACAACAACGTCTACTGCCAGGACTCGGAGCTGTCCTGGATGGACTGGACGCTGTGCGAGAAGAACGCCGACCAGTTGGCGTTCACCCGCAAGGTCACCGAGTTGCGCAAGAACCACCCGGTGTTTCGTCGCCGCCGGTTCTTCGAGGGGAAACCGATCCGCTCCGGCGACCAGGTCCGCGACATCGCCTGGCTGACGCCCGCCGGCATCGAGATGACACCCGAGGACTGGAACACCGGCCTGGGTAAGTGTGTGGCGGTGTTCCTCAACGGCGAGGCCATCCCGACGCCCGACGCCCGCGGCCAGCGCGTCGTCGATGACTCCTTCCTGCTGTGCTTCAACGCGCACGACCACGTCCAGGACTTCGTCACACCGCGCGACGATTACGCCAGGGAGTGGACCGCCGACCTCGACACTGCCGACCCGAGGGGCGAAACCGACCTCGTCGTCGCCGCGGGCGAGAAGATCTCGCTGCAGCCCCGTTCCCTGCTGGTGCTGCGAAAGACCGCCTGACACATGCCTTTACCCGTACTGTCGACCTATCGACTGCAGATGCGCGGCGACTGCTTCACGTTCGCCGACGCCGAGAAGCTACTTCCCTACCTGGCCGACCTCGGGGTCTCACACCTCTACCTGTCGCCGATCCTGACGGCGGTGCGCGGTTCCACGCACGGCTATGACGTCACCGATCCCACAGCGGTGTCGCCAGATTTGGGCGGCGCCGAGGGGCTGGCCCAGCTGTCGGCGGCGGCCCGCGACCTCGGCATGGGTCTGATCGTCGACATCGTCCCCAACCACGTCGGTGTCGACCAGCCCGAGCAGAACCCGTGGTGGTGGGACGTCCTCAAACACGGCCGCGACTCGGCCTACGCGTCGTACTTCGACATCGACTGGGATCTGGACGGCGGCCGAATCGTGTTGCCGGTCCTCGGATCCGACGACGACGTCGACGACCTCGTGGTCGACGGCAGCGGGGCCGAACCGGTGTTGCGGCTCGGCGACCTCGCCTATCCCGTCGCGCCGGGAACGGGGTCGGGCACCGGCCGCGACGTGCACGACCGGCAGCACTACCGGCTGATCGGCTGGCGCAACGGCGTCTGCGGATATCGGCGGTTCTTCTCGATCACGTCGCTGGCCGGCCTGCGACAGGAGGACCGCGCGGTGTTCGACGCTACCCACGTCGAGGTGAAGCGCTGGTTCGACGAGGGCCTTGTCGACGGCGTGCGCATCGACCACCCCGACGGGTTGTCCGACCCGGCGGGCTATCTGACGTGGCTGCGCGAGATCACCGGGCCCGACGCCTGGATCGTGATCGAGAAGATCCTCGCCGTCGACGAACCGCTCGACCCGACCCTGCCGGTCGCGGGCACCACCGGCTACGACGCGCTGCGCGAAATCGGCGGCGTGTTCATCGACCAGAGCGGTGCGGGCCCGCTCACCGAACTCGTCAACTCGAGCGGCACCGACTACCACGCGATGCCCGAGCTGGCCCGCAGCCTCAAGGTGCATGCCGTCACCGACACGCTGGCCAGCGAGCTGAAGCGGCTGTGCCGAACCGTCACCGCCGCAACGGGTTTCGACGATCCACGGCTGCCTGACGCGGTGGGTGCGCTGCTGAGCCGGGTCAAGGTGTACCGGTCGGACTACCTCAACCTGTCCTCGGTGCTGCCGGTCGCGCTGGCGGAGACCGTCGCCGAGCAGCCGGACCTGGCCGAACCGCTGGCGGTGGTGTCCACCGCGGTGGCGAAGGACCGCGCCGCCGGTGTTCGTCTGCAGCAGTTGTGCGGCGCCGCGACCGCGAAGTCCATGGAGGACTGCCTGTTCTACCGCGACGCCCGGCTGGTGTCGCTGAACGAGGTCGGCGGCGAGCCTGACCGCTTCGGAGTGAGCGTGGCGGAGTTCCACCAGCGGGCCGCCGTGCGCGCGGCGCTGTGGCCGCAGGCGATGACGGCGCTGAGCACACACGACACCAAACGCGGTGAGGACGTCCGCGCGCGGATCGGGGTGCTGTCCCAGGTTCCGTCGCTGTGGGCCGAGTTCGTCGACGCATGGGAGAAGCGCACCCCGTCCCCGGACCCGATGACGGGAATATTCCTGTGGCAGAACATCTTCGGCGTATGGCCGCTCGACGGCAAGGTCACCGACGAGCTGCGCTCGCGGCTGCATGCCTACGCCGAGAAGGCGATACGGGAAGCCGCCGTGCACACCACGTGGAATGAGCCCGACAGCGACTTCGAATCCGCCGTCCACAGCTGGATCGACACGCTGATCGACGGCCCGATCGCCACCGAATTGACCTCGCTGGTGGGTCGGCTCGACGAACACGCCCGCAACGACAGCCTCGGCCAGAAGCTCATCGCGCTGACCGCGCCCGGGGTTCCCGACATCTACCAGGGCACCGAACTGGCCGACGACAGCCTTGTCGACCCGGACAACCGTCGGCCGGTGGACTATCAGGCCCGCCGTGACGCCCTGACCGCGGGACGAGAGCCCAAGATGCGCGCCGTGGCGGCCGCGCTGCGGCTGCGTCGGGAGAAGCCGGACACGTTTATCGCGGGCGGCCACACGCCCGTCCTCCCCGAAGGCCCTGCGGCCGAGCATGTCGTGGCGTTCGCTCGCGGTTCGGATGTGCTGACCGCGGCGACGCGCCACTCGGTCCGGCTGGCCGAAACGGGTTGGGGCGACACTCTGTTGACGCTGCCCTCTGGAACCTGGACAGACCGCATCTCCGGTGCGCAGTTCAGCGGGCGGGTGCCGGCCGCCGAACTGTTCGCCGAACTTCCCGTCGCCCTGCTGGAGCGTGTCCATGACTGAGTTCAAGGTGTGGGCGCCGCGACCGCAGAAAGTGCGGTTGGACGTCGACGGCACGGTGTATCCGATGACCCGATCCGACGACGGGTGGTGGAGCGCCGACGTCGACGCGCGCCCCGATGCCCGGTATGGCTTCATCCTCGACGACGACGCGAAGGCGCTGCCCGACCCACGCTCGCCGCGCCAGCCCGATGGCGTGCATGAGCGCTCCCAGCTGTGGCAGCCTGACCCTGGCGCATGGACCGACGACGACTGGCCCGGCCGGTCGATCGAAGGGCGCGCCATCTATGAACTCCATGTCGGCACGTTCACGCCGGAGGGGACGTTCGACTCGGCGATCGAAAAGCTGGACTACCTCGTCGATCTCGGCATCGACTTCGTCGAGCTGATGCCCGTCAACGCCTTCGGCGGCACGCACGGGTGGGGCTATGACGGCGTGCTCTGGTACGCCGTACACGAGCCCTACGGTGGGCCTGACGGGTTGGTGCGGCTCATCGACGCGTGTCACCGCCGCGGCCTCGGCGTGCTGATCGACGCGGTGTTCAACCACCTCGGCCCGTCAGGCAACTACCTGCCGAAGTTCGGGCCCTATCTGTCGACGGGCAGCAACCCGTGGGGCGAGTCGATCAACATTGCCGACGCGGACGCCGACGAGGTGCGCCGCTACATCATCGACTGCGCGCTGCGATGGATGCGCGACTTCCACGCAGACGGGCTGCGCCTTGATGCGGTGCATGCGCTCGTCGACACCACCGCGATTCACATACTCGAAGAGCTGGCCACCGAAACCGACGCGCTGGCGCAGCAATTGGGGCGGCCGCTGTCGTTGATCGCCGAAAGCGACAAGAATGACCCGCGTCTGATCACACCGCGTGACCGCGGCGGCTACGGGATGACCGCGCAGTGGGACGACGACATCCATCACGCGATTCACGCCGCGGTGTCGGGCGAACGTCAAGGCTACTACGACGATTTCGGATCGCTGGAGGCGTTGGCGAACACCCTCAAACACGGCTACTACCACGCGGGCACCTACTCGTCGTTTCGGCACCGGCGCCACGGCAGGCCGCTGGACACCGCGACCATCCCGGCCACCCGGCTGCTGGCCTACACGCTGACCCACGACCAGGTCGGCAACCGCGCCGTCGGCGACCGCCCGTCGCAGAACCTGACTTTCGGGCAGCTGGCGGTGAAGGCCGCGCTCGCGCTCGGATCGCCTTACACGGCAATGCTGTTCATGGGCGAAGAGTGGGGATCGTCGAGTCCGTTCCAGTTCTTCAGCAGCCATCCCGAGCCCGAACTGGCCAGGGCGACAGCCGAGGGCCGCAAGCGGGAATTCGCCGAACACGGTTGGGACGCCGACGCAATCCCCGATCCGCAGGATCCCGAGACGTTTCTGCGGTCGAAGCTGAACTGGGGCGAACTCGACGACGGAGACCACGCGCGGCTGCTGCGCACCTACCGCGAGCTGCTGGCGTTGCGGCGCAACGAGCCCGACATGGCCGACCCGTGGCTGGACCACCTGAAGATCGACTACGACGAGGAACAGCGCTGGATCGTCATGCACCGCGGGGCGCTGGCGATCGCCTGCAATCTCAACGCCGACGAGGTGACCGTGCCGGTGAGCGGCGAGGTCGTGCTGGCGTGGGGCGAGCCGGTCGTGTCCGGAGACGCGACGCGGCTGGAGGGGCATTCTTTCGCGATTCTGCGCGCAGTCAACTCCTGATCCACAGCGGGGCCGCGGCTGTGGATGAGTGACAACGGGCCCGCCCCTTCTGCGTCGATGATTCGTGGATGACTCATCAAGAGCTGCTTCCGATTCCACCCATTGAGACGGCGACGGATCCCGTGTACTCGCCCGCCGATCTGCGGCAGCGCTGGCGGGCGCTGATGGAGCCGCTCGGTTTTGCCGAACGTCTGCTCTGGGTCGGCTTCATCGGAGCCGACCGGCGGCTTTACAAGACGATGACGCAGATCCCGATGCCGGCACGGCCCCGGAAGGACTACGTCACCGACGTCGTCATCCGTCTGTACTGGGTTTTGTACAAATTCGAACCGGGCACCACCGCGGCCCTCTTGCTGACACGACCCGGCGTCGGCGGAATCTCGAAGCTGGACCGACAATGGGCAGCCATGTTGACAGACGTTGCCGCCGAGCGAGAGCTTGCGCTGGCGCCGCTCTTTCGGGCCAACGACGAATGCATCGTCGAACTCAAACCGGCGCCGCCGGATCAGAGCAGATAGCGATACGCCGGCGAGTCGGGTTCGAGCTTTTCGACGTGAATGTCGGATGCCTTCATCCGCTCGAGCAGGCCGTCCAGATCGGCGGCCGAACCCAGCTCGATGCCCACCAACGCCTCGCCGGTCTCGCGGTTGTTGCGTTTGACGTACTCGAACAGCGTGATGTCGTCATTCGGGCCGAGAACGGTGTCGAGGAAGCGGCGCAACGCGCCGGGTTCCTGCGGAAAGTCAACCAGGAAATAGTGTTTCAGCCCGAGGTGCACCAGCGAGCGTTCGAGGATCTCCCCGTACCGCGACACGTCGTTGTTCCCGCCGGAGATCAGGCACACCACCGTCGACCCCGGTTCGATGTCGGCCTCCAGCAACGCGGTCACCGACAGAGCGCCCGCCGGCTCGGCAATGATGCCCTCGTTCTGGTACAGGTCGAGCATCGCGGTGCACACCGCGCCCTCGTCGACCGTCGTGATCGACACCATGTCCCCCGCCGCGGCCAGCGCCGCGTAGGTCAGGTCGCCGGCGCGATTTACGGCGGCGCCGTCGACGAACTGATCGACGTGGTCCAGCGTGACCGGCTGACCGGCGGCCAGCGCCGCGATCATCGCTGCGGCTCCGGCCGGTTCGACGCCGAGCACCGACGTGCGGGTCGTCCGCTCGGCCAGATAGGTGGTGATGCCCGCGATGCAGCCACCGCCGCCGACCGGGACGATCACCAGGTCCGGCTCGTCGTCGAGTTGGTCGAGCAGTTCGACCGCGATGGTGCCCTGTCCGGCCATCGTGCGAACGTCGTCATAGGGCGGGACCAGGGTGGCGCCGGTGCGGGCGACGTCCTCGAGCGCGGCGGCGGCGGCCTCGTCGTAGGTCTTGCCGACGGGGATCAGCTCGATGAACTCGCGGCCGTGGTAGCGGATGCGGTCACGCTTCTGCTTGGGCGTCTTGGCCGGGACGTAGACGCGGCCGTGAATGCCCATCGAGCGGCACGCCATCGCGAAGCCCTGGGCGTGGTTGCCCGCCGACGAGCACACCACCCCTGCGGCGATCTCGGCCTGCGACAGCTGCCGCAGCAGGTTGTTGGCCCCGCGCAGCTTGTACGAGCGCACGGACTGGAGGTCTTCACGCTTCAGGTAGACCGTCGCCCCGGTGGCCTGCGACAGCCGCTCGCTGAACTCCAGCGGCGTCTGCGTCACCACGTCGGAAATTCGCTGAGCCGCGGCTTCGATGTCCGCCGCGGTCAGCGGCGGTGACGTGCGAGTGGGCCGGCTCAGTTCAGTGGTCACCGATCAATGGTGCCATCTGCGCGTTTTCCCGCCAAAACGGATTAGCTGACGGGCGTCAACACGAAGACCGGGATTTCACGGTCGGTCTTCTTCTGGTACTCGGCGTAGTCGGGCCAGACCTCGACGGCGCGTTTCCACCAGGTCGCCTTCTCGTCGCCGAAGACCTCGCGGGCGATGTATTCGCGGGTGGTGTCACCATCGCGCAGTTCGACGCGCGGGTTCTTCTTGACGTTGTAGTACCACACCGGGTTCTTGGGCGCGCCGCCCAGCGAGGCCACGACTGCGTACTCGCCGTTGTGCTCGACCCGCATCAGCGGGGTCTTGCGCAGCTTGCCGGTCTTGGCGCCGATGGTGGTCAGCACGACGACTGGCTTGCCATTGAGCTCAGCGGCGGCGGCGCCGGTTTGCTCGATCTTCTCGACGTGCTCGCGTGCCCAGTCCGACGTGCTCGGTTCGTATTCCCCTGTAAGTGGCATGCCCACACAATAGGCCGACACGCTGGGAAACCGAGCGGCCGGATTCAGTGTTTCGGCTGGCCGAAACTTGGCTTACGAGCTATCGTGAAACTATGACGGTAAGGGACGAAGTGCTCATTGCGGGCGTGCCCTGGCCGGCGTACAAGCTGGTGGCGCTGCTCGTCGGCGCCGTGGTACTGCTCGGCGTCGGCATCGTCACCATGAGCGCGGCACCGGCCGTGCTGACCGGCGCCGCAGCCGCCACCGGCGCGTGGGTGGGCCTGCGCGCGAAGGTCGAGCGCCGCTAGCGCTCCAGGAGCCGACGCAGCCGGTCCAGGTCGGCGGCGACCGTCGCCGCGTCGGACTCGAACTCCTCTTCGCTCATGCCGGGGCGCTGGCGGACGCTGAACACCACTTCGCAGCGGGCCTGCTCCTCGCCGGCAGGCACCACCCGCATCGGGTTGTAGACGGCCTCGCCGTTCGGCAGCCGCACGACGTGGTCGAGCACCCCGTACTCATTCGGCGGCGCGAACTCGATCGTCACTTCACCCATCGGCGAATCGGCGACCCAGCCGTCGGCGGTCTTGCGTAGGTCGCCCGCCGCGAGTCCCGACGCCCATTTGGGCAACTGCTCGGGGTCGCCGGCCACGGCGTAGGCGATATCGGGCGCGACGTCGATCCACACGCTGACATGCCGTGAGTTCATGTCGCCGCTCCCGCCGCTGCCTTGGGCTCATGGACGCCGTCTCTGATCTCCTGGGCGTAGAGGTCCTCGATCTCGGCGGCGTACTTCTCGTGGATCGGCTTGCGTTTGAGCTTCATCGTCAGCGTGATCTCGTCGCCGCCGGGCTCCCAGAACGTCGGCAGCACCCGGAACCGCTTGATCTGCTCCACCTTCGCCAGTTTCGTGTTGCCCTCGGCGACGCCTGCGGCGATCTCGGCGATGACGTCCGGGTGGCTGGCCAGCGCTTCGGGCGAGGCATCGGCGAGTCCTCGCTGCGTGGCGTAGGGCACCGCGGACTCGGCGTCGAGGACGATCAGCGCCGTGTTGTACGGGCGGGCGTCGCCGACCACGAGCACGACGCCGATCAGCGGGCACGCGGCCTTGATGGTGTTCTCGATGTTGGCGGGCGACATGTTTTTGCCCGCGGCGTTGATGATGAGTTCCTTCTTGCGGTCGACCACCGTGAGATAGCCGTCTTCATCCATCTCGAGGATGTCGCCGGTGTGCAGCCAGCCGTCCTCGTCGATGGCCTCCGCCGTCTTCTGCGGCTCCTTGCGGTACCCCTTCATCACCAGCGGGCCGCGGATCAGGAACTCGCCGTCGTCGGCGATGCGGCACTCCATGCCGGGCACCAGCTTGCCGACCGTGCCCAGCTTCGCCTCAGACGGGTGGCTGACGGCGGCGATGCAGCTGAGTTCCGACATGCCCCACACCTCGGAGATCGAAATGCCAAGCCCGGCAAAGAAAGCCAGCGTCTCCTTCGGAATCGGCGCGGCGCCCGACACCGCATGTCTGGTCTGGTCCAGGCCGATCTTCTCGCGGACCTTCGACAGCACCAGTTCGTCGGCCTGCACCCATTCCGCGGCGACGTCGTCGGGCACGGGTCCGCCGGCGAGCAGGGCGTCGGCTTTCTTGGCGGCCACCGACAGCCCCCACTGCAGGCCCATCCGCTTGGTCTCGTCAGGCTCGTTGGCGGCGGCGAATTCTATTGCGGCCTTGAGCTTTTCCCACACCCGTGGCACGGCGCCCCAAATCGTCGGGCGGACATCGGGCAGCGCTGCGGCGATCGCGCGGGGGTCGGCGACCGTGGTGATCTGCGTGCCGAAGACCTCCTGCAGGTACAGCGCACCCATCCGGTCGGCGATGTGGGCGGACGGCAGAAACGACGTGCTGCGGTCACCGAACCGCACGCCGAGCACGTCGTCGATGGCGTGCGCCTGAAACAGCAGATTGGCGTGCGTGGTCTCGACGCCTTTGGGGTTGCCGGTCGTTCCGGATGTGTAGATCAGCGTCGCTACGTCGTCGGGTTGCACAGCCCGCCAAGAGGATTCGAAATCGAAGTCGTCGACGCCAGCGGCAATGAGGTCGTCGACGCTCAGTGTGCCCTTCGGTGTTCCGTCGAGGCACACGATGTGCTCGATTTCGGCGCCGCTGGCGCGGATCCGGTCCACGTACTGCGCCTCGCAGATCACCACCTTGGTGTCGGCGTTGTCGAACACGTACACCAGCTGCTCGGCGGGCAGCGTGTTGTAGACGGAGAACGAGGTGGCGCCGACGTGCTGGGCGCCCACCTCGAGCGGATAGAACTCGACGCGGTTGGCCATCATCAGCGACACCGTGTCGCCGCGACGCACGCCGAGGCCGGCCAGCCCGGCCGCGACCCGCCGGACCTGCTCGGCGTACTCGCGCCAGGTCAGGGTCTGGGTGTCGCCGGGTGTGCGCAGCGCGATCGCATCCGGGTCGATCGCGGCGGTGCGTTGGAAGGCCTCGCACAGCGTGGCGGGCAGATCGGAGGTGCTCATGATGACAACTTAGAGACTCACCCTGTGAGGGTGGGCCGTTCTCGTAAGCTCAACGCGCTGAACGTCTTGGGGCCGATCGTTCAGCCAGGAAGCAGGAGTACGTTCGCCGCTATGGGCATCGCCACCACCGGCCTGTCGCCGGTCGAGCAGACCGCATTTCTCACCGTGTACGCCAGGGCGCTGGACAGCCGATGGCCCAAGCCGATCCTGGGCGACACCCTCGCCGACGAAGTGGTGGGCAAGATCGACTACGACTTCGCGGGGCTGGGCGTTCAGACCAGCGTGGTGTGCCAGACGGCGCTGCGCGCGAAAATGCTCGACGACCGAGTGCGCGACTTCGTGCGCAGGCATACCGATGCCGTCGTCGTCGACCTCGGCGCCGGGCTCGACAGCGGCTACTACCGGGTGGCTCCCCCGCCGACCGTGGACTGGTACAGCGTCGACCTGCCGGGCATCGCCGCGGTCCGCGACGAGGTGTTGCCTGCGGCGCCGCAATCGCACACGGTCGCGGCGTCATTGACCGACCGCGGCTGGCCCGACGGCATTCCCGCGGATCGCCCCACCATGCTGATCGCCGACGGGTTATTCGCTTTTCTCACCGAACCCGCGATCGTGGGCATCTTCAGGCGCATCACCGAGCATTTCGCTTCCGGTGAGCTTGCCTTCAACGACTACGGGCGGATCGGTTGGGTCAGCCGGGTGGCGATCAAGCTCTACCCGCAGAAGATGTTCAAGGACGTCGGCAGCCAGTTCGGCTATCCGGGGTTCAAGGACGCCCACTACCCGGAGACATGGAATCCTCGCATGCGGTTGATCGAAGAGGCCAGCCTCACTTACGCCCCTGAAGTGGATTTGTTCCCCGGCTGGATCAGGGTGATGTCGAAAATGGCGCGCTACAGCAAGACCGGACGCCGCAAGGCACGAATCCTGCGATACGCGTTCTAGTTTCGCCCGACCTCCCCTTGCCTGCCCCAGCCTCGTCGCCCCTATGCGCCGAACGTGAAGCATTTGCGAGTTTCAGGCCGATTTCCCACCAATTCTTCACGTTCGGCGCCGAAGAGCAGGCGGCCGCGGGTATCAGCCCAGGCAGCCGGGGCCCAGCAGCGCCTTGAGATCACCCATCAGCGCCGACGACGGCGACACCCGTAGCGACTGATCCAGCTCGAGTGTGGTGATGCGCTCGCCGCTGATCAGCCGCAGGTGCACCTGCGACGTTCCGGGGTGGCGCGCCAGCACCTGCTTGAGCGCGGTGACCTTCTCGATGGTGCATTGCCGTGTCGGCAGGCTGACCGCCAGCGGCCGATCCACCGAGGCGTTCGAAAAGTCCGGCACGATGAGGTCGTTGGCGATCAGGCAGATCCGGTCGTCCTGGATGCGGACCTTGGCGCTGATCAGCACCACCGCGTCGTCGACGACCTCGGCGCCGTAGCTGGAGTAGGTGTGCGGGAAGAACATCACCTCGACGCCGCCGGTGAGATCCTCCAATTGGGCTGAGGCCCACGGCATCCCATTCTTGTTGACGCGACGGTTCACGCCGGTGAGGATCCCGCCGACACGCACCTGGGCGTCGTTGGGCACATCGCCGTCGAGGATCGCCGGGATCTGCGTGTCGACCTGCGTGGCCAGCAGGTGCGCGACGCCGTTGAGCGGATGGCCCGACACGTACAGCCCGAGCATCTCGCGTTCCAGCGCGAGCTTGTGCTTGTCGTCCCACTCCTCGTCGGGGACTTTGATGGTGAACACCGCGTCGGTGGCGGTGTCGGCGCCGCCGAACAGGTCGAACTGCCCCATCGCCTCGGCCTTTTTGGTGCCGAGCACCGATTCGACGGCGTCGGAGTGCACCAAGAACAGCCCCTTGCGCGGATGCCCGAGCGAGTCGAACGCGCCCGCCTTGATCAGCGACTCGGTCACCTTCTTGTTGCACGGGCCGATGTCGATCTTGTTGAGGTAGTCGGAGAAGTCGACGAACTTGCCCTTGTCGGTGCGCGACTGAATCAGCGACGCAACGACATTGGCGCCGACGTTGCGCACCGCGCCGAGGCCGTAGCGGATGTCCTCGCCGACCGAGGCGAAGTTCAGGCTGGACTCGTTGACGTCGGGCGCCAGCACGGTGATGCCCAGCCTGCGGCAGTCGGCCAGATACACGGCGGCCTTGTCCTTGTCGTCGCCGACGGACGTCAGCAGCCCGGCCATGTACTCGGCCGGATAGTTCGCCTTCAGATACGCCGTCCAGTACGACACCAACCCGTACCCCGCGGCGTGCGACTTGTTGAACGCGTAGTCGGCGAACGGCAGCACGGTGTCCCACAGCGCCTTGATGGCGCCGGCCGAGAAACCGTTGGCCTTCATGCCTTCCGAGAAGCCCTCGTACTCCTTGTCGAGCACCTCACGCTTCTTCTTGCCCATGGCCTTGCGCAGAATGTCTGCTCGGGCGAGCGAGTAGCCTGCCACCTTCTGCGCGATCCGCATGATCTGCTCTTGGTAGACGATCAGGCCGTAGGTCTCCGACAGGATCTCCTCGAGCGGCTCGGCGAGTTCGGGGTGGATCGGCTTGATCGCCTGCCTGCCGTTCTTGCGGTCGGCGTAGTCGTTGTGGGCGTTCATGCCCATCGGGCCGGGCCGGTACAGCGCGATGACGGCGACGACGTCCTCGAACCCGGTCGGCTGCATGCGGCGCAGGAGGTCGCGCATGGGCCCGCCGTCGAGCTGGAACACGCCGAGAGTGTCGCCGCGGCCGAGCAATTCGTAGGTCTTGGGGTCGTCGAGCGGAACCGACTCCAGGTCGAGCTCGATGCCGCGGTTGGCCTGGATGTTTTCCAGCGCGTCGCCGATGATCGTCAGGTTGCGCAGGCCGAGGAAGTCCATCTTCAACAGGCCGATGGCCTCGCACGACGGATAGTCCCAGCCGGTGATGATCGCGCCGTCCTGCGGCCGCTTCCACAGCGGGATGGCTTCGGTCAGCGGCTCGGAGCTCATGATCACCGCGCACGCGTGCACGCCGGCGTTGCGGATCAGCCCCTCCAAACCGCGGGCCGTCTCGTAGATGGTGCGCACGTCGGGGTCGGTGTCGATCAGGCCGCGCACCTCGGCGGCTTCCTTGTACCGCTCGTGGGTGGGGTCGGTGATGCCCGCCAGCGGGATGTCCTTGGCCATGATCGGCGGCGGCAGCGCCTTGGTGATCCGGTCGGCGATCGCGAAACCGGGCTGGCCGTAATGGATTCGGGCGGCGTCCTTCAACGCCGCCTTCGTCTTGATGGTGCCGAACGTGATCACCTGCGCGACGCGGTCGTGGCCCCACTTGTCGGCGGCGTAGCGCACCATCTCGCCGCGCCGGCGGTCGTCGAAGTCGATGTCGATATCGGGCATGGAGGCGCGCTCGGGGTTCAGGAAGCGCTCGAACAGCAGCCCGTGCTCGATCGGGTCGATGTCGGTGATGCGCAGCGCGTAAGCGACCAGCGACCCTGCGGCCGACCCGCGGCCCGGCCCCACCCGGATGTCGACCGAGCGCGCGTAATTCACGAGGTCGGCGACGATGAGGAAGTACGACGGATAGCCCTTGGCGCAGATGACGTCGATCTCGTAGGCGGCGCGTTCGACGTACTGCGGCGGCACGCCGTCGGGGAAGCGGCGGCGCAGTCCGGCGTCGACCTCGTGGCGCAGCCACGACCCCGGGTCGTGTCCCTCGGGCACCGGGAAGACCGGCATACGGTCGCGCGGCGTCCACACGTCGGCGTAGGACTGCACGCGCTCGGCGATGAGCAGCGTCGCATCGCAGGCGCCGGGAATCTCGTCGTCCCACAGCGCGCGCATCTCGGCGGCTGACTTCAGGTAGTAGCCGTCGCCGTCGAATTTGAACCGGTTCGGGTCTGACAGGGTCTTGCCGGTCTGCACACACAGCAACGCCTCGTGGTTGTGGGCGGCGTCGCGGGTGACGTAGTGGCAGTCGTTGGTGGCCAGCGGCGGGATGTCGAGCTTGCGGCCGATCTCCAGCAGGCCCTCGCGGACCCGCCGCTCGATCGCCAGCCCGTGATCCATCAGCTCGAGGAAGTAGTTGTCCGCGCCGAAGATGTCGCGCCACTTCGCGGCCGACTCCAGTGCCTCCTTCTCGTGGCCCAGCCGCAGCCGTGTCTGGATTTCGCCGGACGGGCAGCCGGTGGTGGCGATGATGCCCGCGGCGTGCTCGGCGATGATCTCGGCGTCCATGCGCGCCCACTTGCCGAGCTGGCCCTCGAAGGACGCCAGCGACGACAGCTTGAACAGGTTGCGCACGCCCGTCGCGTTCTCCGCGATCATCGTCAGGTGGGTGTAAGAGCCACTGCCCGAGACGTCGTCGGACTTCTGGCTGGGATCGCCCCACAGGATGCGACGGGTGTCGAAGCGCGAGCCGGGCGCGATGTAGGCCTCGACGCCGATGATCGGCTTGATACCGGCCTCGGTGGCCGCGTTGTAGAACTCGCTGGCGCCGAACATGTTTCCGTGGTCGGTCATGCCGATCGCCGGCATCTCCAGCCGCTGCGCCTCGGCCAGCATCGGGCCGATTTTCGCGGCACCATCCAGCATCGAGTACTCGGTGTGGTTATGCAGGTGCACGAAGGACGACTGGTTCATAGGCACGCCAGTCTATGGCCGGGCACCGACGAGTTTCGGCGTGTCGCGGTGCGTGTCTTAGCGCTCTAGTGAAGCTCTAGTGAACGTTGCTGTTCACGGAGGTACGCCTCGACGCCGGGATCGCCGGTCAAGCCGATGGCCATGCGGTAGGCGTCGGCGGCCTCGGCGCTGCGGCCCGCCTCGGCCAACAGGTGCGCACGCGTGGTCCACGCGGGTCGAAAACGCTCGACGGCGGGTTGGGTGATCGCGTCGAGCTGCCGCAACCCCGCCTCGGGCCCGTCGATCTCCCCCTCGACGGCGGCCAACGCCACCGCGGCGCCGAGGGACGGCGCCACCCGCAGCAACGCGCGGTACAGCTTGCGCAACGCGGCCAGGTCGCGGGGTCGGGTGAAGTGCGCCGACTGGATCGCGGCCTCGTACTGGAAGCGGCCCGGCCTGCCGAAACCGTGAGCGCGCCGCAACAGTGCTTCGCCGCGCGCGATCAGCGCGATGTCCCACCGGGTGGTGTCCTGCCGGTCGAGCGGAACGAAGCAGCCGTCGGCGCCGCGTCGTGCGGGCCTGCGGGCTTGCGACAGGCAGATCAGCGCCGCCAAGCCGAGCACCTCCGGCTCGTCGGGCAGCAGTTCGGCGAGCACCAGCGACAGGTGCAGCGCCTCGGCGGACAGGGTTTCCAGCGGCGCCCCCTGCGGCACCAGCTGCCAGTCGATCGCGTACGCACCGTAGACGGCTTCGAGCACCGCGGGCAGCCGGGCGGCGAGGTCCTCGCGCTCGGGCAGCACGTACGGGATGCCCGCGTCGCGGATGCGCTTCTTGGCCCGCACCAGCCGCTGCGCCATCGCGGCGGGTTCGACCGCGAAGGCCTCGGCGATGGCGGTGGCCGTCACGCCGAGCACCACCTGCAGCATCAGCGGCGTGCGGACCTCCGGCGCAATGGCCGGGTGGGCGCACACCAACATCAGCTCCAGGCGGCGATCCGGGATCGCCGGCTCGTCGCCGACTTCGGTTGGGCTGTCATCGAATTCGGCGATCGGCCGCGTCATCCGGTAGGCATGCGATTTCCACATGTCGCGCATCCGGTTGCGGGCGACGGTCAGCAGCCAGGCCTCGGGGTCGGCGGGGATGCCGTCGTCGGGCCACCGTTTCAGCGCGCGCTCCACCGCGTCGGCGAGCGCGTCCTCGGCGGCGGCGATGTCGCGGGTGGGGGCGGCCAACAAGGCGAGTAGCCGACCATGGCACTCGCGTACCAGATCGGCTACCCGCTGTTGGACCACTAGGGCTGATACCACCCGCGTTCGGCGGCGTATGTCCGCGCCACCGGCCGGATTTCGATGGACCCCCAGCCGTTGGCCGGGTTGCGCTGCGCCCACTTGATCGCCTCGTCGAGGTTGTCGACCTCGATGACGAAGATGCCGCCGAGGCGTTCCCTGGTGTCGATGAACGGACCGTCCTGCACCTCGGGTGTGCCGTTGCGCGCGGTCACCGTCGTCGTGGCCATCACCGGTTCGAGCACCTCGGTGTCGATGAGCACGCCCGCCGCCGACAGGTCGTCGGCGTAGGCCTGGAACGCGGCCATGGCCGGGGCCATGTCCTCTTCGGTGAGCCCGAGCTCGCCGGCCTCCTGGTAGTGCATCAGCAGGCAGTACCGCATGGTGTCCTCCTCGGTGTCGTGTGTCAGCTTGACACCGTTGTGACGACTGGACTGCCGCTGAATCGACAGTTGGCGGCCGACGGGCCCGCGCAATACCGCAAGGGCGCCCATCAGAACGCCAGGCGGGACAGGATCACTCGGCGCGTCCAGTCCGGGTGAGGCGGCAGCGGCTGCGGGTTCAGCATGACCCGGTCCGGGCCGGGCGGCAGCGGCTGCGGGTTGAGCATGACCCGGTCCGGGCCGGGCGGCAGCGGCTGCGGGTTGAGCATGACCCGATCCGGGCCGGGCGGCAGAGGCTGCGGGTTGAGCATCACGATGTCGGCGTTGCGGGAGGGCACGCTCGGCATGTAGAGCGAATTCTCCTCGGCCGACGCGGTTGCGGCGTTGGCCATGGCGATGACGCCCGAGGCGGCGCCCGCGAGCAGGAAGAGGCCGACGCTGCGCCGAGCGGTGGTGCGAATGGACATGATGTTTCTCCTTTTCGGTGGTCGCCACCCCGGTTGGGCGACGTTCACCTGCTAGGAGTCGCGACGGCCCGGCGCTGTCACACTTTTTTCGGCACTTGTTGGACTTGTCTGCAGTTCGGCCCCGACGACGTCCTGGGGTGTGCGTCGTGCCCGCCGCACCGCATCGGCGGTGAACACCACCAGCGCCAGCCAGATCAGCACGAAGCCCAGCCACCGGCCGACCGGCATCGGTTCGTGTCCGACCAGCACGCCCCATGCCATCTGCAGGGCGGGATTGAGGTAGAACAGCAGGCCAAGCGTGACCATCGGAAGGCGCTGCGCGGCGGCCGAGAACAGCAGCAGCGGCGTCGCGGTGACCGGCCCGGCGATCATCATCAACACCGTGTGGCCCCACCCGTGGCTGGTGAAGTGCGACTGGTGGGTGACCTGCAGCCAGATGATGAAGCCGATGGAGATCGGCGATGCCCACAGCGTCTCGACTGCGACGCTGACCCGTGGATCGGCGTCGACCACCTTCTTGACCAAGCTGTACAGCGCGAACGTCACCGCGAGGATCAGCGCGATCCAGGGCACCTGACCGACCTCGGCGGTCAGGATCACCACCGCGCCGACGGCCAGTACCAGCGCCAACGACTGCCAGACGTTGACCCGCTCGCGGAAGATGACCACGCCGAGCGCCACGGTGACCAACGGATTGATGAAGTACCCGAGCGCCGCGTCGACGACGTGTCCGTGTGTGACGGACCAGATGTAGGTGCCCCAGTTCGTCGCGATGAGCGCCGACGCGGCCAGCAGTTGGAGCCAGGTCTTTGCGCGCATCCTGCGCAGATCGCCGAGCCTGCGCACCACGGCGAGAAGGATCACCAGTGCCACGGCACTCCACACGAACCGGTGGGCCAGCACCTCGGGCGCGGTCGCGGGAAGCAGCAACAGGAAGAACCCCGGGCACAGACCCCACCACACATTGGCGCCGACACCGAACAGCAGACCGGCGCGCCGCTGGCCCCCGCTCACAGTTCGTGGTTGCGCAGCATGTCAAGAGCGTGCTGCAGGTCGGAGGGGTAGGGACTGGTGATCTCCACGCGGCGACCATCGGCGGGATGCGCGAACGCCAACGACCGCGCGTGCAGCCATTGCCGTTCCAGCCCAAGCCGTTTCGCCAGCACCGGGTCGGCGCCATAGGTCAGGTCGCCTGCACACGGATGGTGCAATGCGGCGAAGTGCACCCGAATCTGGTGTGTGCGACCGGTTTCCAGTTCCACGTCGAGCAGACTGGCGGCCTGGTGTGCTTCCAGCGTGTCGTAGTGCGTGATGCTGTGCCTCCCGTCGCGTGTGACGGCGAATTTCCAGTCGTGTCCGCGATGCCTGCCGATGGGCGCGTCGATGGTGCCGCTGGTTGGATCCGGATGTCCTTGCACCAGAGCGTGATACCTCTTCTCCACCGTGCGCTGCTTGAACGCCCGCTTGAGCACGGTGTAGGCGCGCTCGGACAGCGCAACCACCATCACGCCAGAGGTTCCGACGTCGAGCCGGTGCACGATGCCTTGTCGTTCGTGGATGCCCGAGGTGGAGATGCGGAATCCGGCCGCGGCCAGCCCGCCGAGCACCGTCGGCCCTTCCCATCCCACGGTGGCGTGGGCGGCCACTCCCGCCGGTTTGTCGACGGCCACGATGTCGTCGTCGGAGTACAGGATCGTCATCCCCTCGATGGCGACGGGCGTATTCTGCGGCGCCGCGGGGGGTTCGGGCAGCCGCACCTCCAGCCACGCGCCCGCCGTCAGCCGGTCGGATTTGCCGACGCGGGTGCCGTCCAGCTCGACGCCGCCTTCTTCGGCCAGCGTCGCGGCCGCGGTGCGGGACAGGCCGAGGAGGCGGGACAGCCCGGCGTCGACCCGCATGCCGGCCAGTCCCTCGGGAACGGGCATCGACTTGGTGCCCATCAGGAGGGTTCGGCCTTCCGCCTGCCTGGGGTGTCGAAGTCGAAGCCGAACAGCGACAGCGCGACCAGAAGGATCGCGCCGCCGACCACCGCCGGGTCGGCGACGTTGAACACCGGCCACCAGCCGATGGACAGGAAGTCGACGACATGGCCCTGCAGCGGCCCCGGTGAGCGGAAGAACCGGTCCACGAGGTTGCCCAACGCCCCGCCGAGGATCATGCCGAGACCGATCGCCCACCACGGCGACACCAGCCGCCTGCCCATCCAGATGATGCCGACCACCACGGCGCTGGCGATCAGCGTCAGCACCCACGTGTAGCCCGTCGCCATCGAGAACGCGGCGCCGGAGTTGCGCACCAGGGTCCAGGTGACGGTGTCGCCGATGATCGACACCGGCTGGCCGGGCGTGAGCAGGTTGACCGCCAGCACCTTGGTGACGATGTCGAGCGCCAACACGACCGATGCGACCGTCACCAGCAGCCGGGTCCGGCGCCGAGGCTTCGGCTGCTCGTCCTGCCCAGCGGTCAGCGGCTCGCTCGAATGGGCCGATTCATCAGTCACTCTCCCATCATTCCAAAGGTCGGCTTTGCGATGATGAGGGCGTGAGCCGCCTCGTCGTCATCACCACCGGCGGGACGATCGCCAGCAACGTCGGCGATGACGGCGTCAAACGACCGACCACCAGCGGTGTCGAGCTGGTGTCCGGGCTGCAAGGGCCTCACGTCGAGGTGATCGACCTGATGTCGCTGGACAGTTCGCAGCTGACGCCTGCCGATTGGGACTCGATGCGCACGGCGGTCGCCGCGGTCGCTACGCCGTCACGCGCCGACGGTGTGGTGGTCACGCACGGCACCGACACCATGGAGGAAACGGCGCTCTGGCTGGAGCTGACCTACGACGGCGCACTGCCCGTCGTGCTCACCGGCGCGCAGCGCAGCGCCGACGCGCCCGACGCCGACGGCCCGCGGAATCTGCGCGACGCGCTGGCCGTCGCGGCCGATCCACGTTCGCGCGGCCTCGGCGTTCTGGTCAGCTTCGCAGGCACGGTGTGGCAACCGCTCGGGTTGCACAAGGTGGCAACGGCCGACCTCACGGGGTTTGACGGGGTCGCCGTCGGGGCCGTCGCCGACGGACGCTTCACCCAGCACGGCGCCAAGCAGCGGCCGTTCTTCGGAGCGCTGCCCAGCGCCGACGCGCCACGCGTCGACATCCTCGCGGTGTATCCGGGCGCCGACGGTGTGGCGCTGGACGCGTGCGTGCGGGCAGGCGCGCGGGGCGTGGTCCTGGAGGCGTTGGGGGCGGGCAACGCGGGCGCGGCGATGATCGAGGCGGTGCGGCGGCACTGCCGCGACGGCGTGGAGGTGGCGGTGTCGACCCGCGTCCCCGGCGGTAAGGTCGGCGCCGGGTACGGGCCGGGTCGCGATCTGGTGGACGCCGGCGCGGTGATGGTGCCACGCCTGCGGCCGCCGCAGGCCCGTGTGCTGGTGATGGCCGCTTTGGCGAGCGGCTCACCGGTCAATGACGTGATAGCCCAATGGGGCTGATGGACGGGAGCCCAATGGGGCTGATGGACGGGAGCCCAATGGGGCTGAATGGACGGGAGCCCGGCGGGGCTGACGAGGGGAGGGTGACATGCGCAGAGCCGTCATCGTGGCCGCTGTGGCATTCGTCGGTTTGTCCGTTGCGCAGAGCGCCGCTGCGGAACCGCCGCACGACCACAACGACATCCGCGAATACCCGCTCGCGCAAGGGAATTACACCACCGACACCGATTACGCCCACAAATTCTTCAAGACGCCCGATGGACGGCACTGCGGGATCGGCCCGAACGGCGGGCCGGTCGGGTGTGACGCGGTGCCCACCGATGCGCCGCCCGGCACCAACCAGGTCGTCGTCAACAGCTGGGGGCCCGCGGAGTACCGGCACTCCGACACGCCGTCGTTCACCCGCGACGTCGATGTCCTACCCGAGGGGTGCCGGTTGGAGAACTGGGGCGCCACGTGTGCCGTCGAGCATCAGGGCACGGTGCATTGCGAGACCTACGACGACCACGGCTTCGTCGTCGCCGCCACCTACGGAGAGCTCTGGTAGCGGTTCAACTCGCTGACGTGTTCCGGCCAGTCCAGGCTGTCGACCGGGTTGGCGCGCTCGATCTCGGGCGTGCTGTCGGGAAATGTGCGCACGGGACCCGGCCCGGTGCTTCGGGTCTCGAAGCGCACGGTCATCACGCCGTGCCCGGCGCCCTGAATCCAGCCGTGCCCGTAATCGGGGTGGCTGACGTCGTCGCCGATCCGCCAGGCCGAGGCGCGCTCGGTGGCTTCGGTCAACGTCTGCGGCAATCCGGTGGCAGGCACGTCCTCGGCGATCAACTCCAGGTCGGGAAACAGCGACTCCTGGCGCACTTCGGACAGGCCCGAAAAGCCAACGCCGACAAGGCGAATCGGCCCCACTTCCACCGGGTCCAGCAGCAGCCGCCTGGCCATTGCGATCAGTGTCGCGGCGTCGGTGGTGGCGTACGGCAGGGTCGCTGAGCGGGTCAGGATGCTCATGTCGGCCTTCCGCAGCTTGACGGTGACCGTGCGCGCGCCGCGGCCGTCCTTCTCGAGGCGGGCGTGCGCATGCTCGCCGATCGGCCCCACCGCTTCGCGCAGTTGATCCAGCGTCGTCAAGTCCTGCGGGAAGGTGGACTCGGCGCTGATCTGCTTGGCGGGCCCGTTCTCCGCGACCGGCCGATCGTCGATGCCGCGGGCCAGCCGATGCAGTGCGGGCCCGACGGTTCCGCCGAGGATGTTGGCCGCCTCGGCGTCCGAGAGCGCCGCGAACGCGCCGATGGTCTCGATGCCCAGCCGATGCAGCTTCTCCTCGGCGACCGGGCCGATCCCCCACAGCCGCCGCACCGGCAGACCGGCCAGCAGCCGCGTCTCCTCGTCGCGGGCCACCACGCGGATGCCGTCGGGTTTGGCCAGCCCGGAGGCGATCTTGGCGATCTGTTTCCCCGATCCCGCACCGACCGAGGCGACCAGCCCCGTCACGTCGCGGATCTTGGCCCGCAGCGCCTCGCAGAACGCCTGCACGTCGCGCTCGCCGGCCCCGGCCAGCTCGGCGGGCTCGCCGAACGCCTCGTCGTAGGACAGCTGCTCGAGCACCGGCACGGTTTCTCTGACCGTGTCGAGCACGCGGCGGCTGGCCACCCCGTAGACCACACCGCGCGGCGGCAGCACCACGGCGGTCGCGCCGACGAGCCTGCGGGCCTGATGCATGGGCATGGCCGATCGGGCGCCGTAGACGCGCGATTCGTAGCTGGCGCCCGCGACCACGCCGCGGCCGCCCAACCCGCCGACGAGCACCGGTCGCCCGCGCAGCGTCGGGCGGGTCAGTTGCTCGACCGACGCGAAGAATGCGTCCATGTCGAGGTGCAACACCCAACGCGCAGCCACAACTGCCGATGCTAAGGCGCTAGCGTGGCCGCCATGACTCAACAGGTCGCCTTCGCCAGCTGGGTCGACCACTTCCGGAAAAACGAACAGGTGCACGCCGAGACCGACGCGGCGATCCCGTTCGACAAGCCATGCGAGATCGGTGAAGCGCTGCGGCGCCCGCTGATCGACTCGATCCGGCGTTTCCAGCTCGGCGAAAGCGGCGACGGCGAGCAACTGCTGCGCAAGGCAGCGCGCGCGGGTGATACCGAATATTGGCAAGCGGCAGAACTTTTCGTGGCCGAAGAGCAGCAGCATGCGGCACTGCTACTGCGCCTGCTCGGCTATCTCGGCGGCCAACCGATGCGCAAACACTGGTCCGATGCGGTGTTCGTGCGCCTGCGCAGGCTGATGGGGCTGCGCACGGAGTTGATGGTGCTGGCCGTCGCCGAGGTGGTCGCGCTGTCGTACTACGGCGGGCTGGCCGGCGCGGGCCCCGATCCCGTGGTGCGCGCGGTAGCGGCCCGCATCGTCGCAGACGAACACCCGCACGTGCGGTTCCAGCGGGACCGATTGCGCGCAGGTTTCGCCGACGCACGCCCGCCGACGCGGGCGGTGGCGTTGGCCTTCTGGTGGCTGACCGCGATCGGCGCGACGACGGTGGTCGCCGTCGACCACGGCCGGTTGCTCGATGCGATCGGCTACCGGCGCACCCGCTTCATCCGCGACGTGCTCGCCGACTTCGCGACGCTGGCCGCCGCCGTGCTGCGCCGCTGACCGCTCAGGCGCTGTGCTCGATGCGCCGCAGGCGGAACGGATAGTTCTGGCCGATGACCCCCGTCGCCCAGTCACCGTCTGCGGCGGGCGGTGTCAGGCTGGGATCGGTTTTGATCGTGAACTGTGTGGCCAGCAGCTCGCCCGCGATCAGGTCGCTCAGCTCGTCGCGCCAACCGTCCGGGTAGCCGTCGATGGTCAACTCGAGCTCGATGCGGTCGCCGATGTCGAGGCCGGCGCGCCGCCGGGCCTCCTGCAGCTCGCGGATCATGTCGCGGGCCCAGCCCTCGGCTTCCAACTCCGGAGTCACGGTGGCGTCGAGCACCACCAGGCCCGATCCCTCCGGCAGCGCTGCGGTGTACTCGGGGTCGGCGGCCACCAGCCGCGAGCTGAACTCGTGCGGCTGCAGCACCGCGGGACCGGCGGTCAGTGTGCCGTCGGGGTTGAGCACCCCTTGGCCGGCCTTGACGGCCTTGATCGCGGCCTGCACGTCCTTGCCGAGACGCGGACCGGCCTCGCGCGCGTTGACGGTCAGCTCGAAGCGCCCGTAGGCGGCGATGTCGTCGGTCAACTCGACATGCTTGACGTTCAACTCGTCGGCGAGCAGATCCACGAACGGCTCCAGCCGCTGCGGATTCTCAACCGCCACAGTAAGTTTCGGTAGCGGCAGCCGCACCCGCAGCTTCTTCGCCTTGCGCAGCGACGACGCCGCCGACGCCACCTCGCGGACCTGGTCCATGGTCGCCACCAGTTCGGCGTCGTGCGGCAGGTCACCCGACTCGGGCCAGTCGGTCAGATGCACGGAACGTTCGCCGGTGATGCCGCGCCAGATCACCTCGGTGGTCAACGGCAGCAGCGGCGCCGCCAACCGGGCGGTCATCTCCAGCACGGTGTGCAGCGTGTCGATGGCATCGGGATCTTCCTCCCAGAACCGCGAACGCGACCGGCGCACATACCAATTCGTCAGCGCCTCGGTGAACTGCCGCAACTCGTCGCAGGCGCCGGAGATGTCGCACACGTCCATCGACTCGGTCAGGTCGTCGCGCAGCTTGGCCAGCTTGGCCAGGATGTAGCGGTCCAGCACGTGCTTGGAATCGGTGCGCCAGGTGCCCTTCTTCGGCGCATAGAGCGCAAGGAACGTGTAGGCGTTCCAGAACGGCAGCAGCACCTGGCGAACGCCATCGCGGATGCCCTGCTCGGTGACGATCAGGTTGCCGCCGCGCAGGATCGGCGATGCCATCAGAAACCACCGCATGGCGTCGGAGCCGTCGCGGTCGAAAACCTCTGTGACGTCGGGGTAATTGCGCAACGACTTGCTCATCTTCTGGCCGTCGTTACCCAACACGATGCCGTGCGCCACGCACGTCCGGAACGCCGGCTTGTCGAACAGGGCGGTGGCCAGCACGTGCAAGGTGTAGAACCATCCCCTGGTCTGCCCGATGTATTCGACGATGAAGTCGCCGGGGAAATGCGACTCGAACCATTCGGTGTTCCCGAACGGATAGTGCACCTGCGCGTACGGCATGGAGCCCGAGTCGAACCAGACGTCGAACACGTCGGGGATGCGCCGCATCGTCGACTTGCCGGTCGGGTCATCGGGATTGGGCCGGGTCAGTTCGTCGATGTAGGGCCGGTGCAGGTTGTCGGGGCGCACTCCGAAGTCGCGCTCGAGCTCGTCGAGACTTCCGTACACGTCGATGCGCGGATAGGCAGGGTCGTCGGAGATCCACACCGGAATCGGTGTGCCCCAGTAGCGATTTCGCGAGATCGACCAGTCGCGGGCGCCCTGCAACCACTTGCCGAACTGGCCGTCTTTGACGTGCTCCGGATACCAGGTGATCTGCTGGTTGAGCTCGACCATGCGGTCGCGGAACGAGCTGACCTTCACAAACCACGACGACACCGCGCGGTAGATCAGCGGATTACGGCACCGCCAGCAGTGCGGGTATGAGTGTTCGTAGGTCTCGTGGCGCAGCAGCACCGCGCCGTTCTGCGCGGCCGAGCCGGTGCCGTTCTTCAGGTCGCGGATGATCTGCGGGTTGGCGTCGAACACGTGCTGGCCGGTGTAATCGGGCACCGTCTCGTCGAACCGGCCCCGCGCGTCCACCGGGGTGACCGCAACGATGTCGGCCGCCTGGGCCGTGGCCATGTCGTCCTCGCCGTATGCCGGCGACATGTGCACCAGCCCTGTGCCGTCCTCGGTCGACACGAAGTCGCCGGGCAGCACCTGAAAACTGTTGGGCGCGTTGAGGAAATACGGGAACGGCGGCAGATAGCGGGTACCGACCAGATCTGCGCCGCGGTAGGTGGCCACGATCTCGGGCTCGTCTCCGAACTCCCTGGCGTAGGCCGCCAGACGGGCCTGCGCGAGCACGTAGCGCCGCTCCCCCGACTTCACCACCACGTAGTCGATGTCCGGGTTGACCGCCACCGCCTGGTTGGACGGCAACGTCCACGGTGTGGTCGTCCAGATCAACAGGTACGCATCGGCCAACGGCCCGTCGGTGACCTTCAACCCGACGGTGATCGCGGGATCCTGGCGGCTCTGGTAGACATCGTCGTCCATCCGCAGTTCGTGGCTGGACAGCGGTGTCTCGTCGTTCCAGCAGTACGGCAGGACGCGGTACCCCTCATAGGCAAGGCCCTTGTCCCACAACTGTTTGAACGCCCAGATCACCGACTCCATGAACGACAGATCGAGTGTCTTGTAGTCGTTGTCGAAGTCGACCCAGCGGGCCTGCCGGGTGACGTAGGCCCGCCACTCGTTGGTGTAGCGCAGCACCGACGCGCGGCAGGCATCGTTGAACTTCTCGATGCCCATCTCGTCGATCTGGGACTTGTCGGTGATGCCGAGTTGGCGTTGCACCTCGAGTTCGGCGGGCAGGCCGTGGGTGTCCCAGCCGAAACGGCGCTCCACCTTGTAGCCGCGCATCGTGCGGTACCGCGGCACGATGTCCTTGACATAGCCGGTGAGCAGGTGGCCGTAGTGCGGCAGGCCGTTGGCGAACGGCGGCCCGTCGTAGAACACGAATTCCGGGGCACCTTCGCGGCGCTCGATGCTGGCGCGGAAGGTGTCGTCGCTCGCCCAGTACTGCAGGACCTCGGCCTCCAGCGCCGGGAAGTTGGGCGCGCCGCCTGCCTGCTTCGGATAGGTGCTCACGGTCCTACGTCGTCTCCATGCCAGTTGTCGTCTTTGGCACGGGGACGACGACGCGCCGGTGCGCGAGCGCCGCGGTACCACCCCGCTTGCGCACGAGTGTGCGCCGCTTCGTTCACGGCTGTGACGGGCCTACCCGTTCGGGTCTACTGCGTCCCGACGTCGGATGCGTCTGGACGGTTCTTCCGAAGGCTCCCCGGTGATGGCCGGATCAGCGCCGATGCCTCGGATTCTACCGGCTCAGTGGCCGACGGCGATCTGGGTGTCCGGCTGCGGCGTCGCTTCCGACGTCAGTTCGATCAGCGCCAGCGGCAGCTGCTCGGCCAGCTCCTCCACGGTCTGGCGGTCGAAGCTGCGGGTGTCGTACCACCAGTCCAGCTGGACCAGGCCTGCGGCGCGGTAGATGCGCAGCTCGAGGGCGTGCCGGAGGCCGGGATCGGGCGCCAGGTAGGAGAAGTAGATCTCCGACGGGGGCGTCGCGGCGATCTTCGGAGCGGACGTGCCCGCAGCCAATGCCCGATGCACGGCGGCCAGTGTCTCGGTCGCGGTGGCAAGGCCGGCCGAGGTGCACGCCAACGGAACCGCGCCGCGGTGGCCTGCGACGTCGACGCTGACGACGCCCTCGCCGATGGTCCTGGCGATCGCCAGGCCGAGCGCGCCGAGCAGGATCTCCTCCGCTTTGACGCCGAGATACCATTCCGCGCCGTCGAGTTCGGCGCTGAGAGTGCTGTCCAGAGGTGCGGCGATTTTCGCCAGATCCGCCTGCTGGGGGGCGCTGGCGGCTTCGTGGTCGGCGATGCGGAGGGGGCTGCTGGCAAATCCTGCAATCAACATGAGCTAACGGTACGTGTCGTGTCCCAAAATTGGGAGACATCTCCCACAACTGTGACACCTACGTCAATTTCAGCAACCCTCTGCGGGCCCCGAATGGCGCTGCCCAATGGCGAGATGAGGGTCTACAGTGAGACCGTGCCACGTACAGATGAGAACGGTCGCCAGCTCAAAGCCCTGCTCGACTATCTTCTCGACGGCGAGGTCGACGCCAAAGACATCTACGATGCACTCGGCGTGTCTAGCAGCACGTACTACCGCCGGATCAAGGAAGACGGCTATCCCGACGCCGAGGAGCTGCGGCGGGTGGCCGATCGGTTCGGCCTGTCCTATCCCGATCTGCAGATCCGGTTTGGACTGATGAGCCACGAAGAAGTGCAGAGCTATTTCGAGTCGACCGGTGCGACTGTGGCAACCGCGGAAACCCGGCGCGTACGCCCGCCACGCCTGTCAGAATTGAAGCCTCGCGCGGACGCGCCGCCCCTATAAGATTTGCTGGAACCACTTCAGCGCAAAGGCAAGACCCATGGCCCTCGCAACTCTCCTGGTGATCACGCTGGCGTGTATCGCATGGAGTTTGTGGATTCGGCGCGTCACGTGGACATGCCGGTGGGAGGTTGCTGCCACCCTCAACATCGCGCTGCAGGGCGCGGCCGTGCTGCTGATGTCGCCGTGGGCATCGGAGACGCTCGGCCGCTGGCTCCACACGCTGACCGGTAAGTGGAACCTCGAGGATTACATCGGCCACGACTGCTACATCGTCGCCGCGTCCGCGGTCATCTACAACACGCTGGGCCGGCTGGCCGACGACGATGCCATGCAGCGGTCGTTCAAGCAGTACGTGGAGCGCCCGGCCACGCTCTGCATACCGTTGCTGCTGGTGACGTTCTCGATCGGTAACGGCGCCAAGATGTACGCAGCGGACTTCTTCACCGTCCCGACCGACTTCTGGCTGAACCTGTACTGGCTGCTGCTGTGCGGCACCCTCATCTACCTGTTGTCCTACGGCATCCGGGCCACCCTCGTGCTGCGCCGGGACCCACGCTCGCGCACCATCGCCAACTTCTACCTGGTCGCCTCGCTGTGCGGCATCCTGGCCTGCGTGGTACGCATCGTCACCGCGTACGTGACCCCCCTGCAGACGATCACCGGAAGCAACCTGGTCTGGCTGTTCGCCTGCCTGTGCGGCGCCGGTTTCGCGCTGGCGTCGGCGCGCTCGTGGCGGATAAAGACCCGTTGGTTCACGAAGGTGCCGCACTGAACCGCACCGAGGGCCGCCACAGGGTCGTGATCATCGGATCCGGCTTCGGCGGTCTGCAGGCGGCTAAAAGCCTCAAGCGCTCCGACGTCGACGTCACGCTGATTTCGAAGACGACCAGCCACCTGTTCCAGCCCCTGCTCTACCAGGTCGCCACCGGCATCCTGTCCGAAGGCGAGATCGCGCCGACCACCCGCCTGGTGCTGCGCAAGCAGAAGAACGTCCGGGTGATGCTCGGCGAGGTGGTGGCCATCGACCTGGCCGCCAAGACCGTCACCTCGAAGCTGATGGCGATGCAGACCGTCGTGCCGTTCGACAGCCTCATCGTCGCCGCCGGTGCGCAGCAGTCGTACTTCGGCAACGACCAGTTCGCGACCTTCGCCCCCGGCATGAAGACCATCGACGACGCGCTCGAGCTGCGCGGCCGAATCCTCGGCGCGTTCGAGGCCGCGGAGGTGGCCACCGACCACGCCGAACGCGAACGCCGGTTGACCTTCGTCGTCGTCGGCGGCGGACCGACCGGCGTCGAGTTGGCGGGCCAGATCGCCGAACTCGCCGAGCGCACACTGGCCGGCGCGTTCCGCACGATCACCCCGAGCGAGTGCCGGGTGATCCTCGTCGAGGGCGCCGGCGCATTGATCCCGCCGATGGGGCCCAAGCTGGGCGCGATAGCGCAGCGGCGGCTCGAGAAGCTGGGCGTCGAGATAAGGCTCGACTCGCTGGTGACCAACGTCGACTACACGGGCGTCACCGTCAAGCACAAAGAGGGCGACGAGGAGCGGATCGACTGCGCCTGCAAGGTCTGGTCGGCCGGCGTGCAGGCCAGCCCGCTCGGGCTGATGATCGCCGAGCAGACCGACGGCACCCAGACCGACCGCGCGGGCCGCGTCGTGGTCGAACCCGACCTGACCGTCAAGGGCCACCCGAACGTCTTCGTGATCGGCGACCTGATGTCGGTGCCCGGCGTGCCCGGAATGGCGCAGGGCGCGCTGCAGGGCGCCAAATACGCCGCCGCGGTGATCAAGCGGTCGGTGGCCGGACGGGACGACCCGGCCAACCGCGCGCCGTTCAAGTACTTCGACAAGGGCAGCATGGCGACCGTGTCACGGTTCAGCGCCGTCGCCCAGATCGGCAAGGTGGAGTTCGGCGGCTTCATCGCCTGGCTGGCGTGGCTGGTGCTGCACCTGGTCTATCTCGTCGGGTACAAGAACCGGTTCACCACGCTCATCAACTGGTTCATCACCTTCATCAGCCACAGCCGCGGCCAGATGGCCATCACCAGCCAGATGATCTACGCCAGGCTGGCGATGGACATGCTGGCCAACCAGCACAACCGGCCGGCGCAGCAGTCGGCGCTGGCCGCGGTCGAAGAGGCCGAGAAGCTCGAACGGGAACGAGGCGCCCAGCGCTAGCCGGCGACGGTACGCGGTTCGGAGATGAACGGCGCGCCGAACTCGGGCACCGGCCGGTACCCGCGTCGGCGCGCGGCCGCGGCGCCGCGCCGCAGTAGCGCCGCGGTGGCCACGAACCCGGCCTGGTCGGCCACCAGGAACGGGGTGACCAGCCGGTTGTGCACGTAGCCGAACGACATTCCGGTGGACGGGTCGGCCCAGCCGAGCGATCCCCCCAACCCGGCATGGCCGAAACCGGGCATCACGCCGGGCAGCGGGATGGAGTGATACCCGAGGTGAAATGCCATGGGGAAGAAGATGTTCCGGTCCGGCCAGAGACTCGGCTTGCCGAGCAGGCTGGCCGCGAGCTCGGTGGACAGGAACTGCTTGCCGTCGATGCGGCCTGCGCAGGCGATCGCCGCATACATCTTGGCCAGGCCGCGCGCGGTGGCCACCCCGTTGGCCGCGGGAATCTCGCTGTCCAGGAACGGGGTATCGCCCATCACCACCTGGCGCATGCCGGGAAAGTAGAGCGCGCCGATGCCGCCGGAGTACTGCAGGGCCGCCAGCCGTGGGGCGATGCGGTCGACGATCGGGTTGGAGTATCTGAGCTGCGGGACGATGATCTGCGCGGCCGTCGTCGGCGAGCCTGCGGGCGGGCGGCCCAGATGCAGGCCGTCGGTGTTGAGCGGCTCGGCCAGCTCCTCGCGGATCAGTTCGCGCATGCCCTTGCCGGTGACGGCCCGCGCCAGCCCCGACATCAACCAGCCGTAGGTCAGCGCGTGGTAGGCGGCCTTGCCGTAGAGCACCTTGTTGACCGGCGCGGCGGCCAGCCGCTCCTCCATCCTGACGTGGTCCATCAGGTCGGCCTTGGTGACGCCGTTGAGCTGGGAGAGCCCCGCACGGTGCCGCATGATGTCGCGGACGGTGATCTTGTCCTTGCCGTTGGCGCCGAACTCCGGCCAGTACTCGGCGACGGGAGCGTCGTAGTCGATCAGCGCACGGTCGGCCAGCCGGTGAATGACCGTCGAGGCCATGCCCTTGGTCGCGGAGAACACCATCGCGCCGGTGTCGGCGGTCCAGTGCCTGGCGCCGCGGCGATCGGACCATCCAGTCCACACGTCGACGACGGGTTCGCCGTCGAGGTAGACGCACAGTGCTCCACCGCCGAAGCGGGGTCCGGGAAACATCGCGGAGAAGGCCCGCACCGCGCAGGTGAAGTGCGGGTCGGCTGCGCCTTGCACGCCGTGCGGGAGCGTTGCGCTGCGACTCCCACCGTCACTGTCGTTCACAATGCATGTAATTTACCCGGCACCCCGGCAAATAATCTGGCCGTTACCAATCCGTTAGTCCATCGCATGTCAGCGCCATCGAGCCGCCACCTGACAGCAATGTTTGGGTCAACCCGCCGCGGCGTCGAGGATCTGCTGCGCGCCCAGCGTCGGGGTCAGTTCGCCCTCGCGCACCGCGCGCTCGACATCGGCGCGGATCTTGCGAACCTCGGGGCTGGCGAACACACGGTCCAAGACGGCGTCGCGCACCATCTGCCACATCCAGTCGACCTGTTGGGCGCTGCGCCTTGCCTCGAACTGCCCGGCCTCGGTGAGCACCTGACGGTGCTTGAGCACGGCGTCCCACAATTCGGTCAGGCCGGTGCCCTCCAGCGCGCTCATCGTCAGAACCGGTGGGCGCCACAGTGTTTCGCGCGGATAGATGAGACGGATCACGCCGGTCAGCTCGCGGGCTGCCGCCTTGGCCTCGACGACGTAGTCGCCGTCGGCCTTGTTGACCACGACGATGTCGGCAAGCTCCAGCACGCCCTTCTTGATGCCCTGCAGCTGGTCGCCGGTGCGGGCCAGGGTGAGGAAGACGAACGTGTCGACCATGTTGGCGACGGCCGTCTCGGACTGCCCGACGCCGACGGTCTCGACAAGGATCACGTCGAAGCCGGCGGCTTCGAGCAGCACCATGGTCTCCCTGGTCGCCTTGGCGACGCCACCCAGCGTGCCCGAGGTGGGCGACGGGCGGATGTAGGCGTCGGGGTGCAGGGCCAGCCGCGGCATGCGGGTCTTGTCGCCGAGGATGGAGCCGCCGCTGCGCGTGGATGACGGGTCGACGGCCAACACCGCCACGCGGTGACCCTGGTCGATCAGGTGCATGCCGAGCGCCTCGATGGTCGTCGACTTGCCGACGCCGGGTACGCCGGTGATGCCGACGTGCATCGCGCTGCCGGCCTCCGGCATCAGCTCCATCAGCAGCTGCTGCGCCTGCTCGCGGTGGTCGGCCCTGGTGGATTCGACCAGGGTGATGGCCCGCGGCAACGCGGCGCGATCACGGTTGCGGACCGCGGCGGCCAGATCGTCGATGTAAGCCATCCGGTCGGGTGTTACTTCAGCTCGTAACCCGAGCGCTCGGCCAGCTTGTGCAGCAGCCCGATCGCGGCATCGGCGATCACCGTGCCCGGCGGGAAGATTGCTGCCGCGCCCGCGGCGTAGAGCTCGTCGAAGTCGTTGGGCGGGATGACACCGCCGACGACGATCATGATGTCGGGACGGCCGGCCTTCTCCAGCGCCTCGCGCAGCGCCGGCACCAGGGTCAGATGCCCGGCGGCCAGCGACGACACACCCACGACGTGCACGTCGTTGTCGACGGCCTGGCGGGCGACCTCTTCGGGTGTGGAGAACAACGAGCCGACGTCGACGTCGAAACCGATGTCGGCGAACGCGGTCGCGATGACCTTCTGGCCGCGGTCGTGCCCGTCCTGCCCCATCTTGGCGACCAGGATGCGGGGCCTGCGGCCGTCGGCCTCGGCGAACTTCTGCACTAACTCGCTGGCGCTGGCGATGTTGCTGACCTTTCCGACTTCGTCGCGGTAGACGCCGGCGATGGTACGGATCTCGGCCTCATGGCGACCCCAAACACGCTCGAGCGCCGCGGAGATCTCGCCGACGGTGGCCTTGGCGCGGGCGGCGTTGATGGAAAGCTCGAGCAGGTTGCCGGACCCTGCCGCGGCGTTGCTCAGGTCGTCGAGGGCGGCGTCGACGGCGGCCTGGTCGCGCTCGACGCGCAGCTTCTCCAGCTTGGCGATCTGCTCGGCGCGCACGCGGCTGTTCTCGACCTTGAGCACCTCGATCTCGTGGTCGTCTTCCACCCGGTACTTGTTGACCCCGATCACCGGTTGCTGGCCGGAATCGATGCGGGCCTGGGTGCGGGCGGCCGCCTCCTCGATGCGCATTTTCGGAATGCCGTCATCGATGGCTTGGGCCATGCCGCCGTGCTCATCGACCTCGCGGAGGTGCGCGCGCACCCGCTCGGCGAGCTGGTGGGTGAGCCACTCCACGTAGTAGGAGCCGCCCCACGGGTCGATCGGCCTTGTGGTGCCCGACTCCTGCTGCAGTAGCAGCTGCGTGTTGCGCGCGATCCTGGCGGAGAAGTCGGTGGGCAGCGCCAGCGCCTCGTCGAGGGCGTTGGTGTGCAGCGACTGGGTGTGGCCCTGGGTGGCTGCCATCGCCTCGATGCAGGTGCGCGCGACGTTGTTGAACGGATCCTGCGCCGTCAGCGACCAGCCGGAGGTCTGCGAATGTGTGCGCAGCGAAAGCGATTTCGGGTCCTTCGGGTCGAACTGGGCGACCAGTTCGCTCCACAGCAGCCGGCCCGCCCGCAGCTTGGCGACCTCCATGAAGAAGTTCATCCCGATGCCCCAGAAGAAGGACAGCCGCGGGGCGAACTTGTCGATCGAAAGGCCCGCGTCCAGTCCCGCCTTGATGTATTCGACGCCGTCGGCCAACGTGTACGCCAGCTCCAGATCCGCTGTGGCACCAGCTTCTTGGATGTGGTACCCGGAGATCGAGATCGAGTTGAACTTCGGCATCCGCGCGCTGGTGTAGGCGAAGATGTCGGAGATGATCCGCATCGACGGCTTCGGCGGGTAGATGTAGGTGTTGCGGACCATGAACTCTTTGAGGATGTCGTTCTGGATGGTCCCCGCCAGCTTCTCCGGCGGCACCCCCTGCTCCTCGGCGGCCACCACGTACAGCGCGAGGATCGGCAGCACGGCGCCGTTCATCGTCATCGACACGCTCACCGAGCCGAGGTCGATGCCGTCGAACAGCTGCCGCATGTCGAGGATGGAATCGATTGCCACACCGGCCATTCCGACGTCGCCGGCCACCCGTGGATGGTCGGAGTCGTAGCCGCGGTGGGTAGCCAGGTCGAAGGCCACCGACAGGCCCTTCTGGCCGGCGGCCAGGTTGCGCCGGTAGAACGCGTTGGATTCGGCGGCGGTGGAGAACCCGGCGTACTGCCGAATGGTCCACGGCTGGTTGACATACATCGTCGGGTACGGCCCACGCACGTAGGGCGCGATCCCCGGGAACGAGTCGAGCGGGTAGCCCGCCTGCACGGCGGCGTCGCGGTCGGCGCCGATGTAGACCGGCTTGACGTTGATGGCTTCCGGGGTGGACCAGTCGAGCTGCTCGGGTGTGTAACCGTGCGCCTTCGCCGCAGCGGCGACATAGGCGCCGACGGCCGCCTCGGTGGCCGGTGCGGCGACACGGTCGCTGCGCAGCGGAACGTCGGCGAAGCTGCCGATGCCGTTGGTGTTGGCAGCTGCTGCGCCGGCGACGTCGTTGACAGTCATCAGGCCCCCAATTGCGTAAGCAGAACCGACAGGACTGCGACGGCATCGATCTTGGCCGTCAGGTAGTCGTCCGGCTTGGAATCGGCCGCGGCGACCGCTTCTTCCGGCCCGGCCAGCAGCACCCGCGACACCCCAGCCTTGCGCGCGGCCTCGACGACGGCGGGCGCTTCGGCCCCGTACCGGGCGTCGGTGCCGCAGATCACGGCGATGTCGGGCCCGCCGGCCGCGGACACAGCGGCGGCCACGGCTGCGGCGTCGACGCTGCCGGGGTTAACGGCCTCGATGCCGCCCGACGCCAGCAGGTTTGTGGCGAAGGTGGCGCGGATGTTGTGCTCGGCGAGCGGGCCGAGCGGCAGCAGCAACACCTTCGGCCGCGTCCCCGTCTTCTCCAGGTACGCGTCGGAGCGGTCGCGCAGCGCTTCGAACCCGGCGGCGTAACGCTGCACGATGCTGGTTGAATCCCGTTGCGGCAGCGGCGGTTCAGCCATGTTGGGGTACTCGTTGACTCCGGTGAGTGCGGTGCGCCGGTGGCTGATGTCATCGAGGCGCCGGTCCCGGACAGCGGCGATCTCCGCGGCGATGAACTCCCGCGCTTCGGCGAAGCCGCCGCGCGCCTCGATCTGCTGGAACTGCTGCCATGCGGTTTCGGCGAGTTGCTCGGTGAGATCCTCGACGTACCAGGAGCCGCCCGCGGGGTCCTGCACCTGCCCCAGGTGGGACTCCTCGAGCAGCAACAGCTGGGTGTTGCGGGCGATGCGACGGGCGAATCCCGTTGACGTCCCTGGCATCCCGCCGGGGATGGCGGCGTCGAACGGTTGCACCAGCACGGTGTCCGCGCCGCCGATGCCCGCCCCGAATGCGGCCACCGTGGTGCGCAGCATGTTCACCCACGGATCGCGCTGGGCCATCATCGCCATCGACGTGACCGCATGCACACGGGCCGCGCCTGCATCGGGCGCACCCACCACTTCGGCCACTCGGGCCCAAAGGCGGCGCAGCACACGGAATTTGACGATCGTCATGAACTGGTCGTCGTCTGCGGCGAGCCGGAAGCTGATCTGCTGCAGGGCCTCTGGCGGCGTGAGACCGGCTTCGGTGAGCGAGCGCAGATAAGCCACACCGGCGGCCACCGTGCCCGCCAACTCCCACGACGCGTTGGCGCCGAGGTTGTGCAGCGCGGGTCCGTCGACGGTGATCGCCCGCACTCCCCCGGCATAGCCGGTGAGCTTTGCCGCGGTCGCGACGACGTCGGAGACATCGGGGGCGGTTCGCCGGCTCAGCGGCGCGGTCAGCGGGTCGGCGCCCAGGTCGATCTTCAGCCGGGAGCGCTGATCGTCGTCGAAGTCGGTCAGCAGCGGCAGCACCGTCGTCGCGGCGGCCGCGAAGTCGGCACCTGCGTCCAGGATCAGCGGCACGAGGTCGAGGAACACCCCGTCGAGCAGGCGGTCCAGGTCGCCGGCCGCAACGCCGTCGCGCCCGCCGACCCGCACCGACAGTGCGGAGACGCCCTCGGTCAGTGCGACCAGGATCGCCCCGTTGCCGTCGGCGACCGATTTCTGGCCTGCGACGGGAAACGCCTCGGCGACTTTCCACCCGGATTTGATGTCGCGCAGCGCGTCGCCGCCGCGCACGAACGGCCATTCGCCGGGCAGCGGCGGCTCGGGCAGCGCGTCCAGGCGGGTGTACAGCGCGCGGATCGGGAAGCCTTCATAGGTCGGCGAATCCAGCAGCCGCTCGGGCTCCGGCGGCAGGTCGGCGGGGTCACGCCGAGTCGTCTTCGCCAACACTCCCGCGACGGCGAAGCGCCACTGCTCATTCAATTGCTGCAAGCCCGAATCCTGCACGTCCATCAGGCTAAATGATCCCCATCGGGCCAGTTTGCGCCGGGCAGGCGACGCGGCATCCTGCCGAAGCGAGCAATCTCCTCCGATTCCGTACTCTTGGGAAGCGTGAAGTCCGTCGTCAGCACCCTTGCTGCAGTGCGCGCCGCGGTGATCTCGACGGCAAAGCAGATCCCCCGGCGGCAGTTGGCCGCCATCACCGCGACGATTGTGATTCTGGTCGCAATCTTGGTGCTGGTGCCCCGGCCGGGCGCCGTGCAGCTGCGCGACTGGGCGACGTCGGTCGGGCCGTGGTTTCCGCTGGCCTTCCTGGCCGCCCACATCGTGGTCACAGTCTTCCCGTTCCCGCGCACCGCGTTCACGTTGGCGTCGGGCCTGCTGTTCGGTCCCCTGCTCGGCGTCCTCATCGCGGTCGCGGCCAGCACGGTGAGCGCGGTCGTCGCCCTCCTCCTGGTGCGCTGGGCGGGCTGGCGGCTGAACCGCCTGGTGCCGCATCCGCGGGTGGCCAGCCTCGACATCCGGCTGCGGCAGCGCGGGTGGCCGACGATGATGTCGATGCGGCTGATCCCGGCGGTGCCCTTCTCCGTGCTGAACTACGCCGCAGGCGCATCCGCCGTGCGGGCGTGGCCGTACACGTGGGCCACGTTGGCGGGGCTGCTGCCCGGCACCGCGGCCGTCGTCATCCTCGGCGACGCGCTGACCAACCACATCAATCCGCTTCTGATCGCGGTGTCGTTGTTCACCGCGAGCCTCGGGATCGCGGGCCTGCTCTACGAGATCCGCACCTACCCGCAGCACCATCCGGCCGACGCCGAAAAGGCGGAGTCCACCGAGGAACCGGCCATCACCGGCTAGAGATCGCCGCTGCCGCTGTGGCGGCCGCCTTGGGCCGAGTCGATCGGCTGTTGCGGCGGCTGGTTGAACTGCACGGGCGCGGTCACGCTCTGCTGGGTTCCGGGGATGGCGCCCTGCACCGGTGCCCGCGCCTCGGCCTCGGCCTTGGCGACCGCCTGCGCGATCGCGGGATCGGTCTCGGTGGAGAACCAGTCGGCGACCTCGTCCGAGTCGTCCTCTGGCTTCGGCAGATCTCCCTCGACGGGTGACGGCTGGAACCGAAACACCCCGTCTTCGCCGGGAGCGCCGAGAAGCTTAGTGAAGCCCTGCAGCGCCTGCCCGAAGTCGCTGGGCACCAGCCAGACCTTGTTCGCCTCGCCCTTGGCCATCTCCGGCAGCGTCTGCAGATACTGATAGGCCAGCAGTTCCGGTGTCGGCCGTGCCGCTTTGATCGCCGCGAACGTCTTCTCGATCGCCTTCGCCTGGCCCTGTGCCTGGTAGTACTGCGCGGCGCGTTCACCCTGGGCTCGCAGCATGCGCGACTGCCGGTCGGCCTCGGCGGCCAGGATCGCGGCTTGCTTGGCGCCCTCGGCCGCCAGGATCTGCGCCTGCTTCTGGCCTTCGGCCTGCTTGATGGCCGCCTCCCGGCTGCCCTCGGCGGTCAGGATCATCGCGCGCTTCTCGCGGTCGGCGCGCATCTGTTTTTCCATCGAGTCCTGAATGCTCGGCGGCGGGTCGATGGCGCGCAGTTCCACCCGCGCCACGCGCAGACCCCAGCGGTTGGTGGCCTCATCCAGCACACCGCGCAGCGCGGTGTTGATCTGGTCGCGCGAGGTCAGCGTCTGCTCCAGCGTCATGCCGCCGACCAGGTTGCGCAGCGTCGTGGTGGTCAGCTGTTCGACGCCGACGATGTAGTTGCTGATCTGGTACACCGCGGCCTGCGGATTGGTGACCTGGAAGTAGACGACGGTGTCGATGGCCACCGTCAGGTTGTCCTCGGTGATCACCGGTTGCGGTGGAAACGACACCACGCGTTCACGGAGGTCGACGCGGGCGCGGATCTTGTCGATGAACGGAATCAGCAACGTCAACTGGCCGCTGACGGTGCGGCTGTAGCGGCCCAGCCGTTCGATGACGGCCGCTTCGGCCTGCGGGATCAGCGCGATCGACTTGGCCACGATGATGGCCGCGAACACGACCAACACGCCGACCAGTACGAGTCCGGCCACGGCACCTTCCATTGCGGTTCCTTCCGTAGTTGCCCAGGCTTAGACGACTTTTTGAACTACCGCGGTGGCGCCATCGATCTGCACGACGGTGACCTGGTCGCCCGGTTCGTACACATCGTTGTCGTTGAGCGGCCGCGCGGTCCAGATTTCGCCGTCGAGTTTCACCTGGCCTTCATGGCGGGCCACCCGGTCGAGCACCAGCGCGCTCTTGCCCTCCAGCTCCTTGGGCCGGTCGGGTAGCCCGGTGCCTGCGATGAAACGCTTCTTCAGCGCGGGCCGAACGAGAACCAGAAGCAGCACCGAGACGACGAGAAAGACGATTCCGTCGATCACGTAGTTGTCGAATATCAGGTTCGACCCGACCGCGGCCAGCGCCCCGCCGCTGAGCATCAGTAAGAACAGGTCGCCGGTCAACGCTTCCGCCCCGGCCAGACCCAGCGCGGCGATGAGCCAGATCAACCAAACAGGCATATCGCCAGCCTAACGCGTAGTCGGCCGTGGCAGCGGCAAACAACTAGACTGCGAGCATCATGTGGTGTCCAAGTGTTTCGCTGTCTGTCTGGGCCAATGCGTGGCTCGCGGGCGCGGCTGCCCCCGACGACGTTCTGGATGCGCTATCGCAATGGGCGCCAAAGCATTCGGTGACCGCGTATGACGCCGTGGCGGCGGGACGCACCGGGCTGCCCTGGCCGGACGTGAACCACTTCGGAACCATGTCGCTGCTGCAGACGCTGCGCAGCGCCGCCGAAAAGCCCACCGGGACACCCGCGATCTCGGTCGCGCTGCCCGTGCCCGGCGATGTCCGCGGCCTGCCCGCGGGAACCCAGTTCCAGCGCGACGCCATCACCGCGGGTGAGGCGATCATCGTCGACGGCGGACCCGGTGCGACGGGCGTCGGCCTGGTTCCCGACTTCGAGTTCGACGAATCCGACGCCTACGACGACGGCGAAGCCGAAGTGTGCGCGCTCAACTGGACGGTGTACTCCGTGCCGGATGTGCCGATCCAAGAGCACGTCGATCTCGGCGAGGCCGAGTTCGCGCTGCGGTCTGCGGTGCGGTCGGCGGCTGACGCACTCGGCGCGCTGCGCGCCGAGGCAGGCGGCATGGATCTCGCCGACCCCCGCAAGCTCGTCCAGCAGGTGATGGAGTCATCGCGTCGGCACCGGGCGCCCGATCACGCGCCGTCACGCGCGCTGCGGGTGTTGGAGAACGCGGCGCACATCGACGCGATCGTCACTGTCAGTTCGGGTTTGATGCCGATCGGACTGCAGAGTTCGTCGGAGGCCCAGATCGCCAACGACGCGCTGCGACCGTTGTCCGGGGTGGTGCGCTCGGCCCGGCTCGCCGCCGTCAACGCGATCCTGTATTCGGCCTGGCGTTAGTCGCACGCCGCGGTGCAAGGCTTGCCGTCAATCGAGAAGCCTTGCAGCGGAGGCGCTTCGGCGGCGGTGACGCGAACCGGTTCACGCCCCTCGCGCAGCTCGTCGATCAGGTCGACGATCAGCCGCGCGAAGCGGCGGTCGGCATTCGGGGTGGCCGCCCTGGCGAAGGCCATTCCGTAGCCTTCGGCCTGCTCGCGCAGCTCGGTGTCCAGATCCCAGACCACCTCGATGTGGTCGGCGACGAAACCGATCGGGCAGACGATGACGGCCTTGGTGCCCGCGTCGGCGAGCGCCGAGAGGTGGTCGGCCACATCGGGTTCCAGCCACGGCACCTGAGGCGGGCCTGACCGCGACTGCCACACCTGGTCGTAGTCGGCGTAGCCGGCTTGCTCGGCGACGAGCCGCGCCGCGTGGGCCACCTGGCGGGCGTACAGGTCGTCGCCGCACCGGGAACGGGCCGACAGCGGAATGGAATGCGCGGTGAACACCAGCCTGGCCTGGCCGCGCACGTCGTCGGGAAGGCTGTTGGCCGCGGCGCCGATCGCCTCGGCGAACATCGTCACGAACGTCGGGTGGTCGAAGAACTGGCGCAGCTTGACCAGTTCGGGCGCTCCTTCTCCTGCCGCCGCGCGGGCGCGGGCGATGTCCTCGACGTACTGCCTGCAGCTGGAGTATCCGCCCCACGCCGATGTCGCGAATACGGCGGCGCGGCGAACGCCGTTGTCCCGCATCGACGCAACCGCGTCCTCGACGTAGGGCGTCCAGTTGCGGTTGCCGAAGTAGACGGGAAGGTCGGTCTCGTCGCGCAGTTGCTCGATCAGTGCGCGGTTGATGCCGTTGATCGGTGAGACGCCGCCGAAGTGCAGGTAGTGTTCGGCCACCGACTCCAGCCGCTCCCGCGGGATCCCCCTGCCGCGGGTGACGTTCTCGAGGAACGGCATGACGTGCTCGGGCGCCTCCGGTCCGCCGAAGGACAGCAGCAGAAGCGCATCGAACTCCATCTACAGCAGCTGTGTGTGCGCGCCGCCGTCAGCGTAGACCACCGTGCCCGTGGTGGCGGGCAGCCAGTCGGAGAGCAGGGCACACACCGTCTTGGCGACGGGCGTGGGGTCCTTCATGTTCCAGCCGATCGGCGCACGCTGATCCCAACCCTCTTCGAGCAACTGCATCTGGCCGCTGGCCTCCTCGCCGAGCGCGCCACCGACGATCGCGCTCATCGCCAACGTCCGGATAGGGCCTGCCGCAACGAGATTGGACCGCACCCCGGACTTGCCCGCTTCGCGCGCGACGAACCGGTTCACCGACTCCAGCGCGCTCTTGGCCACCGTCATCCAGTTGTAGGCAGGCATGGCGCGGGAGGGGTCGAAGTCCATGCCGACGATGCTGCCGCCGGGGTTCATGATCGGCAGGAGTGCCTTGGCCAGCGCCGCATAGGAATACGCCGAGATGTGGATGCCCTTGGACACGTCCTCGTACGGCGCGTCGAGGAAGGGGTTGATGCCCATGCCGCTCGGCGGCATGTAGCCGATCGAGTGGACCACGCCGTCGAGCTTGTTGCCCTCTCCGATCACCTCGGTCACCCGGTCGGCCAGCGTGTTGAGGTGTTGGTCGTTCTGCACGTCGAGTTCCAGCAGCGGCGCCTTCTGCGGCAGCCGGTCGGCGATGCGCTGGATCAGCCGCAGCCGGTCGAAGCCGGTCAGCACCAACTCCGCACCCGCCTCCTGGGCAACCTTGGCGATGTAGAACGCGATCGACGAGTCGGTGATGATCCCGGTGACGAGTATGCGCTTGCCCTCAAGCAGACCTGACATGTGAAAGTTCCTCTTTCTGTTAGAGATTCAGTGGCCCATGCCCATGCCGCCGTCGACCGGGATCACGGCGCCCGAGATGTAGCTGGCGTCTTCGGACGCCAGGAAGCTGACGACGCCGGCCACCTCGTTGACGGTGCCGGTCCGTTTGGCGGGCACGAATGCCAGTGCCCCCTCCTGAATTCGCTCGTCCAGCGCGCGGGTCATGTCGGTGTCGATGTAGCCCGGCGCAACGACGTTGGCGGTGACACCGGCCTTCGTCACCTCCCTGGCGATGGAGCGGGCCATTCCGATCAGCCCCGCCTTGGAGGCCGCGTAGTTGGCCTGGTTGCCGACGCCCCACATGCCCGACACCGAACCGATGAAGATCAACCGGCCGAACCGCCTGCGCAGCATGCTGCGGGATGCGCGCTGGGCCACCCGAAACGCTCCGGTCAGGTTCGCGTCGATGACCTTCTCGAACTTCTCCACCGTCATCCGCATCAGGAATGCGTCCGCGGCGAGGCCGGCGTTGGCCACCACCACCTCGACCGGGCCCTGGTGTTCCTCGACTTGCGTGAAGGCGCGGTCGACGGCCTCGGTGTCGGTGATGTCACACTCGACCCCGAACAGTCCCTCGGGCACCCCGGAGCCGCGATGCGTGGCGGCCACCTTGTGACCGTCTTGCGCGAGCCGCTGGGCGATGGCCAGTCCTATACCCCGGTTGCCTCCGGTGACGAGCACCGAACGCGAAACGAAAGGCGGGCGGGCACCGATCGGTTGGCCGGCAGTCTCCCCTTCAGTCGAGTGAGTCATGACCGCCAACTTAACGTGTGTCGGCCATTCTTAAGAAATCGCCTTAGTTGGGCAATCGACGGTTGATCAGTAGCGCTGCCAGCGCCGCCAATGCCAGCACCAGCGCGCCGAGCCGCAGCCAGCCCACGCTGGCGTCGCCCTTGATCGTCTCGTAGCCGATCTGCTGCTGTAGGTCCGCATACACCTGGCGCAGCTGATCCAGGCTGGAGGCGGTGAAGGCCTCGCCACCGGACAGCTCGGCGATCTTGCGCAGCATGTCGTCGTCGACGGGCACCGGCTGACGCTGGTCGTTGATCTCGACGTAGCCGTAGGGCGTGCCGAACGAAATGGTCGAAATCGGCACGCCTTGGTCCTTGGCCGTACGGGCCGCGGTGAACGCGCCCTTCGGGTTGTCCGGGTTCGACGGCACCGTCTCCTTGCCGTCGGAGAACAACACGATGCGCGCGGGCGGTGGCTCGTCACCGCCGCCGATCACCGCGCCGACGGTCGCGATGGCCTGCAGCGCGGTGAAGATGCCTTCACCGGTGGCGGTGCGGTCGGCCAACTGCAACTTGTCGATCGCGTTCTTGGTGGCCTCGCGGTTGGTGGTCGGCGACACCAGCACGGTGGCGGTGCCCGCGTAGGAGATCAGCCCCAGGTTGATGCCCGGTGTGAGCTCGTCGGCGAACTGTTTGGACGCTTCCTGCGCTGCGGCAAGGCGATTGGGCGACACGTCGGTCGCGCGCATCGACTGCGACACGTCGATCACCAGCATCACCACCGCGCGGTTGCGCGGGATCCGCACGTCGTGGGTCGGGCCCGCCATCGCCACGGTCAGCAGCACCAGTGACAGCACCAGCAGGATGGCGGGCAGATGACGCCAGCGGCTAGGTCGTTTGGGCGCAACGCTTTCCAGCAGTTCCATGTTGGCGAAGCGCAGCATCCGCCGCTGCCGGGCCAGCTGCACGACGATGTAGAGCGCGGCCAGCCCGATCACGACGAGCAGGAACAGGAAGAACCACTTGTGTTCGAAGCCCGAGAGGCTCATCGGGCCGAGCAACGGCAATGTCATGTGGCAGTTGTCATTTCGGTTGTGTCAGGAGGGCTCAGGAGGGCCGCCCGGCTAGCGCCCCTCGGCGCCGGTTGGCCACGAACCGGACCACGTCGGCGATCCAGTCCCGGTCGGTGCGCAGCGTCAGCAGTGGCGCGTCGCAGCGGCGCAGGGTGCGGGCCACCTCGGCACGGTGCGCGGCGGCGGCCTTCTCGAAGTCCGCACGAAGCTGTTCGTCGATGGTGAATTCACGGGTGACGCCCGTTTCGGTGTCCTGGAGGATGACGTCGCCGACGGGCGGCAGTTCGACGTCGCGCGGGTCGATGATCTCGATGCCGAGCACCTCATGGCGCCCGGCGATGGCCCGCAGCGGACGCTCCCAGTTGATCGGCCCGAGGAAGTCGCTGATGATCACGGCCATCCCGCGGCGCCGCTCCGGCCTGCGCAGCGCGTCGATCGCGGCGGCCAGATCGCCGCGCACCCCCAGCGGCGCCTTCGGCGTGGTGGCGATCGCGCGCAGCAACTGCTGCTCGTGCATGCGACCCGACAGCGCAGGCACACGCCGCATGGTGTCGCCGTTGGAGATCACCGCGCCGAGACGGTTTCCGCCGCCGCTGTTGAGGAAGGCGATCGCGGCCGCGGCCGCCACCGCCAGGTCACGCTTCTCGCACCCGGTGGTGCCGAAGTCGAGGCTGGCCGAGACGTCGACCACCAGCCATGTCTCCAGCTCCCGGTCGGCGATCATCTGCCGCACGTGCGGGGTGGTCGTGCGGGCGGTGACCGACCAGTCCATCCGTCGCACGTCGTCGCCGGGCTGATAGATCCGCGACTCCCCCGGCTCGGATCCCGGTCCGGGCAGCAGCCCGAGGTGGTCACCGTGCAGCACCCCGTCCAGCTTGCGCCGCACCGTCAACTCGAGTTTGCGCAGCGCCGCCGTCAGCGCAGGGTCACGGATCTCCCCGCGCTTCAGCGACGGCAGATCGACGTTGCGTCCGGAAGTAGTCACCGACCACTAGCCGCGGTCGCTGCGGTGGGCACAACGGGCGGCACCGAATGGCCCTGCTGCGGAATGGCATTCACCTGAGGCAGCGCCACGGTTTGCAGGATCCGGCCGATCACGGTCTCCGGCGAGATCTCGTCGGCAAGCGCGTCGTAGGTCAACACCAGCCGGTGCCGCAGCACGTCGGGGATGACCTCGACGACGTCCTGCGGGATGACGTAGTCGCGGCCGCGCACCAATGCCAGCGCGCGGGAGGCGGCGATGATGCCCAGGGACGCGCGGGGCGAGGCGCCGTAGGCGATCCATGCCTTGGCGTCGGGCATGCCGAACTTTTCCGGCTGCCGGGTCGCGGTGACGACGCGCACGACGTAGTCGACCAGCGCGTGGTGGACGAACGTGTTGGCCGCGACGTCCTGCAGGCGCAGCAGATCGCCCGGGTTGAGGATCTGCTTGGGCTCCGGCGGCTTGACGCCCATCCTGTAGACGATCTCGCGCTCCTCCTCCGGGGAGGGGTAGTCGATGTTGAGCTTGAACAGGAAGCGGTCGCGCTGCGCCTCGGGCAGGGCGTACACGCCTTCCTGCTCGATCGGGTTCTGGGTGGCCATCACCAGGAACGGCGCCGGCAGCGGGAAGGTCTTACCACCGATGGAGATCTTGCGTTCGGCCATGACCTCCAGCAGCGCCGACTGCACCTTGGCGGGCGCGCGGTTGATCTCGTCGGCGAGCAGGAAGTTGACCACCACCGGGCCGAGCTCGATGTCGAACTCCTCCTTGCCCTGGCGGTAGATCCTGGTGCCGATGATGTCGGTGGGCACCAGGTCGGGGGTGAACTGGATGCGGGCGAACGTGCCGCCGACCACCTTGGCGAACGTCTCCACGGCCAGCGTCTTGGCCACGCCGGGCACACCCTCGAGCAGCACGTGTCCCTTGGCGAGCAGCCCGACCAGCATGCGCTCGACGAGCTGATCCTGGCCGACGATGATGCGCTTGACCTCGAAGACTGCCCGTTCCAGCGTGTGCACCTCGTTTTGCAGGCTCCCCGAGTTCGCGGGCGGCGGCGGTGCAGCGTGAGTATTCGGGGGATAACCCTGCGCCGGGCCTTGCGGCCCACCTGCTGACGTCATCAACGATCCTCTATGCGTTGTAGTTCAAAGGCGCAGGTCATGCGCCGCGGGCGGGGTGCCCGTCGTCAACTATTCCAGGCAGTACGGAATCCGTCGACGTTGCCCGGGACTGCTCAGCGTCCGCTCAGCCCGCACTCAGGATTCGATGATCCTGGCGAGATAAGGCTGAAGGCCGGCCGTGCGCAGCGGGCTGACGGTCACTTTCCCTGCGCTGCTGGAGGCTTCCAGCATCTTGCCGCCACCAAGATAGATCGCGACGTGCTGGCTGCCGCCGGGACCCCAGAACAACAGGTCGCCGCGCTTGGCCTGCGATTGCGGCACCTTGCGGCCGGTGTTGTACTGATCGCCCGAGTACTTCGGGATCAGCACGCCCACGCCCGCGAAGGCGAACTGGGTGAACCCGGAGCAGTCATAGCCGACGGTGTTGGCGCCGGAGTCGACCCCCTTGCTGGGCCCTTTCGGCGTGCCGCCTCCCCATGAATACGGCACGCCGATCTGCGAGGCCCCGCGGCGGATCACATACTCGATGGCCTGTGGTCCGCGGACTCGGCCGACTCCGACGCCTGCACTGCTTGCACCCGCATTGGTGCTGCCGCCCAGACCGATGCTCTGGAGGAACTTCTGGCCCAGACTCTGGGTGGTCTGAATGGCCAGCTGAGTCGCCTCGAACGACGCGTTGGCGATCGCGACGGGGTCACCGGGAGCGCCGGCGCTGAGAATCTTCGGCAGCGTCGGATCCCATTGGCCGTCATCGGGTGCCGCCGTCGACGGCACCGCGAGCCCGATCGCCATCGCCACCGCCGCAAGCAGCGGAACAAGGACGGCGGAGCAGCGTAAAACCTTGTGGCGCAATGAATTCACCAAGTCACCATTCGATGTATCGGACGACGTAAGGGGTCATGCCACTGGTGCGCACCGGCGAAATCTTGACGTGCGAACCGGTGTAGGGCGCCTCGATCATCTGGTTGTTGCCCAGGTAGAGCGTCACGTGCTGACTACCGCCTGGCCCGTAGAAGATGACATCGCCGCGCCGCATCTGCGACGACGGGATCTTGCGCCCCATGTCGTACTGCGAACCCGAGTAGTGCGGCAGCTTGATGCCGACACCGGCAAACGCGTACAGGATCAGCCCGGAGCAGTCGAAACCGACTGTGCCCGCGCCTTGGTCGATGCCGCGGCTGGGTCCCGCGGCGTTGCCGCCGCCCCATGAGTACGGCACACCGAGCTGCGACATCGCCCGCTGGATCACGTACTCGCTGGCCTGCCTACCGTAGACGCGAGGTATCGCACCGTTGGTGTAGCCGCTCGGCGTCGGCAGAATTCCCAACTTGCGCAGGAAGTTTCGGCCCATGTCGGCGGTGACCTGTGCCGAGCTGGACGAAATGCCCAGCACCGTGTTGATGATCGCGATCGGGTCGCCGCTGACGAACGCGCTCGGGATCGCAGGCAGCGTGGGATCCCACAGGCTCTGGTCCCAATTGCCTGCCGCCGGCGTCGGCGCCTGCGGTGCGCGATCCCAGTTGCTCGACGAATTAGCCTGCGGCTGAGTGGGTTTCGCCTGGGTTGCGGCCGAAGTCGACCACGTGCGAGCTTCGGCGAGTTTGGCCTGTGCGGCCTTGCGCTCGGCGGTGAGCTTGTCCAATTCCGCCTGCTGATCGCGGAAGGTCTGCTGCGCATCCCTCAGCGCCGCGACCGCCGCGTCCTGGCTGGCCTGCGCGTCGGCGACGGCCTGATCGGCCTTCTGCTTTGCCAGCCGCGCCGCCGACTCCTTGTTGACCTGTTCGGTGCGGGCCCGCTGCAGGTTCTCGACCACCTGCTGGACGTTGGTGGTCAGCGCTTGGCCCGCCGACGCCGTCGCCAGAATCGCGTCGGGGTCGGTGGCGGTCAGGTAGGAGCTCGCCGGGCCGTTGACATACATCGACGCCGCGAACGTGTCGAAGCGTTGCTGGGCCGCCTCGATCGCCGCGGTGGCGTCTTCCACGGCCCGCCTGCTGGCGTCCACCTCGCGCTGCGCCGCCGCCGCATTGTCACGAGCGGTCTGCACGTCGACGATGGCCTTGTTGACGCTCTCCTGCTTGGCCTGCACGGCAGCGCCAAGGTCCTGCAGCTTCTGATTCACGTTTGCGATCGCCGCGACAAGCGAGCCGACCGAGTCCGCGCCACTGGGTTCTGCCGTTGCCAGCCCTCCGCCGGAGAACGTCAAAACAAGCAGCATCCCGATGATCAGCGGAGCCGCGCAGGCCCTACCGAACACCCGGGACGCGAGGGCGCGAGGGGTGCGTCTCATTCGACTGGAATCTCCTCGCAGAAGTCACACAAACAACAGTTGCACCATTGAGTACTTCTGCACCGTACGTCACAACTGACGCTGAGGAAACTGTAGTCACAAACTACATATCTGTAATTCCAGAGGATGTGACCGAATAGTGATATTCGAATTCGAAGTCGGCCGGCTGGCCGACGTTATGCCGTGTTTTATTCGGACGCTTGTGCGTCCGTTTCGACCGCGGCGCGTTTGCTGCGGACCTGCAGGAATCGGGTCGCGACGGCGGCGGCGAATACGGCCGAGACGACAAAGATGGTGAATGCCGTCCAGTCAAAGTGAGGCGTGGTCAACTCGCTCACGAAATTCTTCGTGGATTGCACCGGGTCGCCGTTCTTGGCGAGGTCTTGACCCGCCTCCAATGTCACCCGATCGAATTTCGGGCTATAGGTCCCCGCCCATGACGGACTCATCGCCAGCACCGTCGAACCCGGGTAGGCCTCGCCGACCTCGGTGGCGATGTCGCGCAGCGGTGTGTCGATCGGCGGGTTGTTCGCGATGAAGACGACCTTGAGGTCGATGCCTTGGTCGTGGGCGTCGTTGATCACCTGGCGTAACTCGGCAACCTGGTCGGCCTTGTCGGGGGGCACGCTGATCCCGTCGTCGCCCACGTCTGCAATAACTTGGTTGATGTCGACGTCGGGCGGGATATACGTCGGTAGGAACGGGAGCACGTGCGGTCCTGTCACGACAGAAACCGTACGCGATGGCGGCCTCGGCGGGTGGCAGCACGCACCGCCGAGGACGAGACTGAACCCCGTCGCGCTTGCTTTACAGGACAAGCGTACTGTTAGAGTAGAAGCGCCGCAGACACAGCCCGTCGCGGCGAGGATATTTATCGGGAGTTGATGTGAGCAGCAAAGATTCGTCTCAAAACTCGTTCGATGCCCGTTCCACCCTGAAGGTCGGGGACAAGAGCTACGAGATCTATCGACTTGACGCGGTGCCCGGCACCGAGAAGCTCCCCTACAGCCTCACGGTCCTCGCCGAGAACCTGCTGCGCACCGAGGACGGTGCCAACATCACCAAGGAGCACATCGAGGCGATCGCCAACTGGGATCCGAAGGCCGAGCCCAGCGTCGAGATCCAATTCACCCCCGCGCGGGTGATCATGCAGGACTTCACCGGCGTGCCGTGCATCGTCGACCTGGCCACCATGCGGGAGGCCGTCGCGGCACTCGGCGGCGACCCCAACAAGGTCAACCCGCTGGCGCCCGCCGACCTGGTGATCGACCATTCCGTCATCGCCGACCTCTTCGGGCGGGAAGACGCCTTCGAGCGCAACGTGGAGATCGAGTACCAGCGCAACGGCGAGCGCTACCAGTTCCTGCGCTGGGGTCAGGGCGCCTTCAACGACTTCAAGGTGGTGCCGCCGGGGACCGGCATCGTGCACCAGGTCAACATCGAATACCTGGCCTCGGTCGTGATGAACCGCGACGGGGTCGCCTACCCGGACACCTGCGTGGGCACCGACAGCCACACCACGATGGAGAACGGTCTCGGCGTGCTGGGATGGGGCGTCGGCGGCATCGAGGCCGAGGCCGCGATGCTCGGCCAGCCGGTGTCGATGCTCATCCCCCGCGTCGTCGGCTTCAAGCTGACCGGCGAGCGCAGGCCCGGCGTCACCGCCACCGACGTGGTGCTGACCGTCACCGAGATGCTGCGCAAGCACGGCGTGGTCGGCAAGTTCGTCGAGTTCTACGGCAACGGCGTCGCCGAGGTGCCGCTGGCCAACCGCGCCACCCTGGGCAACATGAGTCCCGAATTCGGTTCGACCGCAGCAATTTTCCCGATCGACGAGGTCACGATCGAGTATCTGAAGATGACCGGCCGCAGCGACGAGCAGGTGGCGCTGGTCGAGGCTTATGCCAAGGAGCAGGGCATGTGGCACGACCCGCAGCGCGAGCCGGAGTACTCCGAGTACATCGAGCTGGACCTGGCCGACGTGGTGCCGTCGATCGCCGGACCGAAGCGACCGCAGGACCGCATCGCGCTCGACGACGCGAAGACCGCGTTCCGCAAGGACATTCACAACTACGTCGAGGAGAACCTTCCCGCGCCGGAGACCAAGCTCGACGAGGCCGTCGAGGAGAGCTTCCCGGCCAGCGACCCCGCGGTGCTGACCTTCGCGGACAACGGCGGCGAGCCCGCGCACTCCGCCGCCACGGGCGCAGAGGGCCGTCCGACCAAGCCGGTCAAGGTCAGCTCCCCCGAGCGGGGCGAGTTCGTCATCGACCACGGCGCGGTCGTCATCGCGGCGATCACGTCGTGCACCAACACCTCCAACCCCGAGGTGATGCTCGGCGCGGCGCTGCTCGCGCGCAACGCCGTCGAGAAGGGCCTGCAGTCCAAGCCGTGGGTCAAGACGACGCTGGCGCCGGGCTCCCAGGTGGTCACCGATTACTACGAAAAGGCCGGGCTGCTGCCGTATCTGGAGAAGCTCGGGTTCTACCTCGTCGGCTACGGCTGCACCACGTGCATCGGCAACAGCGGCCCGCTGCCCGACGAGATCAGCAAGGCCGTCAACGACAACGACCTCTCGGTGACCGCCGTCCTGTCGGGCAACCGCAACTTCGAGGGCCGCATCAATCCCGACGTGAAGATGAACTATCTGGCGTCACCGCCGCTGGTCATCGCCTATGCACTGGCCGGCACGATGGACTTCGACTTCGAGCAGGATCCGCTCGGCACCGACGCCGGCGGCAACCCGGTGTTCTTGAAGGACATCTGGCCGTCGCAGAAGGACATCAACGACACCATCGCCTCGGCGATCAACACCGAGATGTTCACCAAGAACTACGCCGATGTGTTCAAGGGCGACGACCGCTGGCGCAACCTGCCGACGCCGAGCGGCAACACGTTTGAGTGGGACCCGAACTCGACGTATGTCCGCAAGCCGCCGTACTTCGACGGCATGCCCGCCGAGCCGGAGCCGGTGGCCGACATCAAGGGCGCCCGAGTGCTGGCCCTGCTGGGCGATTCGGTGACCACCGACCACATCTCCCCCGCGGGCAGCATCAAGCCGGGCACACCCGCCGCGCAGTACCTCGACGAGCATGGAGTCGACCGCAAGGACTACAACTCCTACGGTTCGCGGCGCGGTAACCACGAGGTGATGATCCGCGGTACCTTCGCCAACATCCGGCTGCGCAACCAGCTGCTCGACGACGTGTCCGGCGGCTACACCCGCGACTTCACCAAGGGCGGCGAGCAGGCGTTCATCTACGACGCTGCGCAAAATTATGCGGCGCAAGGGATTCCGCTAGTCGTGCTGGGCGGCAAGGAGTACGGTTCGGGTTCGTCGCGCGACTGGGCGGCCAAGGGCACGCGGCTGCTCGGTGTGCGGGCGGTCATCGCCGAGTCGTTCGAGCGCATCCACCGCTCCAACCTCATCGGCATGGGCGTCATCCCGCTGCAGTTCCCGGAGGGCGAGTCGGCAGCTTCGCTGAGGCTGGACGGCACGGAGACATACGACATCACCGGCATCGAGGCGCTCAACGACGGCACGACGCCGCGGACGGTGCACGTGAAGGCGGCGAAGGAGGACGGCTCGGCGGTGGAGTTCGACGCTGTCGTGCGCATCGACACCCCCGGCGAGGCCGACTACTACCGCAACGGCGGCATCCTGCAGTACGTGCTGCGCAACATGCTCAAGTCGTAGGCGCAGACGCTCGCGCGAGAAAAGGACGCCTCAGGTGCCCCGGGTAACCGACGACCATCTGGCGGCGCGTCGCCGTCAGATCCTCGACGGTGCCCGGAGGTGCTTCGCCGAGTACGGCTACGACAAGGCCACCGTGCGCCGGTTGGAGCAGACCATCGGGCTGTCGCGCGGCGCGATCTTCCACCACTTCCGCGACAAGGACACGTTGTTCTTCGAACTGGCGCATGAAGACGCCGAGCGGATGGCGGAGGTCGCGTCGCGCGAAGGGCTCATCCAGGTCATGCGCGACATGCTCGCCGCGCCCGAACAGTTCGACTGGTTGGCCACCCGGTTGGAGATCGCGCGCAAGCTGCGCAACGACCCGGCGTTCAACAAGGGGTGGTCAGAGCGTTCCGCTGAACTGTCCACGGCCACGACGGAGCGGCTGCGCAGACAAAAGCTGGCCGGGCGGCTGCGCGACGACGTGCCCAGCGACGTCCTGCACACCTACCTCGACCTGGTGCTCGACGGCCTGGTGGCACGACTGGCCTCAGGTGACGACCCCGAAAAGCTCAGCGCCGTACTGGACCTCGTCGAGTCGTCCGTGCGTCAGCAGTAGCTAGCGCGCGGTTGCTTTGGTCCGGTGGTTGGGACCACCACGACTACGCATCGTGGTACCCGACTCGCGCAGCATGCTGTGAATCGAACCGTACGAACGACCCGTCCGCGCCACCAGAGCACGGATGCTGGCTCCCCCCTCGTAGGCCGACCGCAGCTCCTTCAACAGGTCTTCGCGCGACTTGTTCGGTTTTTTCATCGACACCTCCCCGCTGTGATGTACCGATGAGTACCCAGGGTAGAAGAGCCGAAACAGTTTTAAGCCAGTTCGATCAGGTCCGCGTACTCTTCTGACCAGAAGTCCTCGGTACCGTCGGGAAGCAGCACGACGCGCTGTGGTTCGAGCGCCTCGGCCGCGCCGGGATCGTGAGTCACCAGCACCACCGCGCCTCGGTAACTGCGCAGCGCATCCAGCACTTGTTCACGCGACGCGGGATCGAGATTGTTGGTCGGCTCGTCGAGCAACAACACGTTGGCCGCCGATGCGACGAGCCCGGCCAGCGCCAGCCGGGTCTTCTCGCCGCCGGACAGTGTGCCCGCAGGCTGATCGAGCTGCGGGCCGCTGAACATGAACGCGCCCAACAACCCTCGCAGATCCTGCTCGCCGGTGTCGGGTGCGGCGTGGCGGATGTTCTCCCACACCGTGGCGAGGTCGTCGAGCGTGTCGTGCTCCTGGGCGAAGTAGCCGATCTTGAGCCCATGCCCCGGTTCCAGCACTCCCCTGTCGGGTGTTTCGACGCCGGCCAACAGCCGCAGCAACGTGGTCTTGCCCGCGCCGTTGAGCCCGAGCACCACCACGCGCGAGCCGCGGTCGATCGCCAGATCGACGCCGGTGAACACCTCCAGTGAGCCGTAGGTCTTGGTCAGGTCCTTCGCTACCAGCGGGGTCCGCCCGCACGGGGCGGGGCTGGGGAATTTGATGCGGGCCACCTTGTCGGCCACCGGCTCATCATCGAGAGCCGCCATCATCCGATCGGCGCGACGCAACATGTTTTGCGCGGCAACGGCTTTCGTTGCCTTGGCCCCCATCTTGGCGGCCTGGGCGCGCAGCGCGGAGGCCTTGCGTTCGGCGTTGGCACGCTCGCGGCGGCGGCGCTGTTCGTCGGTGGCGCGCGCATCGAGGTACTTCTGCCACGACATGTTGTAGACGTCGACTTCGCCGCGCACCGCGTCGAGGAACCACACCCGGTTCACGACGTCGGCGAGCAGGTCGACGTTGTGGCTGATCATCACAAGGCCGCCAGTGTGGTTCTGCAGGAAGTCGCGCAGCCAGCCGATCGAGTCGGCGTCGAGGTGGTTGGTCGGCTCGTCGAGCAGCAGTGTCGTCGACGAACCCGACCCGGTGTCGGAGGCCGCGAACAAAATGCGCGCGAGTTCCACGCGGCGGCGCTGGCCACCGGAGAGGGTGCGCAGCGGCTGCGTCAACACCCGTTCGGGCAGCCCGAGGCTGGCGCAGATGCGGCTGGCCTCGCTCTCGGCGCCGTATCCGCCCAGCGCGGCGAACCGCTCCTCGAGCTGACCGTATCGGCGCACCGCACGGTCGCGGACGGCATCGTCGGCCGTCTCGGCCATCAGCGCCTGCTGCTTCTCCAGGTCGGCCAGCAGCGTGTCGAGGCCACGCGCCGACAGCACGCGGTCGCGGGCCAGGGTGTCGAGATTGCCTTCCTTGGGATCCTGTGGCAGATAACCGATGTCGCCGCTGCGGGTGATGGTGCCCGCGTAGGGCTCACCCTCGCCGGCCAGGATGCGCATGGTCGTGGTCTTGCCCGCGCCGTTTCGGCCGACCAGCCCGATGCGGTCACCCGGCTGCACGCGCAGCGCGGTGCCGTCGGTTGACAGCAGCGTGCGCGCGCCTGCGCGGACCTCGAGGTCCGTTGCGGTGATCACGCTGCCGTCTCCCTATCCATTGCGTGCGCTATTTGTCGTCGGTAAAGACTGGGGCCCGCTTCTCGACGCGCGCGGCGACCGCTTCCTCGAAGTTGGCGGTGAGCAGACGCACGAAGAGTTGTCCGAGGCCCTCGGCCTGCATGTGCCCTTCCAGGCTAGCGGCGTCAAGTCCAGCCCACAGTGTGCGTTTGGTCAACTCAATTCCCGGCCGAGAGAACGCGGCGATGCGCTCGGCCATCCCGTAGCAGGTCTCCAGCAGCTGGTCACCGGGCACGGTGCGCGACACCAGGCCGATCCGCTCGGCCTCCTCAGCGTCGACGTCGCGGCCGGTCAGCATCATTTCGAACGCCCGCGACGTGCCGATCGCCTTGGGCAGCAGGTAGCTGAGCCCCAGTTCGCTGGCGGTCAGCCCGTTGTTGATGCCGGCCGCGCGGAAGTAGGCGCCGTCGGCGGCCACCCGGATGTCGGCAGCCAACGCCAGGCACAGTCCTCCGCCGATGGCGGCGCCGTTGACCGCGGCGATGACCGGTTGATGCATCTTGCGCAGGGCCAGGATCACGTCATCGAGGACTTCCATCGAGCGCAGCGCGAACGTGGGCCGGGTCAGCCCGTCGACGTGCGGCACCGATCCGGCGGACTTGTGGTCGGCGCCTGATGAGAAGCCCCGTCCCGCTCCGGTCAGCACGACCGCACGGACGGAGTTGTCGTAGGTCAACTCCCCCAGCACCGCCCGCAGCGGCACCATGACGTCGAACGCCATGGAGTTCATCCGCTCGGGGCGATTCAGCGTCACCAGGGCCACGCCGGGGCGGGGACGGCTTACGAGGACGAAGTCGCTTTGCTCGGTCACGGACTGCACGCTATCGCGTGCGCGGTCCGGTCATCCCGCGGAACTGTTGGTGAGGCGTCAGCCCTGGTCGCCGTCGTTCTGCGCGGCGATCGCGGCGTCGATGTCGAAAGCCTTGATCTGTTGCACGAGATCCTCAAGGGCCGCCGGCGGCAGCGCCCCGGCCTGGTTGAACACCAGCTTGCCCTTCTTGAACGCCATCAGCGTCGGAATCGAACGAATGTCGGCCGCGGCGGCGAGCTGTTGCTCGGCTTCGGTGTCGACCTTGGCGTGCACGATGTCCGGATGTTTCTCGGCCGACTGGGCGAACGTCGGCGCGAACGCGCGACACGGCCCACACCACGACGCCCAGAAGTCCACCAGCACGATCTCGTTGTCGTTGATGGTGTCGTTGAATTCGGCCGCGGTGATATCTCGGGTGGTGGTCACAGCTCTCCTAACGCCTGCGTCTGACTGTGTGTTCCCACTATGCGGCCTGAGGAATCCCGCCGCCGCCCTTCGGGCGATCTTGGACCATCCGCACCTGGATACGCCTAGCCCTGCGGGTTCTCCGAGGAGTGCGCGCGGCGGTAGTGCCGTCGAGCCTTCATCCGGTTGCCGCAGATCGCCATCGAGCACCAGCGCGCGGTGTTGGGCTTGCTGCGGTCGATCAGAAAGAGCCTGCACTCGATGTTGGCGCACGGCCGCAGTCGCCCCGGGCTGGTGACCCGCAGCGCGTCCCATGCGAGCACCGCACGCACCGCGCCCACCGGTGTCCCCTCGGTTGTCAGGTGCCAGTCGATTCCGTCGCGCGACGCCGTCGGCCGCAGTGCCGCAGATGTCACGAAACGGCGAAGTACGGCAGCACTTTTCTCGCCGCGCACGACGGCCTGCAGCGCAGCGCGGGCATCGAGAAGTGCCGCCAGTTCAGCCTCGGTCGGCGCGAGCCCGTGTGCGCGCATCCACCGCCGCGCTGCGTTCAACTGCGCGAGGTCGTCACGCGGGACGCCGTCGACCACGGGTGTGGAGTTGAGCAGTTCGAGCAGGAATTGTTCGTCCTGTGCGCCCACTGCAACCAGCTTCATGTGTCTAACCTCCAAACGACTATTGACAGGTTAGCGGCTCGGGCGTTGAATGTGCACTAACCAGTAAATCTGTCCTAGGGAGTTAGCCATGCCGGCTGTTCATCACCGCTACGCCACCGTCGCCGGACACCAGATCTTCTACCGGGAGGCCGGGGACCCGGATGCGCCGGCGATCGTGCTGCTGCACGGTTTTCCGACCAGTTCGTTCATGTTCCGCGAGCTGATCCCCCGGCTCGCCGACCGCTATCACGTCATCGCACCCGATCACCTCGGCTTCGGCCTGTCGGCGGCACCGCCGGTCACCGATTTCGACTACTCCTTCGATGCGCTGACCGATCTCACCGAAGGACTGCTCGACGAACTGGGCCTGCGCCGCTTCGCGATCTATGTGCAGGATTACGGCGCACCGATCGGATGGCGATTGGCGCTACGACGCCCGCAGGCGATCACCGCCATCGTCACCCAGAACGGCAACGGATACGACGACGGCTTCGTCGAAGACTTCTGGCGGACCGTCTGGGACTACCAGCGTGAGCAGACACCGCAAACCGAGGCGGGTGTCCGCACCGCACTGGACGTCGAAGCGATCAAGTGGCAGTACGTCACCGGCGTCGCCGACGAGTCACTGGTCAGCCCCGACACCTGGATTCACGACGCCGCCCTGGTCGGCAGGCGCGGCAACGACGAGATCCAACTGGCGCTGTTCCGCGACTACGCAACGAATCCGCCGCTGTATCCCGCTCTGCACGAATATCTGCGCACGAGCAGGGTTCCGGTGCTTGCGGTGTGGGGGCAGAACGACCCGATCTTCGGCCCCGACGGCGCACGCGCTTTCGGCAAAGACGCACCGGACGCCGAGATCCACCTGCTCGACGGGGGCCACTTCCTGCTCGAAACCGCGGTCGACGAGGTGTCGGATCTCATCCGTGACTTCCTGCGACGCGTGAGCGCGCGAAGCGCAGGGCGCCGACGCTAGAGCCCGTGAGAGAGTGTGGTCATGCCGGCAGCCAACCGTCCATCGGTTCTGGTGTTCGACGTCAACGAGACACTGCTCGACATCGAAGCACTGCGACCACACTTCCACCGGATATTCGGCGACGCCGGCGTCGTCCGCGAATGGTACGGCCAGTTGATCCTGTACTCGATGACGGTGACCATGTCGGGCCGCTACACCGACTTCTCGACGCTGTCGCGGGCGGTGTTGCAGATGATGTCCGACTTCCACCATGTGTCGATGACCGACGAGGACCTCAACGACCTCGGCACGGCCATTCGGACGATGCCGGCGCACGGCGACGTCGCCGACGGACTGCGCATGCTGGCCGATAACGGGTATCGGCTTGTCACACTGACGAATTCGCCGCCACACGCAGGCGCTACACCGGTGGACAACGCGGGCCTTTCCGGATTCTTCGAGCGTCAGTTCAGCGTCGACTCGCAGCGGGCTTTCAAGCCGGCGCCGCAGCTCTACACCGGAGTCGCAACGCAATTGGGGGTGCCCGCCTCGGACTGCATGATGATCTCCTGCCACGCGTGGGACACGCTCGGCGCCCAGGCAGCCGGACTCGCTGGCGCGCTCATCACCCGCCCGGGTAACGCGCCGCTGGCTGTCCCCGCCCTGCCGCAGCCAGATGTGATCGCCACGGACCTGGTGGATTTGGCGAGCCAGCTCTGAGGCCGTTCAGGATGCCTGCCGGGCCAACTCCGCGGCGCGGTCCGTATTGACAAGCAGCGCTTGCTGTTTGCGCGGCCACCAGAAGATCTCGAGCGCCAGCAGGATCAGGTAGATGGCCGACGCGATCGCGTTGCCCCACGAACCGTACGCGGTGTCCCACAACGCCGTCCCGACCGCGACGACCAACACGAACCAGAGGAGCCACCGCAGTGGTCTCGCATCAGCCGCGGCGGCGTGCATGCCGTCGCGGTACTCGATCAGCGCTGGCGCCAGTTGTACCTCGCCGATCTCCTCGCCGGTGCGAGCGGTGCGCGCGACCTGCTCACGCTGCGATCCGGTCAGGTTCGCGGCGGCGGGCCAGTAACGGGACATCCGCCGTGTCATCCACCCGCCGTAAAAGATGGCGAGGATGACGAACACGATGACGCCGACGAGGAGAAAGCCCGAGTCGAGCCATGCCAGCATCCCCAGGCTCCCGCCGCAGGCAAGTCCGAGCAGCACGCCGCGCAGCACCGGGTCGAATCGCCACACGAAGGCCGGCACCGTCACCATTGGGCGATTGTGACGGGTTTCGCGCGATTTTGACCGGCAACCGGCCAAACTGGCCGTTTAGACGGTGAAGCCCAATGCGCGCAGTTGCTCGCGGCCTTCCTCGGTGATCTTGTCCGGGCCCCACGGCGGGTTCCACACCCAGTTGATCTTGATGTCGTTGACGAGCCCCGCCCCGATCAACGCGGTGCGCGACTGATCTTCGATCACGTCGGTCAGCGGGCACGCCGCCGAGGTCAGCGTCATGTCGATCAACGCAACCTTGCCTGCGTCACTGTCTTCCACGTTGAGGTCATAGACCAGGCCGAGGTCCACCACGTTGATGCCGAGTTCCGGGTCGACGACATCGCGCATCGCCTCCTCGAGATCGGCCAGAAACTCCTGGTCAGGCACTGCGGTGTCGCTCATCGACTATCCTTACCTTTCTTGAAGGGTGTTTGGGGTCGTCGGCCTTAGGCTTCGAATCACCCAGGGATGTCGGGTATGGCTTTC